>JBIILR010000134.1:0-4071 GCA_044338365.1 Polynucleobacter sp. | reverse complement strand
TATGCCAATGACATTATTCCGCGCGCCAAAGGTACTGCAGCGCGATTAATCGAAGAGGCAGAAGGCTATAAAGCCCGTGTCACTGCAACCGCAGAGGGCGATGCGATGCGCTTTAAGCAGATTTTGGTTGAATACGCCAAGGCACCACAGGTCACGCGTGATCGTATGTATGTCGATACGATGCGTGAGGTGTACACCAATGTCTCGAAGATTTTGGTCGACACCTCAAAAAGCAACAGCATGTTGTATTTGCCGCTCGATAAGATCGTTTCGCAGGTCAGCGCCGAAAGCGCAAAAGCAGCAAGTCAAACTGTAGCAAACGGTTCAGTTACCGTAGGTGCTGCACCGGATGTACCTGCCCCCACTACTAGAGCGCCTGAGCGCCCTGCGGATCGCCGTGATGGCGGACTGCGCAGCCGAGATCGGGACGCACGATAATGAATATGAATCCAAATCGCGTTATTGCTATCCTGGTTGGCCTGGTTTTATTGGTCATTGTTGTTTTATCCAGCGTCTTCGTTGTCGATCAGCGTAAATTTGCCGTGGTCTTTGCCTTCGGGCAGTTTGTTCGCGTAGCCGATGATGCAGGCCTGAATTTTAAGTTGCCAGCGCCGTTCCAAAACATCCGCTTTTTTGATCGCCGCATTATGACGATTGATAACCCGGAAGCAGAGCGCTACATCACCGCTGAAAAGAAAAACTTACTCGTCGACTCGTACGTCAAGTGGCGCATTATTGACCCGCGTAAATTCTTCATCAGCTTTAAGGGTGATGAGCGGATGGCTTCCGATCGCTTAACGCAGCTGGTGCGTTCCGCGCTCAATGAAGAGTTCACCAAGCGTACTGTGCGGGAAATTATCTCCGAGCAACGCGATGAAGTAATGCAAAGCATTCGCAAAAAAGTCGAAGTAGATGCTGCAGACATCGGCGTTGAAATCGTTGATGTCCGTTTAAAGCGCATTGATCTCTTGGCTGAAATTAGCGACTCGGTCTATCGCCGGATGGAAGCCGAACGCAAGCGCGTCGCCAATGAGCTCCGCTCAACTGGTGCTGCTGAGTCCGATAAGATCCGCGCCGATGCCGAGCGCCAGCGCGATGTGATTCTGGCCGAAGCCTACCGTGATGCGCAGCGTATCAAAGGCGCTGGCGATGCCCGGGCAACGGCGTTGTATTCCGAGGCCTTTGGCCGTGACCCTCAATTTGCGCAGTTTTACCGCAGCCTAGAGGCCTATCGGAGCTCATTTAAGGATAAGCGCGATATTATGGTGATTGAACCCACTAATGAGTTCTTTAAGCACCTTAATAAAAAATAAGAAGCGCGTATCGTGAATCGCTGGTTATTACCCGAAGACATCGCCGATGTCTTGCCTGCTAAGGCGCGTAAAGTAGAGCAACTGCGCCGCAGTTTGCTCGACCTTTACCGTTCCTATGGCTACGAACTGGTCGCCCCTCCATTGCTCGAGTTTTTAGATTCATTGCTAACGGGCACCGGCTCTGACCTCAATTTACAAACGTTTAAATTGGTTGATCAGCTCTCGGGCAGAACCCTCGGCCTGCGTGCCGACATGACGCCCCAAGTCGCCCGCATTGATGCCCACTTACTCAATCGCACTGGTGTAACGCGGCTTTGTTATGCGGGACCCATTGCCCACACCCGAACACCGATTGGCTGTTCTTCCCGCGAAGAGTTGCAACTGGGTGCTGAAATTTACGGTCACGCTGGTTGGGAGGCCGACTTAGAGGCGCTGACGCTGCTATTGCAAACACTGCAAACCGCTGGACTAAAGCAGGTTTACCTTGATCTCTCGCATGCCGGCATATTGACTGGCATCTTGGCGGATCAGGCTGTTTCAAAAGAAGACATTGAAACCCTCTATGGCCTTTTGCAAAGCAAAGACCGCAGTAGTCTTGCAGGCTGGTCGCGCAACTTACCGCAGCCCGTTGGTCAGGCTTTGATGGCATTAACGGAGTTAAGTGGCCCGGCTACAGAAGTGCTGGTAAGGGCGCGGAAAGTGTTGCCAAGCAATACGCTGGTCAGCAATGCCTTAGCTCTGCTGGAGCGGCTGACGAACGCCATTGCCTCGATGCCATCGACACCGGAGGTCAGCATTGATTTAGCCGATTTACGGGGTTATCAATACCACAGCGGCATGATGTTTACCGCATACGTGGATGCATTACCCCAACCGATTGCACGCGGCGGTCGCTACGATCATGTGGGGCAGGCCTTTGGGCGTGCCCGTCCTGCTACGGGTTTTTCAATTGACTTGTTAACCTTGGCCGGCCTATCAACTGACCTCGAAGAGCGCTCAGCGATCGTAGCGCCTTGGATCAGTGATCCGGGATTAAATGCAGCAATCCAAGCCCTTCGCGCTAGCGGTGAGATTGTGGTTCAACTAGCGCCTGGCGATGCGGCACTCAGTGCAGAATATCGACTGGATCGCGTTTTAGTTGAGCAGGGCGGTACTTGGAAGGTACAGCCCAAGAGCGCTAGCAAGAGTAGCTAGTAGCCTGCTATGTGTTTTTGATTGATTTGTTTATTACTGGATTAAATATGCCTCAACAACAACAAACTCGTGGCCGCAATGTGGTCGTTATCGGCACGCAGTGGGGTGATGAAGGTAAAGGCAAAGTCGTCGACTGGTTAACTGACCATGCGCAAGCCGTTGTACGCTTTCAGGGCGGACACAATGCGGGGCATACCCTGATCATTGGCGATAAGAAAACCATTCTGCGTTTAATTCCGTCGGGCATCATGCATAAGAACGTCATTTGCTACATTGGCAACGGTGTTGTGCTCTCGCCCGAGGCACTCTTTAAAGAAATTGGTGAGCTTGAGGCGGCTGGTTTAGACGTGTGTTCCCGCTTACGCATTTCCGAGGCAGCGACTTTGATTTTGCCTTACCACGTGGCAATTGACCATGCCCGTGAGAAAAAACGCGGCGAAGCCAAAATTGGTACCACCGGTCGCGGTATTGGCCCAGCATACGAAGATAAAGTGGCGCGCCGAGCGCTGCGAGTACAAGATTTGTTTTATCCCGAGAAGTTTGCCGAACAGCTGCGCGAGAACCTCGAGTATCACAATTTCATGTTGACGCAGTACTACGGCGCCAGCCCGGTTGATTACAAAGCGACCCTCGATGAAGCCATGTCCTACGCAGCGCGCATCAAGCCGATGGTGGTGGATGTCTCGAGCGCATTGTATGCGGCTGGGCAAGCAGGTCAATCACTCTTGTTTGAAGGCGCTCAAGGCACCTTGCTTGATATTGATCACGGCACTTATCCCTATGTCACCTCCAGTAATTGCGTGGCAGGCAATGCAGCAGCGGGATCGGGCGTTGGCCCGGAGTCCTTGCAGTACATCTTGGGTATTACCAAAGCATATTGCACTCGCGTGGGTGCAGGACCTTTCCCAAGCGAACTCTATGACCACGACAATCCTGCCAAGCAGGATCCCGTCGGCATTCGGTTGGCTGAGGTCGGTAAAGAATTTGGCTCGGTGACAGGCCGTCCTCGTCGAACCGGCTGGCTGGATGCCGCCGCTTTAAAGCGCTCGATTCAGATTAATGGCCTCAGCGGCCTTTGCATTACCAAGCTGGATGTACTCGATGGCTTTGAAACCATTCGCTTGTGCGTGGGCTATCACTTGGATGGCCAGCGCTTGGATGTGCTTCCGCGCGGCGCTGAAGCAGTCGCACGTTGTGAGCCGATTTATGAGGACTTCCCAGGCTGGAAAGGCACGACCTTCGGTATTCGAGCGTGGGATAAATTGCCGCCAGAAGCGCAGACTTTCTTGCGCCGGATCGAAGCCGTTGCCGGTAAACCGATTGCAATGGTTTCTACCGGGCCGGAGCGCGATGAAACCATACTCTTGCAGCACCCATTTGAGGCTTAGGGCAACCGCAATTGATTCTTGCCATGAAGGACAGAGCTATGCCAAGTAGGCACAACTCCGTTTTGAATGATGGTGCCCAGAAGAGGACTCGAACCTCCACAACCTTTCGATCGCCAGCACCTGAAGCTGGTGCGTCTACCAATTTCGCCATCTGGGCATTGGGCTCTATTATAGGG
>JBIILR010000184.1:0-4077 GCA_044338365.1 Polynucleobacter sp. | reverse complement strand
TATCGAGCGTTGGTTTCGTTTGGAATGGCAAGAGCATACGCCACCCTTTTATTGCTCGGTTGATTTACGCAACTCGGGTTTTAAGCTAGCACCGGTCGATACCAATTTATTTCCAGGCGGTTTTAATAACCTCTCCCCAGAAATGCTGCCCCTTGCAGTGCAGGCGGCGATGGCTGCGATTGAAAAGATTTGCCCTGAGGCAAAAAATTTGCTGTTGATTCCGGAGCGCCATACGCGGAATACGTTTTATTTGCAGAACATTGCCCGCCTTTCTTCAATTCTGCGTCAAGCAGGACTCAATGTACGCCTCGGTAGTTTGTCCGAAGACATTAAAAAGCCAACGTGGATAGATTTGCCAGATGGCAATCGCCTCTTACTTGAGCCGCTCGCGCGATTGGGCCTAAAAAAGCAACGCCTTGGCATTAAAGATTTTGATCCCTGCTCCATTTTGCTCAACAACGATTTATCTGCAGGCATTCCGCCCATACTCGAAAACATCTACGAGCAATACTTATTGCCAGGCCTGCATGCCGGTTGGCATATTCGCCGCAAGTCAAATCACTTTGAAGCTTACGATGAGGTTGCTAAGAAGTTTGCCAAGCTCGTTAACATTGATCCATGGATGATCAATCCATACTTCACCAGTTGTAGCAATGTGAACTTCCATGAGCGTCAGGGCGAACAAGAATTGCAAGCAGCAGTAGAGCAAATATTAAAAAAGACTGCTAAAAAATACCGTGAATATGGCATTAAAGAAAAGCCGTATGTCGTAGTTAAAGCCGATGCCGGAACCTATGGTATGGGTGTGATGGTAGTGAACGATGTTAGTCAACTCAAAAACCTCAATCGCCGTGATCGCAATAAGATGAGCGTTGTTAAAGAGGGCCTAGAAGTTAGTGATGTGATTATTCAGGAGGGTGTGTATACCTTCGAAAAAGTCAATGAGGCGGTTGCCGAGCCCGTGGTCTATATGATTGATCGCTATGTTGTGGGCGGCTTTTATCGCGTTCATACAGACCGAGGTCCCGATGAGAATCTCAATGCACCCGGTATGCATTTTGTGCCCTTGGCATTCGAGCAAAATGCCATGCCGGATTACCACGCAAAACCGGGCAGTGCCGCTCCCAATCGATTCTATCTATACGGCGTCGTAGCCCGCCTTGCTTTATTGGCGTCTTCGCTCGAGTTAGAGCGCACTGACCCTAACGCAGAAGTGGCGTAAGTAAAACTACCGAGACATTCCCTTGGATTTTTTATTCATTGCCGACCCCTTGGATTCTTTCGCGATACAGAAGGACTCAACGCTGGCAATGATGCGTGCGGCCCAAGCTGCGGGACATCGCCTATGGTTTGTAGAAACGCGCGGCATTGTTTGGAAAGACACTAGCGTAGTGGCCGACTGCAGGCCTCTAGCAATTAAGCCAAGTAGCACATCCTGGTTTGAAGTGGGCGCAATTGAGTCGCGCCGAGTGGCCGATTTTTCTGCAGTACTGATGCGCAAAGACCCACCGTTCGATATCGAGTACCTCAATACCACTTGGCTTCTCTCCGCTGCTGTTCGTCAGGGGGCGCGGGTGTTTAATCGGCCTGACGCGATTCGGGAGCATTCAGAGAAACTCTCCATTACCGAGTACCCTGACTTGATTCCTCCCACCTTAGTCACGCGAGACCTTGCTGAGGTGGAGGCATTTCATGCAAGGCATTCGGATATTGTGATTAAACCCCTCGATGGGATGGGCGGCATGGGGGTATTTCGGGTGGGAAGTGATGGCCTCAATTTAGCCAGTATTGTTGAAACCCTCGGTGAGAATGGCGCGCGTACCTTAATGGCGCAACGCTTTTTGCCAGAGATTGCACAGGGCGATAAACGCGTTTTGCTCATCGCCGGTGAAGTAGTCCCCTATGCTTTAGCGCGTATTCCCCAAGGTACAGAGATTCGCGGCAACTTAGCGGCTGGCGGCAAGGGTGTGGCGATGCCTTTGAGCCCCCAGGAAATGAAGGTAGCGCAATACTTGGCGCCACTGCTTTGGCAAAAAGGCCTTTTCTTGGTAGGCTTAGACCTAATTGGTGGCTACCTAACGGAAATCAATGTGACCAGCCCAACGTGTTTTGTGGAAATTACGGAGCAGACCGATTGCGATGTCGCTGCCATTTGGCTGCGTGCTTTAGAAAAAGCCTTGCACTGATATGGCCGGAATTCTGATCATTGCCCATACCCCGATAGCGAGCGCCATGCTGAGCTTTGCTGAGCATGTGTATGGTTCGATACCTGGGCACATTCAGGCTGTCGATATCCCAGCGCACGAAGATGCCAAAATCAGTTACGAGCGGGTTTTGGCTGCTGCCAAGGCGGTTGAAATGCATGGCGAGTTGCTGGTCTTGACGGATGTGATGGGCGCAACCCCGGCGAACGTTGCCTCACGCCTGATGTCGCAGCAAAGTAGTACGGGTATGAAATTAAAAGTCCAAATTTTGGCGGGACTGAATCTACCCATGCTCATGCGCGCAGTCTCCTATAAAGACGATGCATTAGATGTGTTGGCACAAAAAACACTGCAGGGCGGTCAAAATGGTATCTTGCGTTTAGGTGCTATGGTCAATGCACAAACTACGGAAGTACAGGATTAGTCATGCCAGTCGCTGAAATCAACATCATCAATAAACTTGGGCTACATGCCAGAGCATCGGCCAAGCTGTCGCAACTCGCTGCGCAATACCAGTGCGAAGTGCTGCTGAGTAAAGGCAGCCGTCAAATTAATGCCAAGAGCATTATGGGTGTGATGATGCTGGCTGCAGGTATTGGCAGCACCGTGACCCTAGAAACAATCGGAACGGATTCAGAAGAAGCCATGCAAGCCATCACCGCATTGATTAATGATCGCTTCGGTGAGGGCGAGTAACCTATGACATTTTCATTGCATGGCATTCCGGTATCCAAGGGCATTGCCATTGGCCGAGCCGTGCTCATTTCCAGAGCCGCTCTTGAAGTCAGTCACCACTTAATCGATCTTGGGCAAGAGGAAGCAGAAGCCAGACGACTGCTTGCAGCCTTCAAGCAGGTTCAAACGGAGTTAACTACCTTGCGCGGTGGATTGCCGAAGGATGCGCCACAAGAAATGGCTGCGTTTTTGGATGTCCACAGCATGATTTTGGCTGATCCTACTTTGGCTGAAAAGCCGTTGAAGTTGATACGAACCGAACGACTCAATGCAGCGTGGGCTTTGACGACCGAGCTAAACGACTTGCTAGAGCAATTTGCAGAAATCGAAGATCCTTACCTGAAAGAACGTGCCCATGACATTCGTCAAGTAGCAGAGCGGGTTTTAAAAGCGCTGCACTCGCAACACAAGGATGGGCTATCCCAGCCCGATTTTTTGGCGCCGACCGATGCGGGAGTCGACGCCATCATTGTGGCGCATGACATCGCACCACACGACATGTTGCGCTTTAAGGACTATGCATTTAAAGGCTTTGTTACCGACCTTGGTGGTCGTACCTCGCACACCGCGATTGTGGCTCGCAGCATGGAAATTCCTGCGGTTGTGGGCGCGCGCCATGCTAGTGAAATTATTCGCCACGGCGATTGGTTGGTGCTCGATGGTGACCGTGGCGTGGTGGTGGTTTCTCCCAGCGATCGTTTGTTGGCAGACTACCGCGCTTTACAACAAACTGAGCTTGCTGAAGCGGAGAAGTTACAGCAAATTAAATATTCTGATACTAAGACGCGCGATGGTGTTCAAATTGAACTCTTGGCCAACATTGAATTACCGGAAGACGCAAAGCAGGCGGTCGAGTTTGGCGCTGTAGGGGTTGGCCTGTTTCGTTCCGAATTTCTCTTTATGAATCGCAAAGAGGCCCTTCCAGGAGAAGAGCAGCAGTATTTAGAATACCGCCGTGTGATTGAGGGTATGCATGGCCTACCGGTTAATATTCGAACCATTGATGTGGGCGCTGACAAAGCCTTGGGTTCGGGCAGTGACTTGTCGCAAACCGGAACATCGCCACTGGGATTGCGGGCGATTCGGTGGTCATTGACCGAGCCAGAGATATTCTTAACCCAGCTGAGGGCGATTTTGC
>JBIILR010000028.1:0-13586 GCA_044338365.1 Polynucleobacter sp. | reverse complement strand
TCGCCATGATGAACATTAAGGGCCGGGGCCTTTAATGACCCCATATCAAATGACTCGACCGAGTAGCCGTAGGTACGCATACGTGGACTCGCTACTGTCTTGGCGGCCGAATGGATGCTACCCTGAATTTCATTTCCCAGATTTTTAGCAAGCCATTTTGATGAGATGGTTCCATAACTATGGCCCATGATAAAAAACTTGCTAATGCCATATTTTTCCTTTAAGACGGCCATTATTTTTCGAACATCGTCGGCATGCTTTATGGAAGAACGAAAGTCATCGTTACACGCTAGCGGAGTATTTCCTTGGGCCACTTTATTTTCGTCGCTTGGGCAATCCATCACAACAAGGGCAATACCAGCTTGGGCAAATAATTCTGTATTGTTTTGTAAATAATTTAAGTTTCTCTTCCAATCATTCTCAGTCTTAATGTTGGCAATGCCCGACCAGCCACGATAAAACAGCAACGCTGTATCGGATGGAATTGAGGGTTTCAGAAGAATTGCTCTTTGAACAACGGGTGATTTTGAAAAAACGCCAGTCTCTCTACCAACATCAGCCTCTATCAGAATAGGAGTCATTGTTTGGGCTGTCGCGAAGTTAAAAAAAACGAAAGTGCAGATGCTAAATAACCATTTCATTTCAAAACTCCAGACTTTTATAGGCGAGTGAATTTGCTCAACGTAAACTCTACTCTATTGAAGGGTCACTCACAGATCCGAAATGGCTTTACAGCCCCACTACCAGGGGCATCTTCAAGCCCACACTCATTCGTGCTTCCCTAGTAGTTCTGTGCAATTCAGTTCAGCGGCTAAAACTTAAGTAGAGTCCATTCACTTAGGTTTAATCTCCCATTTTTGTCTTTATCGGCGGCATCGAAACTTAGACTGGGGATCTTCGCTTTCTGTGCCTCCTCACGGGAGATCTGTCCATCTTTATTTATATCAGCCGCTACAAACGCGCTCGGGAGTGGTTTCGTTTTATTCAATTCGACAGAAGAAGGCGTCTGGGCCCCTCCCAACAAAGGCATTAGTAAAACTAATGCCATTACTGATTTCAGGATAGGCATGGCCACTCCAATTAAGATTCGAAAATTATGATGGTATCAGAGTATTCAAGCTAAATCTGTTGGCCACTGGTTTGAATCCTGCCCTGTAATGTTCATACGGAATGCTGGCCCCTATTTTTATACTGAGTAAAAAAATGGGGGGATTACCGTTTAATTTTGATGACTTAGAAACGACATCAACATCTTATTTGGATGCATTCTTCAAACTTTCTAAGGTAGCTATGAACGGTATAGGCTTAAGCCTTTCTGCCCCTTCATAAGGATTGCTAAATAGGACAGCAATACCCAAGGCTATCCAGATGCTCAAGCAATACAGGATTAAGGCAGTAATGCCTGTCCTTATGTTGTGCCGATGGACCGCAGCCACGCTGATAACGGATATCAGGCCCAAAATAATAGCCAAGATCCATTTTCCATCGGCGCTACCTACATAACCCAAGGACAGTCTTTCCTGGCGAGCAGCTCGTAAATCATTTAGAGCGCCAATAAATGCTCCGCTCATTGCTGAATCTATACAAAGAGGGCTCTTGCCTGATGCTTGGCCGCAGGCAGCGACACTCTCCCAGATGCTGAGCTCCATGCTATCGATCGATGCTTGAGCCTTTGGACTGGGGGATTTATTTATTGAATCAGCCCATTCCTCTTTGAGAACACCTTCTAGGTAGGTTTGCATGGAGAGCTTGATATTTTTTTGTAGCTCCGGGGCGTCAATAGGAATATTTAAAATACGCGTGATTGCTACTGATTCATTAATGAGCGCTGTTCTTGCATACGAATAATTCTGCCATGCATCTGAGGACATAAAGCCCATAAGAAATGCAAACATGACTGCTGGCAAAGCTAAAAATGGCGGTACAAGCGGCACTTCAATAAGGTGATTGAATAATCTGGTCTTATAGACCAGATAGTACGAGAGCAGCCCCATTCCAAGGCTCCATAAAAACGTGGCAATCAGGGAGGCTAATTGCCCATTAAAAGACTCGAAAGGCATATTGCTCGTATCCTTAAAAAATATTCAAATTAGATATCTAATGCCAGTTACTCTCAGACTGTAAACAACGTCTACAAATAATAACTATGTTGCAGCAGAATGCCCACCAAATATTTAGGGGTCGGCTCATAAGCAGGGCATTATTTGAATTTGCTGGCCGGGGCGGAATCGGCTCTTAATAGATGCAAATTAAGCGCTGCCTTTATTGATCGAACTTAGTAACCTCTTCAAAGCTCTGTCGTTCCGCAATAAAGGCCTCAACGACAATGGGATCATATGCGATCCCGCTGTTATTAATAATCTCGGTGTACGCCTCCTCTATAGTCCAGCCTTTCTTATAGGGTCGGTCACTAATCAGGGCATCAAACACATCGGCCACCGTCATAATACGAGCCTCTATTGGAATATCTTCACCTTGTAGATTTCTGGGATAGCCTGATCCATCCCATTTCTCGTGATGATATCCGGCCACTTTAATAGCTGTTGAAATTAACCCCATCTCATTCTCCTCTGACTGAGATGCGGCTAAGATCGACTCTCCTATCATGGGGTGGCTATTCATCAACTCTCTTTCTTCTGCCGTGAATCGCCCCTCTTTGTTAAGAATGTGATCGGGTATGCCTACCTTACCCAAATCATGCAGTGGCGCAACTTTTATCAGTCTCTCAATGTGCTCTTCGGTTAGCGTCTGAGAATGATACCCCATACTTTTGAGTCGATTTGCCAATAGGCCAACATATTTTTGGGTGCGGATAATATGGCCACCAGTCTCATTATCTTTGGCCTTTGCTAATGCATTTAAGGCTATCAGCATTTGATCTTCTCGTATAGCAATCGTATGTTGAGCAGCCACTAAATCATCAAGATATTTCTGCATTGGCTTAGTCACAGCCCATTTCACTACTGGGATGGTAATAAGCATGAGCAAAATCACATCCAAAACTACAGCGCCTAGCTGAGATAGCCCATCAATGGAAGGTAAAACAATCATAATCAAGGCTTCACCAATACAAATACTGGCAATCAAAACAAAATTAAGCCTTTTAATTGGATTGTATTTTTTAGTCATTTCTCCCTCTTATTGAATAGCCTGCCCAAACGGCAAGGGGCCAGAACTATTCTCCGAATGTTACCCCTCTTTTAATGGCCATAGATGAAGAAAACTACTTTTGGTCTAGGTCCCTAGAAATGAAAGCTCCGCCCGAAGGTGCTTGTGATATCTCGTAGTAGCCCGGGGTCGAATCGACCGAGCCCTAGGATGGTTAGCCTAATTCAGAATTTATAACCAATACCCACTAACCCTGATAACAAATTACCGCTATTCGTTGCGGAAGAGGTGCCAGCGCTAGTTGTAATTGTGCGCGATGCTTGATTAGTGGCAAAAGGATCGTATTGGGCACCAACACCCAACAGGTAATTTTTCGTAATGGCCTTGTTATGTCCCTAAACAATAGTGCCGGAAAATCCTTGGGGAGTCGCATTTGTAATGCTTTGTGAATGGGTAGTTAAACTGCTGGTTGGCATAAATGTGGCATTTGCCTTGCCATTACAAAGATTTAATTAACCCCGCTCTACGCATTACGTAATTTATTCTTAATTATTGGTATAGGTGCCTGTTTTTGACGCAGTGCTTAAGATGATTACCTCAGCTAAATCGTGGTCTTTATCCTGCAGATTCGAGCAGGTAATTCTGCCGTTTACTTTGGCATCGGGGTGAATAATCAATTGTTTATATTTAATATCCCCACGTATGACGGCACAGGGATATACCTCAATTCGGCCGCTTACGTCGATGGAGCCATCCACCGTTCCGATAACAATCAAGTTGGAGTAATGAATGTCACCCTGGACGTATCCCTCTTGATTAATGACTAATGTTGCGCCTGACGACGCAACCTCAGAAATATTACCCAATAAACCGCCTGAAATTTTATAATTTCCTGCTCCCTCAAGATTTCCAAGAATGCTTGATCCAGCACCAATTTCATTGCTGTATTTAATGTTTTTGTGCGCTGTTAATTTTGTAGTTTTTTTAAACATATCTGCTCACTCCACTGCTTTATGTAATAAAACCCATTCGCCTTCTTTCTTTAATCGTTGTTGCTACTGGCGGCTTTTTTGTTCCTTCTGATTCTAGCTTTGTTGCGCCGGCAACTCTATTGGCTGCTGGGCCAATGCAGGGCTTTTATATGAAATAACGCTTTCTAGACGTGAAATCTGCATACATTTTTTACTAAAAACACTCGATAAACTAATTTATTCACATTTATTGCTGAATCTGATAACTTATCTTATCGCCGTCATCCACAAAAGGAGCAGCCATGGCATTTAAGATTAGCCCCAAAATTGATTTTCATATCTCGGAGCGGATGACTTATCGCAAAGATAATAAAGAAATTAATTGTGGATTTCTTTGGAAAAGTGGCTCATTCCTGATCGATATGCCACCTGATTTTCTAGATGAATACGAACAACACATAGGTATTAGTGTCGGCGATCAAGACTATTCAGAGGTTCGTCTTTCGGACGAAGGCAATAAGCTCATCTACTATTCAGAGACCATCCCAAAAGCAGAACAAGATGCCTTATCTACTATTTTTAATAAGAGTAAAACTACGGATGACTTTGATATTGGCTTTCAACACAAAGGATGGCAGCTGGTAGATGTAGATATTGTGATGTGGGGAGAGTTATCAATTACTAACGATAGTTAGGGGAGTGCAAACCCTGAAAAACCATGGTCCACTTACTAAAGCTTCTATGTTCAATTGGCCTTGAATCTACGAGGTGGATATTTTTATGCCTAGTATCTTTTTGAATTTTTACCCATAAATCTTCAATCTAGGTCCTTGGTCCTTCAATGACTTGACCCAAGCGATTGTTTTCAAAAATCAAGGCGCCCGTAACCCCCGCGCTCGCGTTCCTCAAATAGGAGTGATAAAGCAAGCGCATCAAGCCCAAAAAAGACATCTCTTAGGCATGCTCGCTCACATAAGTCAATTCGATCAACTGGGTCATATGGATCCAATATATAGAAATATCTCAATCAACGCGGGCAACGCCAATAATCCCTCACGATAAGTGGTGCCCCACTATGGTCAATAATTTTGGAGCATCGTGTTGCATTGATTTGAAATGCGTATTTGGCTAGGTAAAGGATGCTGATAGGCAATATTAGGGCCATATGAGTTGACTGACAAGAGATTTAGGTAGGCTCGATTTAGTCATAACACTTAATATGGTATCGCCAAATTCGTTCGATGCAGTTTTTCCGCTAAGATTTGGCTATGAAATTTAATATCTGTATTGTTAACCCCCCCAATTATATTCATGTGCTTGCATTTTGGGAGCTGGCTGAATTAATTCACTTTTCACTGATTGAATTAGGCCATCAGTCCTCTCTGCAGTTCAAAAAAATGGAAAAAGATGCGACAAACATAGTACTTGGAGTTCATTTGCTAGAAATAGACTTAATACCTAAGATGCCAAAATCTACAATTTTTATAAATACTGAACAAATTTATTTTGATCATACTTCTTGGAATAAAAATATTTTTGAGTGGGCTAAACATTTTGAATTTTGGGATTACAGCGAAAGAAATATTGCTAAATTTAAAGCTCTTGGAATACCCAATGTAAAACTGTTGACGCTAGGCTTTCAAAAGGAGTTGGCTCGGATTAAAAAATCTCCTCATCAAGATATCGATGTGTTATTTTATGGCTCTATAAATGAGAGGCGCCAGAAAGTCCTTTCTCAATTACAGGCAACTGGCCTAAAGGTTAAATCTGTCTTTGGTTCATATGGCAAGGATCGTGACCAATTAATCGCACGATCAAAAGTAGTTCTAAATCACCACTTTTATAAATCAGAAATCTTTGAAGTAGTCAGGGTATTTTATTTGCTTTCTAATGCCATAGCCGTAGTTGGCGAGGTCAACGATACAACATCAATAGAGGAAACATACAAAAATGCAATTTGCGCGACTCCATATGAAGGACTGGTTTCTTGTTGTGAAACACTTCTTCTTAATGCCGCTTATAGAGAAGAAGTGGAAAAGAATGGATTCGAGGCAATTTCTAAACGGCCACAATCTGTTATTACTGCCCAGCTAATAAACTACCCGACTTTCTCAACTTGAGAAATAGCTAAAAAGGTATTCGCACTAATGAAAAAAACCACCCGAAGGGGGTTTTGGTATTTCTTGGCGGCCCGGGGCTAAATCGAGCCACCGACACAAGGATTTTCCTCTCTCCGACAGACTCTACTTTTGCTAACCGCGCTGCAATGGCAACCTCTCACCATAGGCAAACTTTTTGCATTTAGAGTAGGTGTTTAAGTGCCTTCCCAGCAACCTCAAAAGCATGTTGATCCAGCATTAACTGTCTACCTTTTTTGGCGCGCTCTAAGGCGCTGTCGTAATGATCATAGACATCCCTAAGCGCAGATACAGCAGAATCAATCATGGGCTCAGCCCAAAGCTGATTCTCCCAATACGGGTAATCGCCAGGCTTCAAGGGTATTAATTTGTAATCCACTGGATACCCTGTGGTTGAGTTGATAAAGTCACAGCTACCGCCATAATCTGTAGAAACTACTATTTTTTCAGACGCCAGCGCTTCAGCAGGACCAAACCCAAAACCCTCAGATCGATGCATTGATAAGTAGACATTGCTCGAATCTGTCAATGCATCCAACTCAATTCGGGATAAAGTCTGATCGATAACTTTAATTCTTGAGTCCCTAGAGCAGTGAGCCTGCAGCATATTTCTTGCCCCAAGATCATTGCTACCCCTCACCTTAAGAATTAGCTGCACATCATCATACTTTCTTGGAAAGGCTGCGCTAAAGGCATCTAGTATTCCCTGTGGATTTTTTCTGGCAACCGTGGAATCAAAATCCATAGAAGAATATATTTTTAATATACCGCCTTTAATGTCGTTAGAATGAACAGTTTTTGGAATCCGCACAGGGAGTGGAATTGTTTTAACGTCTTTGCCAATGAAATTTGAAAATGCATTCGCAATAAAACTTGATGGTGCGATAATCTCGTCGTAAGAGCTCAGCTCCTTAAGTTTCAAATATGGCAATCTATCCAACTCCCAAAACGGATATAAATAATTCTTTATGCCAGATCCTGATTCTTGTATGGCTGCATAAAATTTACCAACAAAATCTAATCCGCAAACTATAAAATTAATGTTACCCGGCTTATACGGGCCACATTCAGAATTGAACTCTTGATCGTTGGACCTTCCTTCTAGATGGATATTAACAAGATTTATTGGTAAATTTTCAGACTTTAGAGAATGTGCAATATTTCTTGCTGCCTGCCCCAGCCCAATTTCGGAAAGTAGAAATCCTAGCAATGAAAAACGGGGAGGTGTCATTTTTTGATTAATCAATATTGAATCTATCGGGATTAATATTGTAGCTTGTGCTTAATGCTTAATGCTTAATGCTTAATGCTTTGAGACATTCAGTGCATAGACTACATTCGGCTTTGGAATAATTGCCTAAAGATAGTTTTAACGCTTCTTGGTGACCTGGGGCGGAATTTAACCGCCCACACAAGGATTGTCTGCTCTAATTTCTATTGTTTTCGACAGCAAAGACATTAACTAATCCTGCCGTTAGATTACCTGTCATATACGTGCCGAGACCCTTGGTTCCAGATGGTGCAACTTGAAGACAACTGGCTTGGATAGGGCCCTATCATCTAGATTTTGGATGCTTATTTACTATTTAGTCAATCTAATCTTTGGGGTTGGGGCCCACTCTCGGAGAGGCTTTATCTTTTACGCTTCTCTGTTTAATAGAGATAACCAAATGCTGCTTAAGCCCATTAAGATATAAATAATATTACAATTAATTATATAATTTGTATTAATAACCGACCAATTACTTGATTAGCATCACATCACTTCATGCCTCCAAAAATTCATGTCATAGCAGTAGCTTTTGAAAAGCTAGGCGAGCTAAAGGTTTTCGTACAGTCATGGATTAACCAAACAAAAGATAATTGGACTCTCACAGTTATTCACGATGGGCCAGATGAGGAATTTAGTTCAATAATGATGGGATACAAGGACAAATGCCCCGCTAGGATAGAGTACCTGTGTACGGAAAAAAGATTCAATGATTATGGCCACTCTCTTAGGGATGTTGGTTTAAAGAACATCAAAGGAGAATATGTCTTACTTACAAATGCTGATAATTATTTCATTCCTAGGGCTATTGAATTTATAAACGAAGTTTTTATTGACTGCCAGCCTGAAGTCGTAATTTTCGACATGGTTCATAGTCACAATAGACCCGGGGGCAGAAATATTCCAGCATATTCATTTTTTGAAACTAAACTGGAGCGCTCTTCAATAGATATAAGTTCAGCAATCGTTAAGGCAAATCTTGCTGAAAAAGTAGGGTTTAGAGATAAAACCCACGACGGCGATGCCTCGTATTTTGAAGACATAATAAAACTTAAATTTTCTGATGGGCTGTCTTTCGTAAAAATCCCGAGAGTACTATTTGTACATAACTAATAATTTCTTGCGCTATGGTGACAAATCCCCTCGCCCATATCCGTCTTTTTAAAGGGCGGATCATAATTGCCGCATCTTAGACTAATGGCCTTTAACCCTGCCAGGCCATAAAAGAAAATAGCCCAACAAGTGGGCTATTTAGATTCTTGGTGGCTCGGAGCGGAATCGAGCCACCGATACAAGGACTTTCAAATCCTCCGATAGACTGCTTTAAATTCGATTTTAAGAGCCTGGAACAGAAAGTTATTTATAAATTTAGTGTTTATATTCTATTAAAAACCAGTCCATCCAGCTTGATATTCTGCAAACTCTAGTTTTGCGCCTATAGCTGCCGCATACTCCGCAACCAACTTTCCCTTACCCCCAATAGTTGGATTTCCGATAACTTCGATATCGTTGCTTGGGTTTGGTAAAAAATTTACATTTAATGGGCAATCATCAACAACTAATAGTGTTTTTTTGTTAATACAGGTCTGCAACGCCACCAATTCCTTAAGATGGTGTATTGCTGATGGCTGCCAATATGTCCAGTCCAAATCAAATGAATCGAGGTAAGCAAATGAAATTGACCGCCTATCTTCCTGAAATTTTTTAGCTAGCTCATATAAATAATGAACACTATCGTCTTGCGTTACTCTAACCCTCTGGCTTACTAATTTTAGGCATTCTGATACAGAAGCTGGATTGATATCAACTGAGTAGCAAGTTGAATTTTCATCCCTTGCGCTTATATATTTATCAAATAAGATTGTGCTCTGACCATCGCCCGCCCAATTGCCCGCCAATCGAGCACAGCCTGTTTCAACTATTGTTATAGGACCATCTAATTCATCAAGGTATTCAAATACCTTGCGAAAGGTCCTTTCCCTATGCGCTAATCGAGGCGCGGCTTCGTTATTAAAGAAGTCCCAAAAAAGCTTTGAAGCGGTCATAAAACTGATTCTCGTGCTTGGCAGATTATGTATTAAAATAAAAATTATATTAATAGTAACTTAATACATAAATCTATATCCAAAAATCTAGCGCATATACTGCGGGCATCAAATGAAAAAACCACCCGAAGGTGGTTTTGGTGTTTCTTGGTGGCACGGGGCGGAATCGAACCATTGACACAAGGATTTTCAACTCCCTTGCTAGACTCGACATCGCTGTTTTCTCAAAAGGTTCACCCCACCATAGGCTAACTTTGTGCACACAAATTTGATGGGGTGAACTAAGGCTATGAATTGGAAAGGTTATTTTGACCCACACAAGGATAGCAAGAGAGTTTGGTGGTGTCGTGGTGAGCACATCAAACTGGGCCGGTATAGCTACTATGGCTGCGGAGTAGTTGGCTTGAACTCAGACTTGAAGTAATAGCCTAGGACGTTTATAGTATTTAAAAGCATACTTTTTCTGTAAAAGTAATCTCCAAATGAAGATAAGCTCTTTCTGACAGCGCACTTTTCGAGTTTGTACTTTTCAGAATAAATGCTGTTCCGTTATGAAATCGCAAGTTGAGGGAAGTTTTATGAAGTCATCAAGAATCTCTCCCACTTTATCAGTTTTGGTTCTGGCCCTATTAAGTGCTCCAAGCTATGCCGAAATCGATGAAAAAGCCCTTGGAAAAGATCGCAGATATCCAGCAGCACCTTCGATTGAGCAAGCAAGTCAGGACGAGTACATCGTCTGGTCCAACAGCGGTGGCTATGAGCGTTTTCTCCAAAACCGTAACATCAAAGCAGGATCACCCAGTAGCCTACCTCGCTCAGCAAGTCCCATCACAGTTACCTACGAATTTATGGGTGCCAAGCACACCTTGAAGGACTATTTGGATAAGCGAAGAGTCACTAGTTTGCTGATCATGAAGGACGGCGTGGTCCATCACGAGCACTACCAATATGAACGTAATGAACGGCACCGATTTAATTCGGCCTCCATGGGCAAGTCTGTATTGGGCCTATTGGTTGGACTGGCGGTAGATGATGGCGCCATAAATTCGATAGACGATTTGGTAGTGCGCTACCTTCCTGATCTCAAGGACACCAAGTTTGAGAAGATCAAAATCAAGGACCTGTTGACCATGTCCTCAGGCCTAGCATGGAGTGAGGGCAACGCATCAGGTGGCAACTACAGACAGATGCTTCAGATCATGTATGAAATAGGTGGCATCGATGTCATTCTGAACTTTAAGGATCAGAGCATTGCCGCTGATCCAGGGACATCTTATCTCTACTCTTCGTTCGATTCAGAATTACTGGGACGTGTCCTATCCTCAGCAGTCAAGAAAAACGTATCCGCTTATCTTGAGGAAAAAATCTGGAAACCCATGGGCGCCGAGGCAGACGCCGTCTGGTACACCGATCGGAGAGGGGTAGAAAGAACACATTGCTGTGTTGGTGCGGTAACCAGGGATTACGCAAGACTTGGCGGATTGGTAGCACATTTAGGTCAATGGAATGGAAAGCAAATCATCCCGCAGACTTGGCTCAAAGAAATGACAACCCTTCATTCCCCCCACTTGGCTCAGGTAGCCATAGATCGTGAACCGCGAATGGGATACGGCTATCACATCTGGCTGATGAAACCAAATCAAATTGCTTTTCGAGGACATAGGGGGCAGGTCATCTACATAGACATGAGCAAGAAAATTGTCATGGTTCAAACCGCTGTCTACGGACCTAGCCCCAACGCTTCGACTAATTTTCCAGAGCTCAATGCTTTGTGGCAAGGGGTTGTAAATTCCTTTGGTGAATGAGTAAGTTTGATACGTATTTAAATAAATCATTTAAGCTGCCTATGATTGTTTGATCTAGCGAGCATTCCACACACATTCCAAGTAAGAAAAAAATATTTATTGAGAATGAGTTAATAGACATCGTTGGTAATAGCTTCGAAGAGCATTTCGATTATGAATATGTGGGTTTTGTAAGAAGATAGCCATAGCGCACCCTAGATATGAAGTGTCCTTTAATGAGCTGCTGTCAATTTAGGCCCACTACTTGAGAGAGTTTTTCCATAGTAAATCATTGCAGCAAAATAGGTTGAGTTTGGATGATTTTGGGTATTTGCACTTGGGGTGCTGGTGGTCTGTAACCTAATGCACTATGCGGCCTAACATGGTTATAGTGTTTGACCCACTCTCCCACGATGATCTGGGCTTCTTTTAGGCTGTAGAAGATTTCTCCATCCAAAAGGTTATCTCTAAAGGTGCCATTAAAGCTTTCACAAAAGCCATTCTCCCAAGGGCTACCTGGTTCAATGTAAGCGGTTTTCACTCCAATACCAGATAACCAACTCCGCAACTCTTTAGCAATAAATTCTGGGCCGTTATCACTTCGGATGTACTCTGGGATACCGTTGTCAATCATGGCATTGGCCAGTTGTTCAATCACCTGGATCGATCCAATTCTTCTGGCGCAGTGGATCGTTAGGCACTTTCGGGTGTATTCATCAATTAGCGTGAGCATTCGGATCTTGCCACCATACGCATCTCTAATAAAGACAAAATCATAACTCCACACATGATTGGGGTACTTGGCTCGAAGCCTCATACAACTGCCATCGTTAAACCAGAGTCTACCCCTAGGAGGCTGCTTTTGTGGGATCTTCAGACCCTCTTGCCGCCAGATACGAGCTACCTTGGCGGTAGTCGCTTGTCTCCAACCGCTATTGCGCATCATGCTGGCAATAAATCGGTAGCCGTACCGGCCATAGGTGCTGGCCATCCGGATCACTTCGGCTCTAAGCGGCCCTTCGTCATCTCTAGGCAATGGCATGTAGCGATACGCTGCTCTGGATAGCCCTACTAATTCACAAGCTAAGCGCTCTGATGTTGAGTATTTCTGCATCAACACCTGAGCAGCTGTCTTGCGTTTAGCAGGGCTTAGAAGTTTCCCTTAATGACTTCCTTGAGCATCACTTCTCGTAGCGATAAGTCCGCTACGAGTTTCTTAAGCCGGGTATTTTCCAGTTCTAGATCTTTGTACTTACGAGCTTGGTCTACCTTCATACCGCCATAGATCTTGCGCCAACGATAGTAGCTTTGCTCTACCGTTCCCACTTCTTTGCAAGCCTGGGCTAGGGTTTTGCCATTGGTGGTTAAAACATCGATTTGCCGCAGTAAGGTGACAATTTGTTCAGGTTTAAGACGCTGACCTTTAGCCATATTTAGCACTCCTTTAGGGTGAAGATTATCAAAAATCCTCTCTTTGGGAGCGGTACTAAAAATTAGGTCAGTTCACTTTATTAAAAAGGTTGTAAATCTTACAGCCAATACAAATACCAAAAGAGGTTTCGAAAAACATCAGTGCCAAACAGGCAGCGCAAACAATAATATTGATAGGACCAACTACACTTTTCAACACTACCAAATAAAACATCGTGGCAGCCAAGACAAATCCAATTGACCAAGCAAAACGCTTCTGTGGTGCCCCTGTGTATTCAGGTTGCTGACCTTTAACTAGCCACTGTGCCAAAACCATGACAGGCGCATATTTAGGATTTATGAAAATCCTGATAGTAAATTCAATTAGAAAGGCGCATACAAATACCTTGGTAGGGAAGAAGTTCCCCATCAGCCAAGCATTCATAAATGAGATCAGGGCAAATACAAACAAAATACCTGCGGCAGCTCTGACTGTTCGCTCATTCAAAACTGCGACTGAATATTCAGGCTTAATCTCGCCAAATTGAAAAACTGAAGTTGTCATAATTTATACCCCTAACGAATCTTTGTTGAGTATATGTCCTTTAAAAGGACGTGTCATGAATCAGATACCCCAGTCTAGAAACAGAGTGGGGGCGTCCTGATTGATGGATTAAAACTATCGAATGTGACTAAACACGCTAGGCACAAGGTCTCTACGCCATTGAGCACTTCTAAAGAAAATAGCCCAACAAGTGGGCTATTTTGTACTACCCGAGACATAGTTAACACTTTATACCGGACACATACTTTACAGTTTTAGGCATAGGAGGGACCACTCTATGCCGTGGAATGAAAGT
>JBIILR010000133.1:0-4154 GCA_044338365.1 Polynucleobacter sp. | reverse complement strand
GACATTGCCACCATGAATGGTTTTATGGAAAGCAATCGCCTTGTAGTGCGCTATGCCAAAGCATTTTAGATAAAGCGAAACCTAACTCGATCTTGGCTGCGCCTACCGGTACGGCAGCTTACCAAGCTTGTCTTTTCCCATCTACCCAGGTTTGGTTCACTTTGATGTTACGAATATCTGCCGCAGGGGTCTTGCGCGGATTTTTTTCCAATACGACTAAATCCGCCCGCTTCCCAACTTCAAGGCTACCCACAATATTGTCGGCAAAAATTTGATAGGCCGCATCGATAGTGATGGCACGAATGGCATCATCAATACTGATGACCTGATCAGGGCCCAATACTTTTTTGGGCGGCAACTGCCACTCCCGCGTTACTGCTTCGGTGATGTAGTTTAAAGGCCCGACATTCGAAACTGGCGTATCACTGTGTAGCGTGAACCTGGCACCTGCGCGCTTAAACTCCGCCGCAGGATCAATGCGTTTTGCTCGCTCTGACCCAATAATGGAATTATCAAAAGCCGACCCCCAATAGTGCACATGACCAATCGTAAAGCTAGGCACTACACCCAACTGCACTGCTTTTTTTACCTGCGATGGATGGTTTACCGTGAAATGCTCAATCCGCAAACGCCGATCCTGCGGGTTTTTATTTCCGGCTAAGAGCTTGGCGTAACTATTGAGTGCTTGATCAATGGCCTTATCACCATTGGAATGCGTTGAAATTTGCCAGCCTTGGTCAAAGTAGGATTTCATTGAGGCGTAAATATCCCCGTCTTTGTAGTTCAGCGCGCCAGTCCACTTGGTGTTTTTGGGGTAACTGTATGGCTCATTTAATGCTGCGGTTAAACCCTGAGTAGAGCCATCTGCAACGTATTTAATTCCAATGAAGCGCAGCATGTCATCGCCATCATTGGGTTTGATGGTCTTATAGCCTGCAGGCAAAGCCTGGCTGAACAGATAGCCACGCACGCGAATGGGGGATGCATTCTTCGCAAAGATCGCCCTGTAAATTGCTATTTCTTTATCCACGCCGAAATTGCCGCCGAGACTCATCTCCGAGGCGGTGGTTACACCCGTTGCCGCAAACCGCTTCATCGTTTGCTGAATAGCGCCAAATAATTGCGTCTCGCTTGGAACTGGCATCTTTGTCATAAATGGCAAGTAAGAAGGCGGTTCAACCAATTTGCCGGTCAGCTTGCCTTGTGCATCCTTCACATAGACGCCGCCACCGGGGGGGTTCGGGGTCTTATTGGTAATGCCAGCAAGCGCAATCGCCTTGTTATTGACATAAGCGATATGACCCGATTGATTAACAATAAAAATGGGGACGTCTTTGGATACCTTATCTAAATCATCTGCCGTGAGTTCGGCCATAAAAGGGCTAGTGCGGGATGGATCTACACCAAAGCCAAATAACCAACCGCCTGGCGGGACCGTCTTTAGATGTGCCTTCATTTTTGCAATGAGGGTCTCCTTGGTATCGTAGGGCAAGGTAAAGTTGCTGAGGTTTAACCCCAAGCCCTCAAATACAGCCGTGATCATGATGTGAACGTGGGGCTCGACAAAACCAGGCATCAGGGTTTGGCCCTTCAGATCAACCAGCTGGGTACTTTTGGATTGCCATTCCTTGGTAACGGCATCCTTTGTGCCGAGCGCAACAATCTTACCCCCCTGCACAGCAATCGCCTGCACTTCTTCATTCTTCGCATTCACGGTAACAACCGGACCGCCATAAAAAATCGTATCAGCATTGCCTTTAGAAAATGCAAATGCACATTGGGCGATTAAGGCAAATGCAACTAATTTAGAAGCGATTTTCATATGCGTTTCCATGGGTTGAACGCAACTATTCTAGCCCTAGAAGCTCGATTCATACAGCAATTCAGCTAAAAAGGTAGCCCCTCGCTTGCTAAATGGTTATGTATATCGGTAGCGAGGTCAAACAACTTACCCTAATCAACTCCGGAGCTGATAAAGACGGCGATCCCTTCGTATGCATTAAAAACTGTCTTCATACTTCCTCAGGGGATATTTCCATCAAGCAAGCATTTATTAATCCATGCCAAACTTTAATAAAATCAAGCGGCTGAATAAAACAAGTACCCTCAAAAATTGTATGAGATCTTTCCATAGGTTGACCAATCATATTGGCGATAGGTTTGTACAACTTGCTTGCTGGCGCCAACTGCAACAGCAACATTTTTAGTAAGTCGATGCAACACCATCGCATCAATTGGAATAAACCATCCCCCGCCTGCAGAGTTATAAGTTAGGCCATTCTCATCCCAGAGTCGCAATGCCGTATTCGGTGTCAGTTGAAATCCAACCGTAGGAAACATCTGCAAATTGCGTAACAAGGCGGGCTGACCAGTGTTTACGGCATAACTACTGTTCTTAGAATCAAAACCATACATATACCGAATCAATGGCGAAAAATCGGTGACACGTAAAATAGAGTCCACCTGGGGTGAGAAAACCCAGCTGAGTTGTGGCCCTACCGCCCATTGACCATTATTTCCAAACGGAAATATGACTCGGCCGCCAACTAAAGCGCCTAAGGGTTTTAAAAACGATCTATCTTGCCCCCAAACAGTCACCATCGTATTACCGGCGCTGTATTTCCCTGAGTTATTTGAAGTTATTTGCGAGTTGTAGTCCGACGAGATTGAGGTATCCAATCGAATTCTGCCATGCCAATCTCCAACTTCTAATGGGTTGTAGTAGCGCAACTTCAAAATATCTTCATAATTATCGCCGCCCTCGTAGTTGTGATAACCCCAAAACTCGATTACTCGATCCTTTGAAAGATCTTTTGAGTTGTTTTCAAACTTAGAAAGGGGAACTAATAAATCTTTCGCCAAAGCAGTGGACAAAAATAGACTAAGAAAAAGTAGGAGTAAATATTTCATTTATAAAAAATAAATGAAAGCAACGAAGGAGGAAATAAGTAACAAATAAAGCTCCAGAAGAGTGGCTATTTTAGCCGGGGACTTATAAAAAATATATTACATAAATTCCGACAATAGGAATATCTCTGTATGAGCAATTTTTATCAACAGGCTTTCTAAAAATCGTAATCTGTAAAACGTATTTAATTGGACATTAAAATCTACTTTAGTACCGTCTTTTCTCATTCCCTAATCCGCAGCCGATCCTAACTGCGACCTCAAATAAAAACACCAACCCAAAGGTTGGTGTTTTTATTTCTACTAAGCCCTCTAAACCTTGAGCCTGCGGCCAAGAAATGGTGAGTGCGAATAACTTTAGTGAGATTAATCGGCCTTTTTACAGTCAGTGGGTGCAATTTGATCGGGGTTTTCTTGCCCCAAATACACTCCAATCAATCGCACTGGCTTTCCTCCCAATGATTTACCAGCATGGCACCAGTTAATGGCTTCGATGTAGGAGGTGCCTGCCTTAAAAACACGCTTACCCTTGCTGCCATAATCTACCTCCAGTTCGCCAGATACGATGTAGGCATAGAGCGGGATGGCATGGGAATGCAAAGACGTTTGTTTTCCTGGTGGAATCGTAATGTCAAATGCCTTGATTAAGGGAGTGCCGGCAGGGTATTTAAAGTCTTGCCCTAGGATCGTTTTTGGGCCCTGCTCCAATGGAATCGGCTTTGCCGAAACCTGCTCATACGCAACGCTTGCTGGTGCGCTCTTCTGTTGCGCGTAAATGGGGCCACTGGCTAATACCAAGGATGCGAATATCAGTTGAATACGTAAACGATAGCTACTCATAAGTCATTCCCTTCAGGTTAAAAAACAAATTATTGATTAATATTACGCTGATTTGCAACCTGCCGAATTTGAGTCAAGATATCTGGATGCCGATCTGATATTTGATGAAAGTCATGCATGGTAAGAACAAGGAAGTTCGTTTTTTTTGTGGTGACAATGGTGGCACTTCTTGGCGCAACCTCTAATAGACCAATCTCACCGAAAAATGCCCCTTTCGTCAACAATACCGGCTTTGGTTCGACGATAACTGCAACCTCACCCTCGACTATAAAATACATCGAATCTGAAAAAGAGCCTTTTTCAAAGATCGTAACGCCTGAAGGTAAGACTTGGCTTTTTAAAACGCTAGCAATTTCAGATATCTTTTCCGAATTTAACTCTTTAAATAATGGAAAGCTTCTAACCGA
>JBIILR010000183.1:0-4162 GCA_044338365.1 Polynucleobacter sp. | reverse complement strand
AAGAGCTACAAGATGAGGGCCGCATTGTTGCTGATCAAGTGCAGCGTATTCCAAATCAAGCCAGCCCAGCAGAATTAACCTTATTGCTTTCCCGCATGCGCGATCAGTTTGGCATTCAAGAAATTACGATTTTCAATGCGCGGCAAGCCGTAGTTGCTACGGCATCATCGAGCATGGCATCGAGTATGGCAGTGGCGCCAAGTTCAGAGATCATGAGCCAGGCCAACAAAGTCAATGGCGTTGGCTTTATAGAAGAGTTGCAGGGCACCCAAGACTATCGCTTGAAAGCGATCATTCCGCTCGTAAAAGAAAAGTCGGGCAGTGGCCAAGGCTTTGGGCTTAGTCTGCAGTATCAACGCGAGCTCTGGTACTTGCAGCTGATTAAACAGGTTCCAGACGAGATTACAAAAAACACGCTCGCTGTGCAAGCGGCTTATAGCGATTACCAAGAAAAATCCTTGGGCCGAACGGGTCTTCGCCAAATGTACATCGGCACCCTCACGCTCACTCTGTTTTTTGCCTTGTTTGTAGCGGTTACTTTGGCCCTATTGCTGGGTAGGCAGTTGGCACGTCCGCTGCTCATGCTGCTGCGCGGAACGCAGGCAGTTGCACAGGGCGATCTTTCGCCCAAGCCTGAACTAGATACTGGCGATGAATTGGGAATGTTGACGCGTCAATTTAATATTATGACCCGGCAGTTAGCCGATACCCGAACCTCCTTACAAGAATCCAAGTCGTTTCTGGAGACGGTATTAAGCAATTTAACCGCCGGGGTCTGCATTTTTGACGACGGCTTTAAGTTGGTTTCGAGCAATGCTGGCGCTGACACTATTTTTAGGCATGACCTAACCCAGCTCACTGGCAAAGCGCTAAGCCAAATTCCTGCTTTAGCTGAATTTGAAACAGCGGTAAAAGAGGGGTTTGCTGCCATGCAAATGACAGTAGGGCCGGGAGCGGACAGAGTTTTGCCCGCCACAGAGGAGGCGCCCCAGATAGGCGCCCGGGTATGGCAAAAACAAATTCAGCTGCATGCCAGCAGTGAGTTTGATCAAGAGCTTGGCGTCACCATTTTTGTGCGCGGTACAGAGCTAGCACCCGGGCTCAATATGATTGTGTTTGATGACATCACCGACGTGGTTACGGCACAGCGCTCACTTGCGTGGAGTGAGGTTGCGCGCCGCCTAGCCCATGAAATTAAAAATCCACTGACCCCAATACAGTTGTCCGCTGAGCGGCTACAGCAAAAGCTGTCAGGAAAGGTGAGCCCTGAGCAGGAAGAAATGATGAACCGCAGTACCGCCACCATCATTGGCCAAGTAGAGGCAATGAAACAGATGGTGAATGATTTTCGGGACTTCGCAAAGACGCCGGCGCCACAGCTGCGGGCAGTTTCGATCAATCAGTTAATTCAGGAAATTCTAGTATTGTATGAGGGTAGCCCTATGGAGGTATCGCTCGACTTAGCTTGCCCAGACATATTGGGCGACCCCACACAACTGCGCCAAGTGATTCATAATCTCTTACAGAACGCCCAAGACTCGACCTTAGAGGGCCAGCGCACTGGGGCATCCGTCGTCATTACAAGCGAAGCAGTTCCCTACAAACAGGCCAATGGCGTGATGCAAAAAGCGGTGCGATTTAGTATTGCTGACTCGGGAACGGGATTTCCAGCTAAGATACTAGCAAGGGCCTTTGAGCCTTACGTCACAACAAAAACGAAGGGCACGGGTTTAGGCCTGGCGGTGGTGAAGAAAATTGTGGATGATCATGGTGCAAAAATTGAGATTCGGAATCGAATGCAAGGGGATGCGGTAGTGGGCGCGCAGGTGTCTATTTTGTTTATGAATCTAGCGAAAGAGGCGGCTTAGCCATGGCGAGCATTTTGGTGGTCGACGATGAAATGGGCATTCGTGAGCTTCTCAATGAGATTCTGACGGATGAGGGCCATACCGTCTATGCAGCAGAAAGCGCGATTCAAGCACGAACGGTGCGCGAGCAAATGCGGCCCGATTTGGTTCTTTTGGATATTTGGATGCCCGACACGGATGGTATTACCCTCCTTAAGGAGTGGTCCAATAGTGGGCAGCTCACCATGCCAGTGGTGATGATGTCGGGCCATGCCACGATTGATACCGCAGTAGAGGCCACCCGCATTGGCGCCCTTAATTTTTTAGAAAAACCAATTGCACTGCAAAAACTACTAAAGACGGTGAATAAGGCGCTTGAAAGTGCGCCAAAACAGATACAGATCGAAGAGGCAGCGGCAATATTGCCATCGTCAAGGCCTGCCGTTGAATTAAAGCCGGCCGCCGCCGCAGTAGCACCGCCGCCAGGCGAATACATTAGTGGCATAGCGAAGATGTATTTTGATCTACCCCTGCGCGAGGCACGAGACCTCTTTGAAAAAGCCTATTTTGAACATCAGATGCAAATCATGGGTGGAAGCATGACTCGCATCTCAGAATACACTGGGCTTGAGCGCACGCACTTGTACCGCAAACTCAAGGCGCTTGGCGTGGATGCCACCAAAAGTAAAGGCGAAGCAGTGCCAGAGTCCCCGCCAATCAAGCCGTAACGCAGCTAAATTCAGTCGTCAAGTAAAAAGCAGCGTAATGGCCATGAAATGCAAGTAAGGCCTTTCTAGAAAATAATGCGGGATAAAAGCAAGCTAGTAATCATTGGTGATGGCTTTGCCGCCGCAGTAACGGCCATTCATCTTTTGCGCAAAGGCGTCGCCGCAGACTCGCTAACCATCATAGGGCCTGGGACTTTGGGCAAAGGAAACGCCTATGGTTGCATGAGCCCATTTTTTCGGCTTAATGTACGCGAAGATTTACCCATTGTTTTCTCAGAAGACCCCTTGCATTTTGCGCGCTGGGCCGAAGCAAACATAGACGACCCCGAAGCAAAAACAAGTGCGGGGTTTTTTTATCGACGCGCTGATTTTGGACGCTACGTTGCAGAGCTCATTGCGGCAGAAGTGGGGTTCGAGAAAATTCAGCGCGTACCAAGCAAAGTAATTCGCCTTAACCAGGAGCACGACGGCTTGTGGAAGCTAGTCACTGCTGATGGGGGTCTTTTCTATGCGGAGAAGGTGATTATTGCAACTGGCAACTCACCGTCAACGTGGCCATGCCCTGTAAAGACCGAGCTAGGAGGGCAGGCAGAACCGCAGCTGATTGAAAACCCCTGGACGGGACAATATCTCGCTGCCATTCAACCAGAAGAGCATGTTGTGCTACTCGGGGGAGGCCTCACAGCATTGGATGCCATTTACGCATTAGCGGAGCAAGGGCATCGCAGCTGGATTACGGTAGTGGGACCAAGGCCATTATTTCCCCCCACACAGGCGCAATGGGCCAGGCAAAAGCAGCCGAACTGGCCGGAGAAGATAAGTCCAGCCAAGCTAGTCCGCTTTATGCGTCAATACCTGCCGGCTGCACCCACAACAAGTACAGAATGGCAAAGCGCCTGGGAAGAGCTAAGACCAAATCTAAATGCGATTTGGCAGCAATTAACACCGCATCAACGACAAAGCCTATTTAAGCGCCTAGGGTGGGCTTGGTCCTTATATCGGTTTCGCGCCTCTCCCCAAACAATCAAAGCCTATGAACAGCTCAAGGCAACTAATCAAGTCCATTTTGCTGTGGGGCGCGCAAAGCAAGTAGTGTGCTCAGAGGGCGCGATAACGGTACAACTGAATAAGGGCCAAAGCGTTCAAGCCGATCGAATTATCAACTGTACTGGCGTTGGAACAGACTTATTTCTCAATCAACTGATCGCGGATGCGATTGCGATTCCAGACCCTCTGGGCACCGCCATTGGCGTCAATACAAACCTCAATGTTATTAAGCCAAACCGACAAGCCTGGAATAATCTATGGATGCTGGGCCCAGCTACGATGGGCAGCTTGGGCGATGTTGTTGCTGCTAGCACTATTTCAAAGCAAGCAGAGGAATTGGCTTCCCAAATTCAGGCTACGACAAACTTCTGAAGAAGCCATTGCAACATTAAACAGGGCAAGTAACCCACCACATCACCCTACTTTTAGCAAAATGACACCCAGTATGATTAAGGCGGCACCGAGCCAGCGGATCGGAATATTCGGGTCGCCAAAAACCAACACACCAATAGCAAAGGTACCAACAGCCCCAATCGATGT
>JBIILR010000132.1:0-4231 GCA_044338365.1 Polynucleobacter sp. | reverse complement strand
TTTAAGCTCAATATCGTTTTAGCGATCATTGCCGCAATTGTGGTGGGCATTGTCAGTGATCGTCGCCCCAAAGACCCTCTAACCAAGCCAGTTAGTGCGGGAGATTAAGTATGCCTAGCCTCACTGCCTTCGAAATCAGCACACTCCTTGTGGGCATGGGCCTAGTGACCCTAGTTACACGGGGCTTTTTTATGTTTTGGGGGGATCGGGTGCGGATGCCCGAAATCATTCTGCGGTCCATTCGGTATGCCCCGCTGGCGGCGATTGTGGCAATTTTGGCTCCGGAGATCCTTATGCCGGCCGGCGCCATGCAAATAAGCCAGTTTAATTGGGCCCTGCCGCAGATTTGGGCTGGTTTAGCTGCTTTTGTAGTTTTCACCTGGCTACGCACCATGCTGCCGACCCTGATTGCTGGGATGCTGGTTTACAGCGCGCTGCGCTACTGGTTTTAGAATGGGGGATTGTTCTTTTACGGAATTGCATTTCCATGTCCGATACCCTTTTTAAAGTAAAACGCCTCCATGACTTAGCGCAGGCTGGACTGTTAAAAGACAAGCGGGTACTGATTCGCTCTGATCTGAATGTACCCCAGGATGACGCTGGCAATATTACAGAAGACACCCGCATTCGGGCATCCATTCCGGCCATTGAAATTTGCCTACAAGCTGGGGCCGCAGTGATGGTGACTTCCCACCTCGGTAGACCAACTGAGGGTGAATTTAAACCGGAAGATAGCTTGGCTCCGGTAGCGCATCGCATCGCAGAAATTCTCAATCGCAAAGTACCCTTAATTAGTAATTGGGTCGACGGCGGTTTTGACCTTCAGCCCGGCGATCTTGTGCTGCTGGAGAACTGCCGTGTCAATGTGGGCGAAAAGAAAAACAGCGAAGTACTCTCGAAAAAAATTGCCGCACTCTGCGATGTCTATGTCAATGATGCTTTCGGGACAGCGCATCGCGCTGAAGCCACTACCCATGGTGTGGCGCGTTTTGCGCCGATTGCCTGTGCGGGCCCATTGATGGCGGCTGAGCTCGATGCCTTAAGCCGAGCCCTCGCCAATCCCAAGCGCCCCTTGATTGCCATCGTCGCAGGATCAAAGGTATCGAGCAAGCTGACTATTCTCAAAGCCTTGGCTGAAAAAGTGGATGAGTTGATTGTGGGTGGCGGCATTGCGAATACCTTCATGCTAGCCAAAGGCCTACCGATTGGTAAGTCTTTGGCCGAACCCGACCTCGTTAATGAGGCCCGTGAAATCATGGATCTAATGGAAAAGCGTGGCGCCCATGTGCCGATTCCAGAAGACGTGGTCGTAGCCAACGAACTCTCGCCATTGGCGCGCGCCAATCGGGTGCCATCCAATGAGGTGGCCGAGGACGACATGATCTTGGATGTGGGCCCAAAGACGGCCGCACGCCTATCTACTATGCTGGCCCATGCGGGTACGATTGTCTGGAATGGACCTTTGGGCGTTTTTGAGATTGATCAATTTGGTGGTGGCACCAAAATGATTGCAGCAGCGATTGCCCATTCTCCGGCGTTTTCGATTGCGGGCGGCGGCGATACCTTGGCAGCGATTGCGAAGTACGGTATAGAAAGTCAAGTCGATTACATATCTACCGGTGGCGGCGCTTTCCTCGAGTTTCTGGAAGGCAAAACATTACCGGCGTTTGCAGTATTGGTTGAGCGAGGCAGTGAATAAAAGGAGCGTTTCATGTTACGAGCCACAAAAATTATTGCAACACTAGGACCCGCTTCAGAAAAGCCAGCAGTTTTGCGAGACATGATCCGCGCCGGATTGGATGTGGTTCGACTGAACTTTTCGCACGGTACCGTTGAAGACCACCGCGCACGCCATGACTTAGTCCGATCGATTTGCGCTGAAGTGGGTCGCGAGCTCGGCATCATGGCCGACCTACAAGGACCTAAGATCCGGGTTGGCAAGTTCGCAGACGGTAAGACCATGCTGAAGGAAGGCGCTGCATTTATTTTGGATGTTGCCTGCAATCTGGGTAATGACGAGCGCGTTGGTCTTGACTACAAAAATTTACCCAATGACGTGCGCGCAGGTGATCGCTTGCTACTCAATGACGGCTTGATCGTATTGCGCGTCGAGTCGGTAAAGGGTGGCGAGATTCATACGCGGGTTGAGCTTGGCGGTGCACTCTCGAATAACAAAGGCATCAATCGCGCTGGCGGTGGCCTAACAGCTCCTGCCTTAACTGAAAAAGATATTCTTGATTTGGATGCTGCGATTGCAATGGGCGTTGATTTTGTTGCTATCAGCTTTCCAAAAGATGGTGCAGATATGGCTTACGCCCGCAAATTAGCGGATGCGGCGAGTGCCAAGCATGGTATGCATAAGGTCAAATTAATTGCCAAAGTCGAGCGCGCCGAAGCGATTGAGCCCGATGCCCTCAATAGCATCATTGCGGAGAGCGACGGTATTATGGTGGCGCGCGGCGACCTCGCCATTGAGGTAGGTAACCCTGCTGTGCCGGCCTTACAAAAGCGCATGATCAAGCTGGCCCGCGAAGCCGATAAATTTACGATTACCGCCACGCAAATGATGGAATCCATGATTAGTGCGCCGGTGCCAACCCGTGCCGAGGTGAGTGACGTTGCCAATGCGGTTTTGGATGGGACCGATGCCGTCATGTTATCGGCAGAATCAGCCACGGGAATGTACCCCGTCAAGACCATTGAACAGATGGCGGAGATTTGCATCGAAGCAGAAAAATCAGAACAAGTTCGGCTGGATACCGACTTTTTAGATCAGACTTTCACCCGCATCGATCAGACGATTGCCTTGGGCGCTTTGTTTACCGCGCACCATTTGCACGCAACTGCAATTGCCGCATTAACGCAGTCAGGCTCAACCCCGATTTGGATGAGTCGCCATAACATTCATGTGCCAATTTTTGCCTTGACGCCCAATGTATCGACGCAGCGCGTGTTGAGTACCTACCGTAATGTCACGCCCTTAAGCCTGGCCTTTAGTAATGATCGCGATACGGCACTGGCTCAAGTGGAGGAACGGCTAAAGGAGATGGGCGCAGTGAAGGCAGGCGATACGATCGTCTTAACAGTGGGTGCGCCAATGGGATCACCAGGCGGCACCAATACCTTGAAAATTATCAACGTAAAATAGACCTAGAATTTTTATCCTTTTATAAAAGAGAGTGTTATGCCCCTAGTATCTATGCGCCAACTGCTAGACCATGCTGCTGAACACAGTTATGGGTTGCCTGCTTTTAATGTCAATAATTTAGAGCAGGTGCAGGCCATCATGATGGCGGCCGATGAAGTTGGCGCACCCGTTATCATGCAAGCATCGGCAGGGGCCCGAAAGTATGCGGGCGAGGCATTTTTACGCCACCTGATTTCCGCAGCAATAGAGGAATATCCCCACATTCCAGTAGTGATGCACCAAGACCATGGTCAAAGCCCCGCAGTTTGCATGGCGGCGATCAAAAGCGGTTTCACCAGCGTAATGATGGACGGATCACTCGAGGCCGACGGTAAATCGGTTGCAAGTTATGACTACAACGTCGCCGTATCGCAAGAGGTGGTGAAGTTCTCCCACTCGATTGGCGTTACCGTAGAGGCGGAGCTCGGCGTCTTGGGCTCCCTGGAAACCATGATGGGTGATAAAGAAGACGGTCACGGTGCCGATGGCGCAATGACCCGCGAGCAGTTATTGACCGATGTAGAGCAAGCCGCTGATTTTGTGCGCGCGACGCAGTGCGATGCCTTGGCGATTGCGATTGGCACAAGCCATGGCGCATATAAATTTACCAAAAAGCCAACTGGCGATATTTTGGCCATCACCCGCATTAAAGAAATCAACCAGCGCATTCCGAATACGCATTTGGTGATGCACGGCTCCTCGAGTGTTCCGCAAGAGTTGCTTGCTGAGATTCGGGCATTTGGTGGTGATATGAAAGAAACCTACGGCGTACCCGTAGAAGAAATACAAGAAGGCATCAAGCACGGTGTGCGCAAAATTAATATCGATACCGACATTCGTTTGGCCATGACGGCTGCGATTCGCCGTTACTTGTTTGAGAACCCTGGCAAATTTGACCCACGCGACTACCTTAAACCAGCACGCGAAGCGGCAAAAGCCATCTGCGTTGCACGCTACACATCCTTTGGTTGCGCCGGTCAAGCGGCCAAGATTAAACCGATGGCACTCGAAAAAATGGCTGAGCGCTATCGCACTGGCCAGCTT
>JBIILR010000130.1:0-4255 GCA_044338365.1 Polynucleobacter sp. | reverse complement strand
CTCGAAGAAGGCACCACTGCCGGCCTGATCGAAGTGAATGAACACAATATGCTGCGCAACGTCTTTCGTCTCGATGACCGTCAAATTGTGTCGCTGATGGTGCCGCGGGCCGATATTGTCTATCTCGATGTAGAAAATACCTTTGCAGAATCGATTGATTTAATCGATTCATCCGAACATGCCCGCTTCCCAGTAGTCAAAGGGGGTCTCGATAATATCCTTGGCATACTCAATGCACGCAAGATGTTGGCCTCCGTTGCCAAAGGGGGTAAGCAAACCCTTGAAAATGGTTTGCAGGCGCCCTTATATGTACCCGAAACGCTCACTGGCCTCGAGTTACTGGAGAACTTTAAGTCTTCGCACAATCAAATGGCGTTTGTGATTGATGAGTACGGCGAGGTCATGGGCTTGATTACTCTGCAAGACTTGATTGAATCCATCACTGGCGAGTTCTCCACCAACGACCCAGAAGAATCATGGGCGATCAAGCGTGAGGATGGTTCGTGGCTGTTTGATGGGCATATTCCGATTCCAGAATTCAAAGACTCACTCGAGCTCGACTCCGTTCCTGAAGAGGATTTGGGGCGCTACCATACCCTAAGTGGCCTCATGATGCTGCTCAGTGGCAAGATTCCAAATACAGGCGATATAGTCGAGTGGGACGGCTGGAAACTAGAGATCGTTGACATGGACGGTAAGACCATCGATAAGGTGCTTGCGAAGCGCAATTCAAGCCATTAGAGCCCGCTGCGTCTTTCCAAGGCGACTGGGGTTGATAGGCCAATGCCTGGTAAAACCACCCGCCGTTCGAGCCAACGCGCTGCAATAACGATGATGGATACAAACACGAGATAAACGAGCGCAGCAAAAATATAGGCCTTGAAAAACTGAAAATTAGTGGATGCCAGCTCTTGTACTCGAGCAAAGAACTCGGTGTACTGAATCAGAAACGCAACCGACGTATCTTTTAAATTATTGATTACCTGATTGGTAAGTGCTGGTATCGACAATCGCAGACACTGCGGCAAAATCAAAAAGCGGAATACCTGAAGATGACTAAAGCCTTGTGCTCTACCCGCTTCAATTTCAGTTTTATTTAAGCCATTGATGGCAGTTGTAAGGTAGGCTGCGTTGTATGCCGCCACATTTAATGTAAAGCCAATAAAAGCGACTGTAAATGGTGTTAATCGCAAATCCCATTGCGGCAAGCCGTAATACATTAAAAAGAGTAAAACAATTAAAGGCATCCCAATAAAAAAAGAGATGTAGGCATTAGTGGCATAACGCACCCAGCGATATTGACTAAGAGTGAGGTAAAAAACCAGGATGCCCAAAAGCATGCCTGAGATACTGATACTGACAGCCAATAAAATAGTATCTTGCAAGCCTGACAGAATCAGGGGCATTTGCTCCAACAGATCGCGATTAAAGGTCGTCCAGGAACTCATGAGACCTAGGACCTTGCGCCAAAAAAAGAACGAATGGCTTCGGGTTGATGCTCTGCCGATAGATTGGCAATCGAGTCTCTAGCCATTATCTTGCCTTGATCCAAAAAGGTTACCTCTGGGGCGATGTGCTCAGCTAGAGTGAGATCATGGGTCACGAGAACCATCGTAATTTGATCGTGATGCAGCGTCTGAATCAAGTCACCGACTTCCCTAGACATAACCGGATCCAAGGCCGAGGTCGGCTCATCCAATACTAATATTGCTGGATCCATTGCTAATGCCCGTGCAATGGCAACCCGCTGCAATTGTCCGCCGGATAATTGTGCGGGGTATTTTTCTCGGTGCGCAGCCATATTAAAACGCTCCAGCTCATGCATGGCTTTTTCCTCTGCTGCCGCCCTACTCATCCCCTTTAACTTTCGTAGCGCTAGCGTGATGTTAGCCACCACATCCAAGTGGCGATATAGAGCAAATTGCTGGAATACAAAACCAATGCTTTGGCGTAAAGACCGAACGTCTACATCATCATCCATAATATTTTGACCATTAAATACGATAGAGCCCGATGTTGGCTCAACCAGTCGATTGAAGCACCGTAATAGGGTGGATTTACCACAGCCTGAGGGCCCCATAATGACCCTCAAATCGCCTGTCATAATATCCAAATCAACCCCGTTCAATACAGTTTGGGCATCATATTGCTTGACCAGATTACGCACCTGAATCAAGGGAATTGGATCCATTTTTTTAGAGTCTGTCATGTCCTTATCGCATTCAAATGGGGGCCATACCCGGTACGCGAAAGCGCTTTTCAGCCTGGTTCACTGCAAATAGAAAAAGTTGATAAATCACAAAATACAAAATACCCACGGCCAAGTACACCTCAATACCGCGCAGGGTTGTTGCCGTTAGTGCCATTGCCTGCTTGGTGATTTCGGGTATGCCGACGGTGTAAGCAAATGGTGAGCTTTTGAGTACGGAGGTAAATTCATTCACCATGCCCGGTACAGAAAATCGCATCATTTGCGGAAACTGAATGTAGCAAAATATTTGCAGGCGGCTCATGCCCATTGCTTCTGCAGCTAAGATCTCGGAAGGATCAACGGAGGCAAGTGCACCACGAAAAACCTCTGATAAGTAAGCGCCCGCAATCAATCCCAAGCTACACATCATCGCCAACAGCGGAGAAATCCGTATCCCAATCGACGGCAAACCAAAATACACCAAAAATAACAATACCAGCACCGGTACGCCGCGGAAGACATACGCATAGGCATTCAGGGCGTAGGCCAAGCCAGGAATTGCCAAAGACCGTAGGCCAGCAATCACCAACCCAGTTACAACGCCGGTTACGCTGCAGGCAAACGTCACTAAGATGGTGTAGGCAATACCCCACGCTAACTGCGACAGAATGTCTAGGAAGCTCACTGGCGCACTACTGAATTATTTCATCCAGCCATCAAGAATGGCTTTGATCTTCTCAGGGCCAAGCTCGGTTAAATAGGCATTGAAGTCATCGCGCATTTTGGAGCCCTTAGCAAAAGCAAAGCCCAACTTATCAAAGCCCTTAAACACGTATGCACTTTCGATTGGTAAATTCATTTTGTATTTGTAATTCGCAAATACGGGCTCTTCAATAAATGCTAAATCGAGATTGCCGTTTTGCAGGTCCGTCACCACCTCCGCATAGGTTGGATAAAGCTTCACGTTTTTTAAGCTGTAATAGCCTTTTGGCTCCAGCTCATTTTTAATTAAATCGTCATACGCCATGCCACGCGGGTAACCAATCGAATATTTTTTGAGTTGCGATAAATCAGTAATCACAATATTCTTTTTAGTGGTGCTGACTAAATGCCACGCATTGTCATAATACGGCTGCGAAAAATCCATGGCCTCTTTGCGTTTATCGGTAATCGATATTCCAGAAAAAGCGACGTCAGCTTGGCCGCTCGAAACAGCGCCGAGCATTCCTTGCCAATCGTATGGCGTTACCTTCAAGGTACAGCCCCGTGCTTGGCAATAGCCTTCAAAAATAGCCATATCGGCACCCACAATTTTGCCTTTATCGTCGAATAACATGGGTGGCGAGTTAGGGGATACCGCCACACGCACAACTGTTGACTCATCTTGCTTGGAGCAGCCTATGATCACCGCGCTTACTAGACACAGGAAACTACAGAAGAGAATACTGCGTTTCATGCTGTTGGCCCTTAATTAAGTTGAAAAAGAAATTGCGTCATGCAAAAAATGAAAAATCTATTTTATCGAGTTTAAATCTCCATTATGAAATAGTGCCCCACAATGGGGCACTGCTTTGATTTACCTCGAAATCCAGGCGTATACCCATATGGCTTGGGTTTGTGCTGTGGGAGTGATCTACTTAATCGACTGACTGAGTTGCTCTCGATCGTTTGCGGAGAGCCAACACCATTGACCCTCTTTTAAATCGGCTGGCATAGTGTAATTTCCAATCGACGATCGATGGAGTAGTGCGACGTGATTACCGACTGCAGCGAGCATGCGCTTGACCTGATGGTAGCGCCCTTCCACAATCGTCATTGCCAAGCGTCGCTCATCCAGCAGAGTGCATGCTTTTGCAAAACAGGGGGCGGGATCGTCATCCAAAACAACGCCATTCAGTAAATGATCCATTTGCTTTTGGGTAATCGGCTCGGCTGCAGTGATCTCATAGACCTTACCAATGTTTTTCTTGGGCGTGGTCATGCGGTGAATAAATTGCCCATCGTCCGAGAGTAGCAATAAACCCGTCGTATCTTGATCGAGGCGCCCTACGCACTGCACTGCTC
>JBIILR010000131.1:0-4255 GCA_044338365.1 Polynucleobacter sp. | reverse complement strand
ACCGATCGTGGTGGGATGCCTTGCAGGCTAGTTCAGACCCGGCTTTACTGAAGGCAGGGCGATACCTTGAGCACTGGCGTATTTTGGGTGAGCACTTACCGGTGCACGATTTGCTTGATCAAATTTATGCCGAACATGATGTGCGCATGCGCTATGCAATTGCATCGGATGATTTACTGCGGCCGCAGGTCTTGGCGAACATGGATGCCTTTTTAGAGCTTGCCCTCAATCACGATGGTGGACGGTACCCCAGCTTAGGTCGTTTTATTGCTGAGATAAAAGCAATGCGCCAAGGCGACGATGATGAAACCCCAGATGAAGGGGAGATGGATCTGGATGGCGAAGCTGCAGAATCCATTGAACTAGGGGACGACAATTTGCTTTCCGACGCAGATCGCAATAAACGCGTGCGCATGATGACCGTTCACGGCGCCAAAGGATTAGAAGCGCCATTTGTGGTCTTGCTCGATACCAATCACACCACCGGCATGAATCAACACCGCGGCATCTTGCTCGACTGGCCCCCCAATGAGACTGCGCCAATTCATTTATCGGTCTTTACCAAAGACACCATCACGAGCCCTCGCACGCAGATTCAGGAAGAAGAGCAGCGCATTGCCTCCAATGAAAACTGGAACGCGCTGTATGTGGCGATGACCCGCGCCAAGCAAGGGCTGTGGATCAGTGGCGTTGCGACATCCTCATCCAAAGAAGAGGGTCTTGATCTCAATTCTTGGTATTACCGCATTCAATCGGCTGAGCTGCCTGACTTTGCGATATCGGAGGAAGTGGCTACGACGCCGAATGATCAAAAATCGACTGTGCAAAGCCAAAGCAATACCAGCATGCCATTTTCGATCGATGACTTTTCACTCGAGTGGGACGTGGCCAAATCCAGTCATGCCCTGCAATTAGCCAATATTGAGGGTGGAGTGGTGAATGCCACAGCACCAGTTGATCTAGTAGATGACGATCTCGATCCCCGTATTTTGGAAGATGGTGTGTATTTTCATGCGCTCTTGGAATGCTGCACATTCCAAAGTGGAAGCACCATCTCTGATTTGCCTAGCCTTGCGCACACCATGAATTGGTTCGGTATTGATGAGGCAAGGGCTACGCTAGCCCTGTCACGGGCTAAAACAGTTCTGCAAACGGATGCTTTAAAACCCTATTTGCTGGACGGTCGATGGATTCAGGCTTGGAATGAAATCGATGTACTCATGACCGCCGACGAAAATGAAGCAATGTCGGATGAGCAAAACAAGAAGACCATTCATACGCGTTTTGATCGTTTAGTTGAGTTTGCCGATCGTTTGGTGATTTTGGATTACAAACTCAGCTTACCCAAGGAGGGCGATCGCAAATCCGTCCTGTATCAAAAGCAGTTACAGCAGTACGCGACTGGTCTACAAGGCATCCGAAACGATAAACCCATTGAGGCTTATTTGGTTTCAGCAGCAGGAGAGCTGCTGCAGCTGGTTTGAGGCTACTAAATTAGTGAGCCTCTAGAGCTTTGCGTAAATAAGGATCAATATCGCCCTGTCCAAGTAACCAGCGCTTGTAGTCAGCTGGCACATCGGCCATTGCCACGCCCTTGTGTTTGCCAAAGGGCATGACGCTGGGTGATCGCGCGTTTTCGGAGGCAAGCCAGAGTTCCTCAATGCCAACAATGGAGCGGGCTTGGCAAATGTGCTGCAGGATAACAGCGCAGATGCCGACATCGGCTAAAGCGCTATGGGCATTTTTAAGCATGCCCTTTGCATTCGTGCGATCCAGAAAATAGAGCAGGGCGCTTTGATTGTGGCTATCGAGCTCAGGCCAAATCGATCGAGCCAAGGCTAAGGTACAAATGCGCTTAATATCGGGATTACCAATGGCCGCCCAATCAAAATCGACATTGTGACCAATCATGTACTGCGTATCGGCTGGCAAGGCAAAGGAAGCACTCGGCGGGCAATCCAGCAGTTCTTCATCCAAGATGTGGTGCGTTGCTAAAGCCCCCAAACTAATCGGCTTGCCTGGGTTATAGCGCTGCACCCATGGATTGCTAGTCGTAAAGGGACTCAAGGAGCTTAGCTCAAGCCATGCCGCCTCAATAATGACCGGATTGTTTTTATCAGTTGCTTCAGTATCAAAAATGATGGCGTTTGGCATGGATCATGGAGGTGTAATTAGATAAGTAAGACTTTATCTGATTTGCTGAATCTCAAGGCAATAACTACGTTATGAGCTTAATTCAGCAACCGTCAAGAAAGAGTCGCAATACTGTGCTCTAATCGCGCCCATGATTACAGTTGTTATCGCCTCCTATCAATACGGGCACCTCGCAGCACATTGCATCGAATCCCTTCTATCCCAAACCTGCATGCCGGAACGCATTTTGTTTGTGGACGATGGAGCGCATGACTGTGACCATCTACCGATACTGTATCCCGATATCGAGTACGTTTTACGCCCCCACAATTTAGGTACGGTGGCCAACTTTCAAGATGCCTTAATGCGCGTCGATACTGAGTACGTCCTTTTCATTGGTGCTGATAACTGGCTGCGTTCCGATGCCATTGCGTTACTGACTGCCAACGCCGGTGCGGATATCGTGACCTACGACATTGTGGTGACGGGCGAACTCAAAGCAGAGATTACCTTACGCGTTCCTGGCCAAACCCAGTTGCACCAGGGCGATTTATATTGGGATCGGCAGGGCTTGCACCATGGCTCGATGATGTATCGCACGGCTTTGGGCAAGCAAATTGGTTACCAAAAGCGCTTTGCGCAGCGCTCTAATCCGCAAGAAGACTGGAATTTATGGGACAAGATGCGAGAGCAGGGGGCTTCGGTTTCCAGCATTCAGGAAGGTCTGCTGTACTACCGTCGTCACCGCGAAAACTTTTTGAAATACGGTGAGGCAGATTACGCGCCACACCTCCAGGAACTGGCCTTGCAGGAGTAAGCTGTTTGCTTTACTTGTTGTGTGCTCGCAATTGATTCAGAGCAGTTTCATCGAGGTGTAGTTTTACTCCTAGTGAACCAGAACTATTGTGCACAGGGCTTTTTCGTAAGCTCATTTCCATAGAGATGATTTCAGAATATGCCGCACATGCCTGAGCAATTCGGCTGATAAGCCACTCTTGTGTTTCGTAATGGCAGTCCCCTGCGAGTCGATCAATCTCCAGAACGAGTGGGTCATAGTCAAATACATAGGCCATGCCATCTTCCTTAATCAGTACTAGGCTGGCATCAATCCATAGGGTTAAATCGAGTAGATGGGCATCCGGCACAGTATCGCTGGGCTGATAGGTACCAATATGGGTGCGAAGCCTTAGGTCCTTGAGTTCAATACTGGCGTTTGAGATCATAGAGATTACTTAACTTAGTAGGTTAGAACTTAGCATATGCTGAATAGAAAACAGTATTCCAGCCGCCACAATAACGAGGACTGGATTTACCTTGGTTCGAACTAAGATAATAAATGCGATGAGTGCAAGCCCAAAGGTAATGGGGGTAACGGCTGCGGCCTTGCCAACGGCGTAGACCCCAGAGACCATTAAACCAATTGAGATCGGTTCTAGCGCATTTTGAATGGCTCTGCGCCAAGGGCTTTCACCCATCTTGATCCAAAGGCGCCCTACAAATAAACACAAGACGCTAGACGGAATGAAGAAGGATAAAAAAACCACCGCAGCGCCAAGTATTCCGGCAACTTGCAAGCCGATCACCAAGACCATCAGCATATTCGGGCCAGGTGCCAATTGACCTAAACTATAGATATGCACAAATCGATCGTGCGTCAAGCCAAACTCATGTAATAAGATCGTTTGCATCGCCGGCAGAACTGCAGTTCCGCCGCCGACTGCTAGTAAGGATAGCAAGCCAAAAGTCAAGGCAAGGTGAATCAGAACCATTTAGCCACTGCCTTTGGGGCGATAAATAAAGAGGCTAATCGGAGCCATAATCGCAAGTACTTCGAGGAGCGGTAGTTTGACGATGCTCATTAAAACAAAAGTGGCTGTAATCAGGATGAGGGAGATGGGTTTTTTCCAGTGCTCGTCACCAATCCGATAGGTAACTGCCGCCAGCAGGCCAGTAGCGCCTGCCGCAATACCCGTTAACAATAAAACCGTAATCGCGTGATCGGTTAGGGCGGTATAGACAAAGCCCAGCAAGAGAACGAGGGTAGAGCCAGGTAATACCAGCCCCAGTAATGCAATGATTGATCCCTTGATGCCCCTTAAGTAGTCGCCAGTTAAGATTGCTA
>JBIILR010000027.1:0-14176 GCA_044338365.1 Polynucleobacter sp. | reverse complement strand
CAGAATCGGCAGGGCTGCATTTTTTGCCCCCGCTATCAGCACTTCGCCTTGCAAAGGCGTGCCGCCAATCATTTTTAACTTATCCATTACGCTCTTTTTATTTTCTTCTTACATCTTATATATTACTTATTACTTATTACTTATGTCTTATTGACCTGCTTTTTCTGCAAACTCAGCTGGAGTAAACGCCTTAATCGATAAGGCATGTACTTCCGCTTTCATGCGATCACCCAGTGCTGCATATACCAATTGATGGCGCTGAATCAGTCGCTTGCCTTCAAACTCGGCACTAACCACCGTTGCATAAAAATGCTGGCCATCGCCCTCCACCGCAAGGTGACTGCAAGCAATGCCTTGCTGAATATAGGACTGTATTTGCTCTGGGGTTGGGAACATCGGTTACTCCATAAAGTACAGCAATTGAATTCAGGTATGGCTTAATGCCGTAATTTATACCCGGTTTTAAGCATGCGCAAGGCAGCAAAGGACACTGCCACAAAAAATCCGCCGACGATGGCAAAGCTCATCCATGGAGAAACATCCGATACACCAAAAAAGCCATACCGAAATCCATCAATCATATAAAAGAAGGGATTGAAATGGGAGATGGTTTGCCACACAGGCGGTAAAGTATGAATCGAATAGAAAACACCGGACAACATGGTAGCGGGCATGATTAAGAAGTTCTGAAAGGCAGCCAGTTGATCAAACTTGTCGGCCCAGATACCGGCAATCAAACCCATGCTACCTAAAATGGCAGCGCCCAGAAAAGCAAAAACGATAATCCAAATTGGGTATTCAAAACTGGGTTGCACAAACCACGCCGTAATTAAGAAAACGCCGAGGCCAACCACAACACCCCGCACCACTGCAGCTAGCACATAGGCTGCATAAAACTCTAGATTACTGAGCGGGGCCAATAGAACAAAAACTAAATTGCCGGTGATCTTGGATTGAATTAAGGAGGACGAGGTATTCGCAAATGCATTTTGCAATAGGCTCATCATCACGAGGCCCGGAATCAAAAAGGCGGTATAGCTAAGGTGGCCATACATCTCCACCTTGCCTTCCAGTACGTGGCCAAAAATCAAGAGGTACAGTACTGCGGTCAATACTGGCGCTGCTACCGTCTGAAACGCAACTTTATAAAAGCGCTTTACTTCCTTGCGGAGCAGGGTTGGAAAGCCACTGCCATAGTCAAATGGGGCGTACTTCATGCGGCGTTTCCAGACATGATGTTAACGAAGACATCCTCTAAATCAACCGCTTCGCCATTGTGCTTTTTTGCACCGCCAAACCGAGAAAGTAAATTGGCAGTGGTATCTAACGCTACCACCTTACCTTGCTTTAGCATCGCAATGCGTTGACACAAGGCCTCGGCCTCTTCTAAATAATGGGTAGTCAATACGATGGTGTGCCCGTCGTGATTAAGTCTACTAATAAACTGCCACAGGGATTGGCGTAACTCCACATCCACTCCTGCCGTTGGCTCATCTAAAACGATCACCGGTGGGCGATGCACTAGCGCTTGCGCAACCAAAACCCGGCGCTTCATGCCGCCCGAGAGGGAGCGCATATTGCTATCGGCTTTTCCAGCCAAGTCTAAGTTGGCCATGATCTCGTCGATCCACGCATCGTTATTGCGAATACCAAAGTAGCCCGACTGAAAGCGTAAGGTTTCGCGTACCGTAAAGAAGGGATCAAAAACCAATTCTTGTGGCACAACGCCAAGCATACGGCGCGCTTCGCGGTGGGTGGACTGCACATCAATGCCCATGATTGAAGCGCTGCCATGATCGGGCTTACACAGCCCGGCCAAAATGGAGATTAGGGTTGTTTTGCCGGCGCCGTTGGGGCCAAGCAGGCCAAAAAACTCACCTTCATGGATATTGAGTGAAACATTATCTAAGGCCTGTAAGGCGCCATAGTGCTTTGATATTCCTTTTATCGATATTGCTGAAGTCATGCTGCTGGCGTGCCCAACAGCTCAGCAACGCCATAAACCTGGGCCAGTACGCACAATTTTGGTGGTGGACTTACTAAGGTCAGCTTACGCTGACACTGCCGTAGTTTTTTTTGCCATGCGATCAAGACGGCAAGCGCACTGGAATCAAAATCGCTCAGTGCGGCACAATCCACCGTCTCCAGCTGCGCTAAATCGCGCAGTCCATCGGCCTCAACTGCTACGGCATTTTTCTGGGTCAAGGTGGATGGTAAGCAATATGGCATGTGTGTATTAATTGCTGGGGCGAGCAGAGGCCAACATCTTATTGCGCTCTTTTAAAAACGCGATCAGGCCATCAATGCCATTTTGATTAATTTGATTCGTAAACTGGTTGCGGTAGTTTTCTACCAGCCATACCCCTAAAACGTTAATGTCATAAACTTTCCACCCAGAGGGTGTTTTCTCTAAACGGTAATCAAGCGGAATCGGGTCGCCGCGCCCCAGCACCACCGTACGCACAATCACTTCGGTATCGGTGGGCGCTGCACGCAAAGCTTTGTATTGAACGGTTTGATCGCGCACCTGGCTTAATGCGCCCGAGTAAGTGCGAATCAGTAGGGTTTTAAATTCAGCGATGAGTTGCGCTTGTTGCTCTGGTGTTGCCTTTCGCCAATTAGGGCCCATCGACATCTCGGTAGTACGCCGCATATCGGTATACGGCACAATTTTCTTCTCTACCAGATCAACTACTCGGGCAATATTGCCCTTCTGAATTTCTGGATCCGCCTTAATTGAAGCCATGACATCGCTCACAATGCTACGAATTAATCCATTCGGGGTGGATTCATCGATGGGAGCATTTTGGGCGCTAACCGGATTGGCAAGCCAGATTGCGGCGAGCGCAGAACAGATGGAAATAGCGTGGCGGATGTGGATATTCAATTGGGCTTCTCTTATGTGTTGCAGCTCGATTTGAGTAGGTTGGGTAATTTTAGCCCGCCCTAGCAAACTCAGCAAAAGCGCTGCCATTCGCTATTCTGGAGTCTATTCGTAGGGATTTTGAAATGGCGGCAATACTTCATCATCGTCATAGCCCGCCTTACTTTGCTCAATTTGGTACTGCCGACGCTGAATGTACCCATCCCGCACAAAGGAATACTTATCGATCGCCGCGCCTTCCAGTAGATCGCCCGCTTGGTAAAAGTTATTCCGCGCATTGACGATCCGCAGGCCAGTCAGGCTATTGCGTAAAGCCACATCGGGCAATAAGCGGAGCAGGTAATCGCTTTCAATATCTGCTGCTGTTCCGAAGGTATCGCGCACCGAGCTGGGGCCAAAGAAGGGCAAAACGACATAGGGGCCAGAAGGAATTCCCCATACGCCAAAGGTTTGCCCAAAGTCAGCCTTGTGTTTTGGCAACCCCCCTGGGGTTGCCATATCTATAAATCCACCCAAACCAAAAATCGTATTGACTACCACCCGCATCAAGCCTTTGGCTGCTACGCCGGGGTTGCCCTGTAGCAACTGATTCAGTGCAGAATAAATATCGTTGTAGTTGCCAAAGAAATTATCGATACCGTTCCGCGCGAAGGAAGGTACGACATACCGATACCCTGTGGTGACTGGCTTTAAAAGATAATCGTCTAAGCCCTCATTGAAGATGAACACAGAACGGTTAAATGACTCCCATGGATCTTGCGCCGATGGCTGCGTACCTGCTGGAATGCTTGCGCAGCCAATCATGCTGACACACAATACCGCGATTAAACTGCGTTTCGCGCTTTTCCTGAGAAAGGATCGCAGCCAAAGAATCACTTCTTAGCGCTTTCATCTTTACCGCCATCGGCCGCCTTGTTGTACAAAAATTGGCTGATGAGATTTTCGAGAACAACAGCCGATTGGGTTTGCGTAATCATGCTGCCCTGCGCCAGCATTTGGTCTGAGCCGCCGGCCTCGAGCCCAACGTATTGCTCACCCAATAAGCCCGAGGTCAAAATCTTCGCGGCCGAGTCTTTGGGGAATTGGTAGTCCTGCTCCAGCGTCATCGTGACGGTAGCTTGGTAGGTCGTGTCATCAAAGCGAATATCCGCAATACGACCAACAACCACACCAGCGCTTTTTACTGGTGCGCGCGGCTTTAGGCCGCCGATGTTATCAAAGCGGGCGGTGATAGTGTAAGTGGGCTGGAATGAGACAGCGTTCATATTGCCTACCTTGAGCGCCAAGAAAAGGGCTGCCAACAAGCCAATGGCAACGAATATTCCAACCCAGACATCAATCGCACTTTTTCTCATATGGGCCTCAGTTTAATCCTTCTGTATTTCATCATTAGCTCGTGAACATCAAGGCAGTCAGCAAGAAATCCAATGCCAATACAGCCAAGGATGAAATCACGACCGTCCGGGTAGTCGCTTGGGACACCCCTTCTGGCGTTGGTTTAGCCTCAAACCCTTGATAGAGGGCGATAAACGTCACCACAACACCAAATACAACGCTCTTAATTAAACCGTTGCCAATATCAGAGAAGAGGTCGACGCCGCCCTGCATTTGTGACCAAAACGCACCCGAGTCAACGCCAATTAGTGGGACGCCCACAAAGTAACCGCCAATCACACCAACCGCAGTAAAGATGGTTGCCAAAATTGGCATGGAAATAATGCCAGCCCATAGGCGCGGGGCAACCACACGGCTTAAAGGATCCACCGCCATCATCTCCATCGCGCTGAGCTGTTCACCGGCTTTCATCAGACCAATTTCTGCGGTCAGTGAAGTGCCTGCCCTGCCCGCAAACAGGAGAGCAGTAATGACGGGGCCGAGCTCACGCGTGAGCGACAAGGCGACCAATAAACCCAATGCTTGTTCAGAGCCATAGCGATTCAAGGTGTAATAGCCTTGCAGGCCCAATACAAAGCCAACGAATAAACCAGAGACCGCAATAATCACAAAGGAGTGATTACCAATAAATAGGATTTGATCCGAAACTAAGCGTGGGCGCTTCAATAGCGGAGCGGAGCGCGCTATGACAGCAATGAACATGCGCGTTGCATGCCCCAAGCTAACAATATTGCTGCGGATAAAAAATCCAAGATCACCAAGCAAATCAATGGTTTTACGTACGATCATCGCGCACCTACCTGGGCAGCAAAATCATCCACGAGGTCTGCGCCCGGATAATGAAATGGCACCGGCCCATCGGGTGAGGCATCTAAGAACTGGCGCACAAATGGATCGCTTGAGCGATTGAGTTGATCGGGCGTACCTTGGGCGCCAATCCGTCCATTGGCAATGAAATACACGTAATCTGCAATCGCAAAGGTTTCTTCCACATCATGGGTCACCACAATACTAGTGGCACCGAGTGCAGTATTCAGATCACGAATCAAACGCGCTGTTATGCCAAGCGCAATTGGATCTAAACCAGCGAACGGCTCGTCATACATGATGAGCGGTGGATCGAGTGCAATCGCGCGCGCCAGTGCCACTCGCCTTGCCATACCGCCCGAGATTTGCCCGGGCATCAAATCGCGGGCACCCCGCAAACCCACTGCATTGAGTTTCATGAGTACAAGGCTACGTAATAAATCCTCGCTGAGCTTGGTATGCTCGCGCAGCGGAAAGGCAACATTTTCAAAAACGCTAAGGTCGGTAAACAGGGCGCCAAATTGGAATAGCATGCCCATACGCCGGCGCGCCCGCATTAAATCGGCGCTGCTCATTTGGCCGACATTACTGCCTTCAAATAAAACCTTACCCTCAGTTGTCGTAACTTGACCGCCAATTAAACGCAGGACGGTTGTTTTGCCACAACCTGAACCGCCCATCACAGCAACTACCTTGCCGCGGCGAAACTCCATATTGAGGCCGGACAGAATCTGGCGCTCACCCGGCGCATAGGAAAAGTTAACGTCCTGAATCGAGACAACAACATCATCTTTATTAGTCTGGCTTTGAGGAGATTCAGATTGATTCAATGCGGTTCTTTTAAGTAGTGGTCAGTTGTTATATTTTAGAGCGGCAATACCGATGAGCCCATCAAATACGAATCCACTGCATGCGCACACTGACGGCCTTCCCGAATCGCCCAGACCACTAAGGATTGACCCCGACGCATATCGCCGGCAGCAAATACCTTCGCTACATTGGTTTGGTAGGCTTTTTGACCTTCAACATGGGCCTTCGCATTGCCGCGCGCATCTTTATCGACGCCAAATGAATTCAGTACTTGCTGAGCAGGCGATACAAAGCCCATCGCCAACAAAACGAGGTCTGCCTTGATCTCAAACTCGGAATTAGGTACTTCCGCCATTTTTCCGCCTTGCCACTCCAAACGCACACCAATGAGCTTTTCAAGCTTACCGTTTTTACCTTCAAAGCGTTTTGTGCCCACCGACCAATCCCGCTCACAGCCTTCTTCATGCGATGACGAAGTGCGTAACTTGGTTGGCCAATACGGCCAAACCAAGGGTTTATTTTCTTCTTCCGGTGGCTGGGGTAACAATTCAAATTGGGTAACGTGATTGGCGCCGTGGCGATTCGATGTGCCAACGCAATCCGATCCGGTATCGCCGCCGCCAATCACAACAACGTGCTTACCCGTTGCACGAATACCATTTTGTGAATCACCTGCGACTTCTTTATTCTGCGGAATCAAGAATTCCAAAGCGTAATGAATGCCTTCCAGTTCACGCCCAGGAACTGGCAAATCACGCGGCTGCTCTGCGCCGCCGCTAATAATGACGGCATCAAAATCCTTCATTAATTGCTCTGGCGTGACTGTCTTATTGGAATAGTTTTTTACTTCTGCACCAACCGCCTCTTTGCCAACATATACGCCGGTAGCAAAGACAACGCCTTCGGCTTGCATTTGTTCTACGCGGCGATCAATCAGCCACTTTTCCATCTTGAAATCAGGAATGCCATAGCGCAGCAAGCCGCCAACCCGATCATTTTTCTCATAAACGGTGACATCGTGGCCGGCGCGCGCCAATTGTTGCGCCGCCGCCATGCCCGCAGGGCCCGATCCAACAATGGCTACTTTTTTACCGGTTTTGGTTTTGGCCGGCATTGGCTTGACCCAACCATTTTCCCAAGCCCGATCAATAATCGCATGCTCAATCGACTTGATGCCAACCGCATCCCGATTGATGCCGAGTGTGCAAGCAGACTCGCATGGAGCCGGGCAAATGCGGCCAGTAAATTCAGGGAAGTTATTCGTGGAGTGCAGCACTTCAATGGCGTTTTTCCAATCGCCCTGAAATACCAGCTCATTAAAGTCCGGAATGATGTTGTTGACTGGGCAACCGTTATTGCAAAACGGAATACCGCAGTCCATGCAGCGTGCACTTTGAACTTTGGCTTCGTCATCGCTCAGCGCCGCAATGAATTCTTTGTAGTGGTGCAGGCGCGTTACAGGAGCCTCGTAGGTTTCCTTAACGCGCTCAAACTCCATAAATCCAGTGATCTTACCCATCTCAACTACTCCTTCAATATCGTGTTGTTACTTAAGCAATCGCTTTTGCATTTTTTTGTGCTTTTTCCCAAAGCTCACCCAATGCCCGCTTGTATTCAGTGGGGTGTACTTTAATAAAACGGGTACGCGCCTGATCCCAATCGGCGAGCAAGGCTTTCGCACGCTCGGATCCGGTATGCCGGAAATGACGCTCAATTAAGGCTTTCAAAATATGCTCATCGCTGAGGCGCTGACCACTATCCTTAACATCGATTGGCGCATGCCATTGGGATTGCGGAATACTGGCAAGCTGCTCTGCATGGGGCAATACTTTTTCTAAAGTAGCCATGCTGGTATTGCAGCACTTTGCAAACAAACCATCTTCGTCGTACACATACGCGATACCACCGCTCATGCCAGCTGCAAAGTTGCGTCCGGTTTCACCCAGAACAACAACCGTACCACCCGTCATGTATTCACAACCGTGATCGCCCGTACCCTCGACGACTGCGGTAGCGCCAGAATTACGAACAGCAAAACGCTCACCAGCTACGCCATTAAAGAAGGCTTCGCCGCCAATCGCGCCATACAAGACAGTATTGCCAACAATGATGTTCTTGGCTGTATCACCGCGGAACTCATGTGGTGCGCGCACGATGACGTGCCCACCCGACAATCCTTTACCAACATAATCATTGGCATCGCCAACCAGATCTAAGGTAACGCCATGGGCCAAAAATGCTGCAAAACTTTGACCGGCTGTGCCATTTAACTGGATGTGAATGGTGTCATCTGGCAAGCCAGCATGGCCATAACGCTGAGCGATTTCACCGGATAGCATTGCACCTACCGTACGGTTCACGTTCTTCACGGGAACAATGAAGGACACTTTCTCGCCGCGTTCTAATGCAGGCTCGCTTTTTTCAATCAGAATGTGGTCTAAGGCAGTGCCGAGGCCATGGTCTTGCGTGAGCACTTGATAACGCGGCACATCTGCTGGTACAGCAGGGGCTGCAAAAATCTTACTGAAGTCCAGTCCATGGGTTTTCCAGTTATCAATGCCCTTGCGGGTATCGAGCAGGTCAACTCGGCCAATCAGGTCGTCAAACTTACGTATGCCCAATTGGGCCATAATTTCACGCGCCTCTTCTGCGACAAAGAAGAAGAAATTCACGACATGTTCAGGTTTGCCAGCAAACTTTTTACGCAGCTCGGGATCTTGAGTGGCAACACCAACTGGGCAGGTGTTTAAGTGGCACTTACGCATCATGATGCAACCTTCCACCACCAGTGGCGCGGTTGCAAAACCAAATTCATCCGCGCCAAGCAAGGCGCCAATCACCACGTCACGTCCGGTTTTCATTTGGCCATCGGCCTGCACCCGAATACGGCTTCGCAAACGATTCAGTACCAAGGTTTGCTGGGTTTCAGCCAAGCCAAGCTCCCATGGGGAGCCGGCATGCTTAATCGACGACAGGGGGGATGCACCGGTACCGCCATCATGACCTGCAATCACCACGTGATCTGCTTTGGCTTTCGCAACGCCAGCAGCCACCGTACCCACACCCACTTCAGATACGAGCTTGACGGATACATCGGCTTTGGGATTGACGTTCTTGAGGTCATGAATCAGCTGCGCAATGTCTTCAATCGAATAAATATCATGGTGCGGAGGCGGAGAAATCAAACCAACGCCCGGCACCGAGAAACGCAACTTACCAATGTAATCGGATACCTTGCTACCCGGCAGCTGACCGCCCTCGCCGGGCTTTGCACCCTGGGCCATTTTGATTTGCAACTGATCGGCTGAGCGCAGATACTCGGTTGTTACACCAAAGCGGCCTGATGCCACCTGCTTAATTTTCGAGCGTAAGGAATCGCCATCTTCCAATGGGATATTGGCTTCCACCACATCGCTACCCAGAATGCTTGCAAGACTTTCGCCCTTGCGAATCGGAATACCTTTGAGTTCGTTTTTATAGCGATTGGGGTCTTCACCACCCTCGCCGGTATTGGACTTACCGCCAATGCGGTTCATGGCAATTGCTAAGGTTGCATGCGCTTCGGTTGAGATTGAGCCCAAGGACATCGCGCCCGTTGCAAATCGTTTAACGATCTCCTTAGCAGACTCCACTTCATCGAGTGGAATCGCTTTAGCAGGGTCAACCTTAAATTCAAACAAACCGCGCAAAGTCATCTGACGCTTGCTTTGGTCGTTGATGATATTGGCATACTCTTTATATGTCTGGTAGCCCTTATCAGAGCCAGTGCGTGTTGCGTGTTGCAGCTTTGCAATGGTATCTGGCGTCCACATGTGATTTTCGCCGCGAACACGATAGGCATACTCACCGCCTGCTTCCAGCATATTGGTCAACACAGGGTCGTTGCCAAATGCCTGCTGGTGCATGTGTAGGGCCTCTTCGGCAATTTCAAACACACCAATACCACCCACATTAGATGGTGTATTTTTAAAATACTTCTGAATCACTTCCTGATTGAGTCCAATGGCTTCAAAAATTTGTGACCCGGTATAGGACATATAGGTTGAGATGCCCATTTTCGACATGACTTTTTGCAAGCCTTTGCCTACCGCTTTAACGTAATTCTTGATGGCTTTTTCGGGCGATAAATCGCCTGGCAAACCCTTTGCCATTTCCGCTAAGGTCTCCATCGCCAAGAAGGGGTGAATGGCTTCTGCACCATAGCCCGCAAGCAATGCAAAGTGATGGGTCTCGCGCGCGCTACCGGTCTCTACCACGAGACCAACACTGGTACGCAAGCCTTTTGCAACCAAATGCTGATGAATTGCAGACGTCGCTAAGAGCGCAGGGATGGCAACGTGCTTTTCGTCTATCTGGCGATCGCTGATCAGCACAATATTGAAGCCTAAGCTGACAGCATCTGCAGCCTCCGCGCACAAAGATGCCAAGCGTGCCTCAATACCTTCTTTTCCCCAGGCTGCGGGATAGCAGATATCTAATTCATAGGTGCGGAACTTGCCATTGGTGTAGTGCTCAATGTGGCGGATCTTCGCCATTTCCTCAAAATCCAGAATGGGCTGGCTTACTTCCAAGCGCATCGGTGGATTGATGTTGTTGGTATCGAGCAAATTGGGTTTTGGTCCCACAAACGAGACCAAGGACATCACCATGTTTTCCCGAATCGGATCGATTGGGGGGTTCGTAACCTGTGCGAACAATTGCTTAAAGTAGTTATAGAGGGACTTGTCTTTATTCGACAAAACAGCCAAGGGGCTATCGTTGCCCATCGAACCAATTGCCTCTTCGCCGGCCAAGGCCATTGGTGCCATTAAATACTTCAGGTCTTCTTGGCTGTAGCCAAATGCCTGCTGGCGATCCAATAATTTTGCCGCTGGCCGTATGTGGGCCCGCTCATCTACGCTGTCTTTCTTAGATAAATCCACTTCATCCAATTTAACGCGCACAGCATCTATCCAGCTCTTGTATGGCTTTGCTTTCGATACCGCATTTTTGAGTTCGACGTCATCAATGATGCGACCTTGCTCCATATCAATCATGAACATCTTGCCCGGTTGCAAGCGCCACTTTTGCACAATCTTGTTCTCAGGCACGGGCAACACACCAGCCTCGGAACCCATGATCACGAGGTCATCGTCGGTGACGTAATAGCGAGCTGGGCGCAAACCATTGCGATCGAGCGTTGCGCCAATTTGACGGCCGTCTGTAAATGCCATAGCGGCAGGGCCATCCCAAGGCTCCATCATCGCCGCATGGTATTCATAAAATGCGCGGCGGTTCTCATCCATCAAGGTGTGCTGTTCCCATGCCTCTGGAATCATCATCATCATGGCTTGCGCTAAGGGGTATCCGGCCATGACCAATAGCTCTAGGCAGTTATCAAAGCAGGCAGTATCGGATTGCCCTGGATAAATTAATGGCCATAATTTTTGTAGATCATCACCCAATACTGGGGAACTAATTGCGCCGGTACGCGCATTTACCCAGTTGACGTTTCCTTTAACGGTATTGATTTCGCCGTTGTGCGCAATCATGCGATATGGGTGAGCTAACTCCCATGCTGGGAAAGTATTGGTGGAAAAACGCTGGTGTACTAAAGCCAAGGCGGAGACGCAGCGCTGGTCTTGTAAGTCTAAATAGTAAGCGCCAACCTGATTGGCAAGCAGCAGTCCTTTGTACACAATGGTGCGCGCCGACATCGATGCAACAAAATATTCTTTACCGTGCTTTAAATGCAAATCTTGAATGGCATGACTGGCTGTTTTTCGAATGACGTATAACTTACGCTCTAAGGCATCAGTCGTCATGATGTCACGGCCGCGCCCAATGAAAATCTGGCGAATGAATGGCTCTGTCTTTTGCACCGTTGGCGACATTGGTAATTTTGTATCAATGGGTACATCGCGCCATCCCAGTACTACCTGACCTTCTAGGCGAACCGTTCTTTCAAGCTCTTGTTCGCACGCCAAACGGGATGCGCTTTCTTTTGGCAAAAAGATCATACCCACACCGTATTCGCCAAACGGAGGTAGCGTGATTCCTTGCTTGGCCATTTCCTCGCGATACAAGAGATCAGGGACTTGTATCAAAATGCCGGCGCCATCGCCCATCAAGGGGTCTGCGCCAACGGCGCCGCGGTGATCTAAGTTTTCTAATATTTGCAAACCCTGCGTCACAATCGCATGGGATTTTTTACCTTTGATGTGCGCAACAAAGCCTACACCACAGGCATCGTGCTCATTTGCTGGATCGTACAAGCCCTGTGCGATTGGGCGAATTATTTCAGTCTCTACTTGTTGAGTATCTGAAGTATTTTGGGTAATTTTGCTATTCATAGTCTGTCTCAATAACGGCGCAAAAAGAGCGCTTAAGCGCATGGGAGATCAAATATAGGGGAATACCCCTTCAAGCGCAATCTTTTTAATTGACTCTGTCCCATTTAAATAAGGAAGGTAGCTAGGATGATTATTTTAATAGGGACAGAGTCATTCCTTCATCATCCATCCCTCTGACTCTAAGGTTAGAGTCGGTTAATTCAGTTGGCCGTGCTGAGGGAGAGTCTTTTTGGTCGGGCGTCCGCGTGGGCGAATCTGAATTACTTCTAGATTGCCCTTAAATAGGGTTTTTGCATATTCTGGGCTCACCCATGGCTTTGACCGATGCAACGCTTCCGTGATTGCGCGGTCCTCCCAATGGGGGGTGCCCTCCTTGACCAAGTTTTCCCAAGCCATTTGACGCTCAAACGGGGTGTTTCCGATGCCCCAAAACTGCGGGTGATCCTGTAACCATGCTACCGCCTTACCTCCGACGTGACTGGCATAACTCGTCCAAGGGTAGTCGGCAGGCCGGAATTCCAGCCCGCTGCGGACCGGATTTAGCTCAATGTAACGCTGGCAACGCAGCAGGTAGTCGGGGTCAATCAAGGAAGATCGATAACGGCCCTCCCATATTGTTCCAGTGCGACCATGCTTTTGATTAAAGAATTGCGCATAGCGCCGCCCTAAGGATTGCATTAACTTCGCAAGCGACTGCGGCTCTTTGGGGCTAAGGAGCAAATGCACATGATTGGGCATCAACGCGTAAGCATGAACCGCTACTGAAAATTGATTGGCTGCAGCGCGCAACCAATCAAGGTAAATGGTATAGTCTGCCGGCGCATGAAACAGGGTCTCGCGATTGTTTCCGCGCACCAACACATGCATTGCTTGACCTGGAATAACAATGCGCGCTTGGCGAGCCATTACACCGGCCTACTTAGTTAACCGCACTCATACCACCTGGCGGGGCAAAATCGGGAATAAACCAATCCCCACCGGACTGCACTACGCCCGCAGGAACCATTCGAGATTGTTCGGGCTTCCCTTTTAGGGCAGTTGCCATAAATGAGGTCCATACCGGCAGCGCTAATCCACCGCCCGTTTCCCGGTCGCCAAGACTGCGCGGCCGATCAAACCCAATCCACGCTACTGCAACAACATCCGAGTTGTAGCCAGCAAACCAAGCATCATGGGAGTCATTCGTAGTTCCGGTCTTGCCAGCCAAATCAGTACGGCCTAATTTGCCTCTCGTACTGGCCGCCGTGCCCGACTTCGTTACCTCTTGCAACATGCTGTCCATGACAAAGGCCGTGCGTGCATCGAGTACTCGCGTAGCATCGACGCTTGCGCGCACCGGCTGAGCCTCAAAAAGAACGACGCCCTTGGAATCAACCATCTTACTAATCAGGAAGGGATCCACGCGGTATCCGCCATTGGCGAACACGCTATACGCGGTTGCCATTTGCAAGGGCGTGACCGATCCAGCACCTAACGCCATTGTCAAATAGGGTGGATGCTTCTCTGGCTCAAAGCCAAAACGCTGAATGAAGTCTTGTGCATAGGATGGGCCAATTTTGCGTATCACTCGCACTGACACTAAATTTTTAGACTTGGCGAGTGCCGTTCGTAGTGGCATATAACCATCGAACTTACCATCGTAATTTTTTGGTTCCCATGCTTGGCTGCCAGTCTCTAAGCTGCCAATAGATAAAGGCGCATCATTGACTGAAGTGCTCGGCGTAAATCCTTTTTCAATGGCGGCGGCGTATATAAAAGGCTTAAAAGCAGAGCCGGGTTGACGTTGTGCTTGGGTCACGTGATTGAATTGATTGCGACGAAAATCAAAGCCGCCAACTAAGGACAGAATCGCTCCATTCTCGGGATCTAAAGCTACAAACGCTGCCTCGACTTGGGGTAGCTGGGCTAACTTCCAGATACCGCCGTCGGAAAGAAGGCGAACTACCGC
>JBIILR010000129.1:0-4302 GCA_044338365.1 Polynucleobacter sp. | reverse complement strand
GGTGCCTACTGGACACCAAAAGCCAACACCTTAAATGCATTGTTTTTAGTGTTGTTTAACCTCATTTTTACAGCTTCTAAGGCGTAGGTCGCACGTTCGAATCGTGCTGGGTAGTACAGCCGATGCAATCCCGCCAAATTACCCGTCCGATACTGCTTGATAGGCCTTAGCATCGATGAGTTCACATAGCATTTGGATGACCTTGCTATAGTGGTAGTTAATATGAAAAATACTGAGTTACCGTTAATTGATGACATTCGTCTATTGGGAAAAATTCTAGGCGATATCGTTCGTGAGCAAGAGGGCGAGCCGGTCTATGTTTTGGTAGAACAAGTCAGAAAATTATCTGTAGCCTTTCATCGCGATGCAAATCAAAAGGCGAATCAGGAGCTAGGCAAGCTACTAAAAGGCCTTACTAGCGAAAGCGCTGTAAAAGTACTGCGTGCTTTTACTTACTTTAGCCATTTATCTAATTTGGCTGAAGATAGGCATCACATTCGTCGTCGCATAGCGCATGAGCGCGTTGGTAGTTATCAAGATGGCAGTATTCCGATGGCAATGAAAAAGCTTCATGCTGCAGGCGTGACTAGCAAGATGATCTCCAAGGCATTAGAAGAAAGTTTGATCTCGCCAGTACTCACTGCACATCCAACTGAAGTGCAAAGAACGAGTATTTTGGAGGCCGAACGCGATATTGCTAATCTATTAACTGCACGCGACCAGATTAAAGAATCATCTAGAGCAAACAACCCTAAAAAAGATGCCTTGCTCAATAAAGAGCTTAAGGCAAATGAAGAGCAAATTCGCACACGAGTACTTCAGCTCTGGTATACGCGTTTATTGCGGTTTACTAAACTCACGGTTGCTGATGAGATTGAGAATGCGCTCACCTATTACGAGACCACTTTTTTAAGAGAGATTCCCAAGATCTACGCGCAATTGGAAGACTCGCTTTCTGGGAATGCTGTGGCTAGTTTTTTGAAGATGGGCCAATGGATTGGTGGCGACCGCGATGGGAACCCCAATGTAACCGCTAAGACACTGGAGTACGCTGTTTCAAGGCAGGCTGAAATGGTCCTACGCCATTACTTAACCGAAGTGCATTACTTGGGTAGAGAGCTATCTGTATCCGCATTGCTTCTGAAGTTTCCTAAAAAGATGCAAGAGCTTGCAACAAGCTCCCCAGATACGAATGAGCATCGTCAGGATGAGCCCTATCGAAGGGCGCTAACTGGCATGTATTCAAGACTTGCAGCTACTTTAAAGCAATTGACCGGTACAGATGCAGCTCGCCATGCCGTCCCTCCTCAAAACCCCTATATCAGCACACACGAATTTATATCTGATCTTAAGACAATCGAAGCTTCACTCATTTCTCAGGGTGCAAAAGTACTAGCAGATCGCCGCTTACGTGCCTTAATCAGAGCGGTTGAGGTTTTCGGCTTTCATTTAGCAACTGTCGATTTGCGTCAAAGTTCAGATATGCATGAAGCTGTTTTGGCTGAGTTGCTTGGTGTAGCGTCGATTCAAAAGGAATACCCTAGCCTCCCTGAACAACAAAAACGGGCGCTTTTGCTATCTCTCTTAAAAGATCCAAGACCACTGCGTGTAGTTGGCCATCAATACTCTGAGTTTGCACTTTCTGAAATCGCTATTTTTGAAATGGCTAAGAGAATACGCAATCTTTTTGGTAATGACACCATTCGCCATTACATCATCAGCCACACTGAAACTGTCAGTGACATGTTGGAGGTCCTGCTGCTCCAAAAAGAAGTGGGCTTAATGCATGAAACTCTAGGCAAAAAGTCCTCAGCGGACCTCATTGTGGTTCCATTATTCGAGACAATTGACGATTTGCGTAATGCCGCGCCAATCATGCACGATTTATATGCCTTGCCTGGCATCTTAGATTTAGTAAAGCGCTCTGGCGCTGAGCAAGACATTATGTTGGGCTACTCTGACTCCAATAAAGATGGTGGAATTGTCACGAGCAATTGGGAGTTGTATTGCGCAGAGCTTGCTTTGGTTAAGGTATTTGAGCCTCTGGAACAAAAGCATGGGGTGAAACTCCGCTTGTTTCATGGCAGGGGAGGCACAGTCGGTCGTGGGGGTGGTCCCAGCTATGAGGCAATCCTCGCTCAACCTCCCGGCACTGTTCGCGGTCAAATTCGTTTAACCGAGCAGGGTGAAGTGATTGGATCAAAGTACGCCAACCCCGAGATTGGTAGACGTAATTTAGAAACCTTAGTGGCCGCCACCCTAGAGGCCACCTTATTAAAGCCAACTAAACAAGCTACCCATGCTTTTTTAGATGCTGCCGCACAAATCTCCCAAGCGAGCATGGATGCGTATCGAAGCCTCGTATATGAAACTCCAGGATTTGCAGACTATTTCTTTGATGCGACGCCCATTCGAGAGATTGCAAAGCTAAATATTGGTTCTAGGCCGGCTAGTCGTAAAGCCACTCAGAAAATTGAAGACTTAAGGGCGATTCCATGGGGATTTAGTTGGGGTCAGTGTCGCCTTACCCTTCCAGGTTGGTTTGGTTTTGGATCTGCAGTAGAGGAGTTTTTAAATCACCCCAAGGCCGCAGATAAAAAATCAGCACTCGCTCTTTTGCAAAAAATGTATAAAGATTGGCCATTCTTTAGAACCTTATTATCTAATATGGATATGGCACTTGCTAAAAGTGACTTAGCGCTAGCCTCTCGCTATAGTGAATTGGTTCCTGATGCCAAGCTACGCAAGAAGATATTTAATGCCATTGAAGCGGAGTGGAATAAAACAGTAGATGCCTTAAACGTGGTCACTGGTGAAAAAGTACGTCTAGCCAATAATCCATCTCTAGCAAGATCGATACGGACCCGCTTTCCTTATATCGACCCACTGCATCATTTACAAATCGAGTTAGTAAGACGCTATCGAGCAGGTAAGCACGATGATAGGGTGCAGAGGGGCATTCATATTGCTATTAATGGAATTGCAGCCGGACTTAGAAATACTGGCTAGATTGTCTTAAATTTTCAATACTGCAATATCGGTTTACCCGACAAATTTATAGCTTATAAGGCCTAGGTCGCACCTTCGAATCGTGCTGGTCAGGCCAACCTCATATCAGTTATATAGATCTAGGCTGGTCGATTGTGGTCTCTACAAGGACCGGCAGATGGTTGATCCATGGCCCCTAGACGGCATATGACTAATTTCGGTCAATAGCGTCCTATAAAGTAGTGGATTGAAGATCTTTGCATCGATAGCTCGATTCTGTCCTAGACCGCCAATAATTTTTTATTATTGTTTTCTCCAAACGCTCGCTAACCAGGGCTGTTGTTCGAATGGCATCCCACTTGGTCGATAGTAATGTTCAATTTCGGTAAATTTTGCATTTGTCATAAAAGATCTCCAGCCCTCTAGATCGTGATACGAGCCAAAGCGATCTCCGTACCAACTTTCTTGGTTATTGCCTCTAGGGTTGGAACTAAACAGAATGCCATTTGACTTTAAAGAAGTCCATAAATTACCCAGTACTTTTGGCAAAAGATTATTGGGAATGTGGAATAGTGAGGCATTGGCAAAAATTCCATCAAAGGTATTCTCTGGTAAATCTAAGTTAAAAAAGTCTTGCACCAATACTTCGCAACCACTTTTCGATCTGGCTATTTGAGCGGCTTGTTTGCTTCCTTCAAGACCCGTAGCGACATGGCCAAGCTTAGTTAGGGTTTGCATGTCCCTCCCTGGGCCACATCCAAAATCAAGAATATGAAATGGCGGCTCACTCTTAATAGCCCTTAATAGGGCATTGATATTTTGACTAACATCATGACCTTGTGTGCCCTCATCATAAGAAACGGCATTCTGGTCGTAATGGGCGATATTTCTTTTGGAAATCATCCCAGATTCATCCAAAAGATTTTGAAGATTTAACATAAGCAGTGTTACCTATTTTTTATTGGAGTTGTGACTAATTCAACTTTAATATAGAAACGGGTACCTGTCTGGTTTGGGTTAATAGTTACCCTATACATAGAGCTAAACCCCGAGCCGCATCGCACAGTTTATTGCACTAAGTAAATCTAAAAAATAAACTATGTTACTGTTAAGAAATGCTAAGCAATCTTAAAAATACCTTCGGTAGTGATTTATGCCAATCTATTCTAGAAACTATATTTTTGCAGGGCTACGATTCTGTTCTTATTACCGATGCATCAAATAACCCCAAAATTACCTATGCAAACTCAGCGTTCACGCAACTGACTGGCTATAGCACAGATGAAATTCTCGGGAAATCGCCAAAGATTCTTC
>JBIILR010000026.1:0-14286 GCA_044338365.1 Polynucleobacter sp. | reverse complement strand
CCATTAAATTGGAATTTTCGACCCATATGGCACAAAAGTTTTTTTGGGCCGATCAAAATTTGGCATGATTATTCGGACCCCCCGTCTATTTTTGATGAACTATCGGCTTACTATGCTAATTCGGAATCTGTTATTCAGTATCATCAACAGGGCTAATTGATGAGTAAGCTTCAAATTCTAAGTAATCCAGATTCACTAAATGGTGCACTCGAAACGTGGTTTATTCAGAATAATCTGTTCAATGGTGCGCCATATGCCTTGGGTATTGATCTAGCTAATACAAAAAATACCCTAGTAATCTATTTGGAGCTGGGCGAGGTTAACCTTGACCTGATTCGGGCAATAAAATCATCCGGTAATAATGTGATTTTGTATCACATGGGAGATGAGCTCGCCAATAAAAATATTGAAGCCTATTTAGAGTGTGATTTCATTATTAGAAATTACTATTTTTCCCATATCCAAAACGATCCACGATTCACTGAAAAAATGAGTTGGGCTCCAAACGGCTTTAGAACTGGAGTTGGTCCTAGAGCAGCCTCGCAGTTAAAAAATGCGATTGATCGAGGTTGTATTGCTGCTTTTTTAGGCTGGTTGAATAACTCAAATTCTTATCAAAATGAGAGAAATGCTTTTGTTGAGGCTGCAAAAGCTTGTGGCGAGAACTTATTTGTTCTTGCCTCCAATGGTTTTTCTAGTGGGTATAACGTAGGCTTATATTCAGCCGTTATGGAAGATAGTATTTTTGCGCCATGCCCCGCCGGTAATTCACCTGAAACAATTCGCTTGTACGATGCATTAGAGCTTGGTTGCATTCCAATATCATTGCCCCATGCATTTTTAACATCTGATGATGCACTCGCAGCCATTGGGCCCGTACCGTTTCCCATCCTCGCAAGTTGGGGTGAGCTACCAGCATTTTTGGATAGAATGAAATTGCTTGCATTATCTAACCCAGAGGAAATAGCAATCCTTCAAGCAAAAATTATCAATTGGTGGAATTCTTATAAAGAATTTATTCAGAATAAGATTTCTTCTAGAATAAATTTACTTCAACCGTAGCTAATGGGCTAAATTCACATGCCGCGTCTCCGGCAAATAAAACATCGCCACGATCGCAGCCGTCGCCAAGAAAATCGTTGGATACCAAAGCCCTGCTAAGTTATTACCCATTGTTTGGTTCAGCCACGTCACGATGAACGGTAGCATCCCCCCGATCCATCCAGCAGCCAAGTTGTGCGGAAGGGTGGCTGCACTATTTCGGGTGCGTGCAGAGAAGAGTTCGGCCAGTAAAACGATTTGCGGTCCCACAACTAGCGCCAATGGAATGGAAAGGAAAATGAGTGTTAAGCCTACCAGCAGTAAATTCAATTGTGCTGCCGATGCCAGGTATTGCAGAAAATGAAAGGCCGGCAATATCGCGAGCGCGCCAATCACTAAGCCGCCAATCACAATCGGCCTTCTGCCCACTCGGTCTGAGATCGCCCCCGCCAGGATGGTGAGGGGCAATAGGGCGAGTGTTGCGATGATGCTTAGAATATCCACCGTCTTGGGTGCAATACCTAAAGCGGTTTTGAGAAAGATCGCGGTATAGACCTGCATGCAAAAGAAGAGCACTGCGCCGCCTGCTGAAATGCAGAAGAACAATAAGAACATATGCTTACGGATCTCTCGATCGCGAAAGCTATCCCTCAGGGGTGAAGTCGATCGCTTGTTCTGGTGCCGCATCTCGGTAAAGATGGGGGTTTCTTCTAGAGCCATACGTGCCTTAAAGGCAATCGCGAGGAGAATAATGGAGACCCAAAACGGCACCCGCCAGCCCCACTCCTGAAACTGTTCCGGCGTTAAGAAAATTTGCAGTAAAGCAATCTGCAAGGTGGAAGCCAAAATTCCCAGCGGCCCCATGGTCGACAGAAAGCTGGTTTTAAATCCCCGATTAGACTCTCCAGCGTGTTCTGTTAAAAAAACAGCGCTACCGCCAATCTCACCGCCAGCAGACAGGCCCTGCAATAAGCGCAGAAGCACCAGCATGATTGGTGCGGCAATTCCAATTTGTGCATAGGTCGGTAAAAATCCCACGGCTAGAGTGGCAAAGCCCATGAGAGCAATCGTGATCATGAAGACGGGCCTGCGCCCTATGCGATCCCCTAGGGAGCCAAAGTAGGCCGATCCTAGGGGCCTGACTACCATGCCAACTCCAAAGGTGGCTAGACTAAAGAGCAGACTCGCAGCCGGATCGCTGCTGGGAAAGAAAAGGGGCCCAAAGGTAACGGCCAAAGTAGCAAAGGTCAGAAAGTCATACCATTCCAAAAAAGTACCAAAGCAAGCCGCTGAGGCCACTTTTCGGTAGGATTTAGCCTCTTTTTTACGCTCTAATGCACTGATTTCGTTCAATTTAAACTCTTTTTCTATTATTTTGTTGCTTTGCAACAAAAAGACTTGATTTGTTGCGCTGCATCAGTTACATTTACATGGTGCAGTGCAATATCAAACAGATATGGCACTTCCAATTTAGGCATTACCTTAAACCCTATTTTGCAATTTTACTTATCGAAACGGAGCAACACATGAACCAAGACCAAATCAACGCTAAATTGTCGCAAATCAGCAGCAAAGGCTTAGAAAGCTCATTCGCATTAAGCGAAGCCGCTTTAGAGAATGCACAAAAATTAGCCGAACTGAACTACGCCGCATCCAAAGATGCATTAGTAAACGTACAAGATAGCATTACTCAAGTACTGAGCGCAAAAGATCCAAAGCAAGTTACCGATCTGATCAGCGCCGACATGTTGCAAGACGCTGGTGCGCAAGCGGCCGCATACCAAAAGAAAGTAACTAAAGTATTGCGTGACAGCAATAAAGAATTGAACAACGTAGTTGAGTCCAGCATTGAGCAGTTCCAAAAAGGCATGCAAGAGTGGATCAACACCATTTCTGCAAACGCACCTGCTGGTTCAGATGCATTTGTATCTGCAATGAAAACCGGTTACGGCAGTGCCTTGCAGGGCTTTGAGCAATTCCGCGCAGTCAGCAAAGAAACTTTGGCTACTGCCGAGAAAAGTGCCGAGCAAGCATTCGAAGCATTTCAGGGTCAAGTAGCTCAAGTGAAAAAAGCAGCAACACCAGCAACACGTGGCCGCAAAGCTGCTTAATTCAGTAGACTGAATTAAGTACAATCACTTAGTAGCAAAGTAAGAAAAAATCCCACTGCTTTATTGCAGTGGGATTTTTTTATGGCTAATAAATGTGGGGGGCTTAGTCATCCGTCTCCGCTGTCGAGTCCAATAAACCCGTTGGAAGTGTTTTACTTGGCTTGACGCCAAGCTCACGCACCCGCTCTGCCGTGCGAATCAAATTGCCTTTACCCGTCTTCAGTTTATTAAAGGCATCGTGGTAACTGGTTTGGGCTTGATCAATGCGTTGCCCTAGCTTATCCATGTCATCAACGAAGCCAACAAACTTGTCGTAGAGCGCGCCGCATTGGCGAGCGATTTCCAGGGCATTTTTATTCTGGTGGTCTTGCCGCCATAAATGAGCAACGGTACGCAGTGTGGCCATTAAGGTACTTGGGCACACCAAAACAATATTCTTGGCCAGTGCTTCTTGATACAGATTGGGAGCGGATTTGAGAGCCAATAAGAATGCGGGCTCAATCGGAATAAACATCAAGACAAAATCAACCGAGCCGACCCCATAAAGAGAGCTGTAATTTTTACTGGAGAGCCCTTGAATGTGTTGGCGCAGGGACTGAATGTGGGCATTGAGTTCGATCTGGGCTGTGTCGGCATCAACCGATTCAGCGTAGCGTGCATAGGCGGTAATCGATACCTTACTGTCGACTACCAGATGGCGACCTTCGGGTAAGCGCACCACAATGTCGGGCTGCAAGCGTGAGCCATCCACTTGAGTATGGTTATCTTGCACGAGGTATTCTTCGCCTTTGCGAAGGCCCGATGATTCAAGAATGGACTCCAAAACGAGTTCGCCCCAATTGCCCTGGACTTTAGAGTCGCCCTTTAATGCTTGGGTGAGTGATCGGGTTTCATCCGACATCTTGACGTTTAAAGCCGACAGACGCTCAATTTCACTTTTGAGGGCGAAGCGCTCGCGAGATTCATTGGCGTATGAGGTGGATACTTGTTCTTTAAATTCCGTCAACTTGGTTTGTAATGGCTTGAGCAAGGCATCGAGGCTTAAGGCATTTTGCTCGGTAAAGCGGCGGGTTTTATCGTCCAAGATGTCGTTAGCTAGATTCTTAAACTGAATGGTCAGCGCTTCTTTCGCTTCATTCAGTGACTCTATTCGGCCAAGGCCTTGCTTGCGTTCAGAGTCGAGAGCTGCCTCTAGGCGAATCGCATTTTGCAAAGCCGTATCGCGCTCAGTACGCAGACTCGCGACTAAAGCAGTTTGTTCGGCAAGTGCAAGCTCCGCACTACTAAAGCGGCCTCGCAAAGTCAGAAGGTAAATCAGCAGCCCAGCACAGGCTGCAATGAGTAAACCAAGAAACAGAAGGGTGCTGAGATCAAATGACATGGGCATAGATTACGCTAGATTAAAGTGACTCAAGATCTTTTAAGGTGATCATCAGCATCATGGGATCCTGTTTTGCTGCATCAAACCCCATTTTTTCATAAAACAATTTTGCTTCCAGGGAAAGTGCGTGCACCACAATCCCCCGAATTCCTAATACATCGGCTGCTTGTTGAACGCGTAGGCAGGCATCACGAACCAATGCCCTGCCAATTCCTTTACCGTGGAGTGATTGATCGACAGCGAGTCGTCCGAGTATGACAACCGGAATGGGATTGGGCATATTGCGACTAAAGCGGCTAGATGAGGATTGCTCACTTGTCAGGGACCCGCTAGCCAGGCAGTAATACGCTAACACCTTAGATGCTTCGCAAACCACATAGGTACGTGATGCGCCCGATGCCTGATTTTTACGGGCCCTATGCCTTAGCCAATAATCCAATGTATCCACACCGGATTGAAATGCGTCTAGGTGGTGTGTTGTATCAAGTAAAGCCGGCCCTACTAAATTCACTGCTTATCCCACGGCGCGGGGGTAGCCATGGTTTTGCGCAGGCGTGCATTCACATCCGTTTGCAAAATAGGCGCATCCAGCCGCGCAATAAACTCGGCATGGGTTTTGGGATCAACCTGAATGAGGCGCTGATCTAATAAGGCCTCTTCCGCTATCAGCCGGGCTGCATCCAAAATAAAGTCCGTTCTATTTTTGTGTTGTACCTTAGCGGCGCGATCAATTAAGTCCCGCTCCTCTGCCTTAATGCGCAGATTGAGTGCTTCGCGTTTGCTGTGATTTCGGAGTGCTGCGGGCATTGTCAGTCAGTAGTCTCAGTTCAGGAGTGCGCCAAAGGAACACATACCAACAGAATACCACTTTGTAATGACAATGTCATTACAATTTGACTCAAAAGACTGGGTAATTCAAAAAAAGAAGCCCCCAGTTTTAGCTAGGTTGCCAATCACGACAAGCCGCTAAACGAATTAACCCTGAATCAACTGCTTGAGTTCGCCGCTTTCAAACATCTCGGTCATGATGTCGGAGCCGCCGACAAATTCACCATGGATGTAGAGCTGGGGAATGGTAGGCCAGTTAGCGTATTGCTTAATGCCTTGGCGGATACCTTCATCATCAAAGACATTGACCGTATGCAGATTGTTGGCACCGCAAGCCCGCAGGATGTTAATTGCATTGCCTGAAAAGCCACACTGCGGAAACTGGGGAGTGCCTTTCATGAAAAGCACTACGGGGTGGCTGGTGACGATTTCTTTGATTTGAGCTTGGGCATCCATTGCGTTACTCCATGTGTACAAAATTAGTTAAGCAATTTTAAGACCGAATCAAAAATAGGGTTATCGATTTGCCCTAAATGGGTTTGCGGCCGGAAGCAACCCGCCAATGACCAGCTAAATCCCGATGCGGCGTAATGTCCTGAAAGCCAGCCAGAGCCAGTCGCTCTAGAACAGCAGGGGACTGATCAAACCCATGCTCCACGGCTAAGAGGCCACCCGGCCTCAAATGGGCTAGGGCGCCATCAACAATGGTAGCGAGGCAAGTCAGTCCCGAACCAAAATCAGTTAAAGCACTCAGTGGCTCAAAACGCAGATCGCCTTGGCTTAAATGCGGATCATCCGCCTGAATGTAAGGCGGGTTACTGAGAATGAGATCAAAGCTGCCGGAGGGGGAGCTAAGGGTTTGGAGTGCCGTATACCAATTACCAAGGCAAAAGGAAACGCGATCGCCCAGCTTAAGGCGCGCTGCATTCTGCTCTGCAATGTCCAGTGCAGCTTGCGAGGCATCCGTGGCCATGACATTTACATTGGGCTGGCTGGATGCAATCGCTAGGGCAATTGCACCCGAGCCCGTACCTAAATCAAGCATAGTAAGCGAATGCTCACTCTCATTTAGACCTATTTTCTTGTAAAGGATGCGCTGTAATTCATCCAGGCCAAGATCGACTAAGAGCTCGGTTTCTGGGCGGGGGATCAGCACCCCTGCTCCTACCATCAGCTCGATCGCATGAAAGCCACGTTTGCCAATCAGGTAGGCAATTGGCTCGCCATCTAGGCGGCGCTGCTCCAGTAAATACCACTCTTGTAAAAAGGCGTCGTTGACCTCCATGCCATCACGGGTCAGTAAAGCCGACTTAGGTAATTGCAGGTGAATTTCAAGCAAATGGGCCAAGACAACGCGCGCTTCACTTTTGGGCAAGCTAGTTTCGTTCAGCAAGGAACACAGGGTCGTCATCGTTTCAGATGAATACCAAAAAGGAGTGAAGTAGCTTAGCTATCACCAAGGGCTGCGAGTAACTCGGCTTGATGCTCGCTGGCCAGGGCATTGCATAAATCATTAATATCGCCATCCATCATGGCATCAATCTTGTAGAGGGTGAGATTGATGCGGTGATCGGTAATTCGGCCTTGGGGGAAATTGTAGGTGCGGATGCGGTCACTTCGATCGCCCGAACCAATCAGCGACTTGCGGGTTTGTGCTTCGTGTTGATGCTGTTCGCGTTGGCGACCATCCATGATGCGGGACACCAACACTTTCATGGCTTGTTCTTTATTGCGGTGTTGGCTGCGATCGTCTTGGCACTCCACCACAATTCCGGTAGGCAAATGGGTAATCCGCACAGCCGAATCCGTTTTATTGATGTGCTGGCCGCCGGCGCCCGAGGCCCTGAAGGTATCAATGCGTAATTCAGCCGGATTAATTTTGACGGCCTCGATTTCATCGGCCTCTGGCATTACAGCCACCGTACACGCCGAAGTATGAATGCGCCCCTGGGTTTCAGTTTGGGGAACACGCTGCACCCGGTGCCCGCCGGACTCAAACTTCAGGCGCGAGTAAACGGATTGGCCAACAAGACGCAAAACCACTTCTTTGTAGCCCCCAAGATCCGACTCCGCTGCATTCACGACCTCGATTTTCCAGCCCTGGCGTTCTGCAAAGCGGGTATACATCCGCAATAAATCAGCTGCAAATAGGGCGCTCTCGTCACCACCAGTGCCCGCCCGAATTTCCAGGAAAACATTGCGATCATCATTTTCGTCTTTGGGAAGTAAAGCCTTTTGCAGGCTAGCTTCCAGCTCAATCATCTTCGCCGCTGCCGCCTTTTGCTCCTCGTCAGCAAAGGCCTTCATATCCGGATCTGCGCGCATACCTTCAGCCGCCGCCAAGTCCGCTTCCGCTTGACGATACAAACCAAACTGCTCAACAACCGTGGCAATGTCAGAGTGCTCGCGGGTTAATTTGCGATAGACATCCATGTCCTTGGTGGACTCTTCAAGCGTTAACAGGGAATTTAATTCAGCCAAGCGAGTATCGAGATGCTCCAGCTTGGCACGCATGCTGGGTTTCATCTAAAGATCGTTCTTGTCGGATGTGTCGTTGGTGTATTTACTGGAGTCTGGCTCGGCATGATGATAGGTGTGCGAGTAGGCGCTCGAGTGGGTGGAAAATAATTTAGGTAATAGTTTAATCAAGGAATCGCGTTCAGCACCATTGGAGTGCTGTAAGGTATGGAGTGAGCCATGCAAGAACTTATTGGTTAAACCTTGCGCCATGGCATTAAGCACCTCTTGGGGGTCGTCACCGCGCATCAGGCGTTTCATGGCGCGCTCAAGTTCAATTTGACGCAGGCGCTCGCCGTGTTGCTGCAGATCCTGAATCAAAGGCACCGTATTGCGACCATTGAGCCAATGCATAAAATTGCCAACACGGTCTTCAATAATGGCTTCTGCTTGGCTGACAGCAGCATGCCGCATTGAGCTTCCCGTCTGAATCATCACGCCCAGGTCATCGACGGTATAGAGGTAAATGTCATTTAAGCGGGCAATTTCGGGCTCACAGTCGCGTGGCACCGCCAAGTCAATCATCACCATGGGTTTACGGCGCCGTTGCTTGAGCGCGCTCTCGACCATACCAAGACCAATGATCGGTAAGGAACTCGCGGTACACGACACAATGATGTCAAACTCATGTAAGCGACTAGGCAAGTCCGACAGCTTGAATGATTCTGCCTCGACATTTTGCGACGCAATCGCATCGGCTAATTCTTGACCACGTTCAATTGTCCGATTGGCGATCGCCACCTGCTTAGGCCGGCGCGCCACAAAGTGGGTGGCGCACAAAGAGATCATGTCCCCCGCGCCAATAAAGAGAACGCGCTGCTCGGCAATTTTTTCAAAGATGCGCTCCGATAGTCGCACCGCGGCAGCCGCCATTGAAATCGAATGGGCACCAATCTCGGTTGAGCCCCGTACTTCTTTCGCTACAGCAAAGGTTTTTTGGAAGAGCTGGTTTAAATAGGTACCAAGTGCCCCTGCTTGATTCGCTGTACGAACCGCGTCTTTCATTTGCCCGAGTATTTGGGTTTCACCAAGGACCATCGAGTCAAGACCACAAGCGACCCGAAAAGCATGGCGTACGGCATCCGACTGCGGCAGTGAATAAATGTGGGGCTCTAAACTGCTGGGCGCCAGCTGTTGGCTTTTTGCTAGCCAATCAAAGGTTGCGCTGTGCAAGAGGGTGGCGGAATCAGCATCGTTGGCCGCGCAATACAACTCCGTCCGATTGCATGTCGACAAAATCGTTGCTTCGGGCAGGCCGGACTGACTGACGCCGCTGAGGTGCTGGCGCAAGTCATGCAACGCTTCTTGTAGGTATTCAGGATCAAAGGCAACTTTTTCCCTAACGTCCACTGGCGCTGTGTGATGATTGATGCCGAGGGTCAACAGCTTCATAGGCCCTAATTATAGGTTTGATGGCGTTGGAATGGGGATGCGCATGGGGTTTTTGGCTTTTCTACTGATTGGGTCGGCTGTTGGGTGGTCGGCGTACTACTTTTATCCTGGCCGCTCGCGCCAAAAAACAGGGCTATTGGGGCTCTGCGCCCTTTTCTTGGTGGGTTTTCTGGGCGCTGCTGCCGGATCGTACGGCGGGCAGGCCTTGGGACTATTTCAGTCGGGGCAAATCGCAGAATGGCTCACTGCAATCGGATCAGCTTGGCTTGCCGGTTTATTGTTGACCGTCATCCGCAAATAAGCCGTTTTGCCTCGATTGCTGCTGGGGATCAATCCAGCGAATGGGGTCCTTACCGTGAGCAATTAACCAGTCATTGGTTTTAGTGAAATGCCCACAGCTGCCGCTGGGCTGCTCGCCTGTGCGCTGCTGAATTAAAAAAGGCTGCGCCGTTTTATAAACCCCCAAGCCCGACGGGTGTGAGGCTTGCAGTATCAGATGGGTAGACCCCTCTGAGCCAAGCACTCCATTTTCAATCAAGGGCATTTTCGATTGGGCGTGCGCCCCCCAAAGAAGCCAAACTAAATTGGGCTTGGCGATCGACAACTGCTGAATCAGTGCATTGATGCAGTGCTGCCAACCCAGGTGAAAGTGGCTGCCGGCATCCCCTTGTTTGACGCTAAGCGCTGTATTCAAAAGCAAGACACCTTGCTCGGCCCAATCATGTAAGTCGCCATGAGCCAAAGGACCAAATCCTTCTAATTGCAAGGCTTTGCTAATGTTGCGCAGGGAGCTCGGATAGCTGCATGAGCCCGGCACAATCGATTCTGGTATTGAAAATGCCAAGCCCTGCGCGAGGCCTGGCGAGTGGTAGGGGTCTTGCCCGAGAATCACCACCGATACCGCATCTACTCTCGTGAGCGCTAAGGCCCGAAAGAAAAGCGGGGGCGGCGGGCAAATGGCATTCGCATCCTCTTCTATTACTTTTTGTAGATTAGCTTGCAGCTGCTGCCAATCGCCTGAGGTGAGGTAATCCTCAAGAAGTAATTTCCAGTCGCCTGGTATCAGCGCCTCTACATTGAGCATTGCCACGCCATATTAAGAAGAGTGAACTTATTTTGCAGTAAGTTGGTACTGCATAACTGGGCTGGAAGGTTCCAGTACAAACTGGCTCTCATGCTCACAGTCTTGGCGATAAAAACGCAAGCGTGCATTTGTTCCCATTTGCAATTGTGCAAACACCGCATCCAGGCGACTTGGACTAATCCGTTGACCGTTGATACTGGCCAGCACATCCCCCGGCGCCAAACCAGCACGCTGAGCGATTCCGCCGTCCAGCACATGCGTAACTTTGGCCCAGCCACTTTGGTCGCTGTAGCGCATAGCCCATTGCAATTTCATGTTCTCCAGAAGACTCATTTTTTTATCGGCAACAATAATGCCCTGGGCTGAAAGCAACTGAGCCAGTGGTAGATCATGCGTGCCTTCGATGTATCGCGTCTTAAACTGCAACCACGGTTTTTTAAAGTCGGGCCCAATCGCAGCCAGCACAATCCGATCAAAACCATCTTCTGCTAAGCCCTCTTGGGCCTTGCCGTGGGTTGCCCAAAGCAGTTGCATAACAGAATCCAAGGATTTGCGTTGGCGTGTTTGCGCTCGAATGAGTAGATCCAAGCCAAGGGCAACCAAGGCCCCTTTAGCGTAATAACTTACAACCGCATTGGGGGTATGCTCATCCGCTTGGTAATACTTGGTCCAAGCATCAAACGAGCTATCGGCGACGCTTTGCTTGTGGCGACCAGGACCACGCAAAACCATATTCCAATTTTTAGCCACCAAGTCGAGGTAGGTCTGCAATGCAATGCGGCTACTGCGTAGCAATTGCAAGTCATCGTAGTAGCTAGTAAAGCCCTCAAAGAGCCAAAGCAAGCGTGTGTGATTACGACCTTGCAAATTGTAGGGCTGGAATGCCTTGGGCTGAATGCGTTTGACTAACCAGGCGTGAATGTACTCGTGGCTGCAAAGGCCTAAAAATTCACGGTAGTGGTCGTCATTGAGCGGGCAGCTTGCTTGCGGTAAGTGATCACGATTGCACAGTAAGGCCGTACTGTCGGAGTGCTCTAAGCCACCATAGCCGGATAAAACCGCATTGACTAAAAATAAATAACGCTGAAATGGCGCCCGTTTTGTTTTGGGTTCAAATAAATCAATGATCGAGTCACAAATTGCACTGAGGTCGGTGATGAGGCGCTTACGATCTACTTCTTGCAAGCAGCCCTGAATCACCATACTGTGTGGAACGCCACGTGATTTCCAATCAATCGTCTGGAAATGCCCTAGTGCAACCGGGTGATCCAATAGGGCATCGTAGTTGGGTGCAAGGTAAAAACCAAATCCTGAGGTGTCCGTTTTCACGCGACTTAAGGTGGTTTGTACTGACCAGGTGCCAATCGGCGCAATCGCGAGCGCAGTAGGTAAATGGGTTTGATCTTCCACCGCCAAGCAAAGGCTGCTGGGGTTAAAGAAGCCGCGCTCTGAGTCCAGATATGCCGCGCGAACCGAGGTATCAAAGGCATACACCGTAGTGCGAACCTCAATAACGGTATCTGCAGCGACTGTAGGTAATTTCCACGTGTCGTTATCGATGCGCTCTAACAGAAGTTCGTTTTCAACTGCGCCGAAGACGGAAAAAGCAGCGATGGTTTCGATGTGCTTACTAAAGTCCCGAATTAAATAACTGCCCGGAATCCAGGCTGGCATACGCAGCACTTGCCCTGCCGGATTCGGATTGGCGATGCGCAAGCTAACGTCATATCGATGGCCATCTAAGTCGGCGGCATGGACGGTGTATTGAATTGCTGGAATAGCCATGGAAAAAGTCAGTTGAGTTAGTTTATTTCAGTGAAGTAAATTTCTTTTCAATATCACTCAATTGCACTGCGCCTGGAAAGCGTGAGCCATCGGTAAAGAACATAGTGGGCGTGCCCGTGACTCCATAGGATTTAGCCAAGGCTAGATTCTTATCAATCGGCGTGGCGCAGTCACCTTTGCCACTCGGTGTGGTGTTATTGATGGTCCAGTCTATCCATGCTTTGGTGGCATCAGAAGAGCACCAAATTTGCTTGGATTTTTGCACCGAGTCTGCAGACAGAATCGGTAATAAAAAGGTGTATACCGTCACATTATCAAGCTGCTGTAACGTTTTTTCCAGGCGTTTACAGTAACCGCAATTAGGGTCAGCAAAAACCGCGAGTTGACGACTGCCATTGCCGCGTACCATTTTGACTGCATTGCTCAGAGGCAAATCAGACCAGCGTATGCGATTGAGATCTGCCTGACGCTTCTCGGTGAGGTTTTGGCCCGTAGCCAATTCAATTACCTCACCCTGAATCAGGTACTTTGCATTGGCATCGGTGTAAAAGATTTCGCTATTGAGTTGCACTTCAAATAAGCCTGGTACCGGTGAGGCTGACACCCCCTTGATATTGGCAGTACTACCCAAACGTTTTTGTAATTCCGCCTTAATCTGCTGGGTATTTTGAGCTTGCGCAAGCGAAGTAGCGCCCAATAAGCCAAATGCACCGACGCAGAATACAAGGACTATGCTGCTTTTTCGTAGGGCGATGTTCATTTCACTTCTCCTAGTGCTTCTTTTATTAAATACCGCTTAATTAGGTGACTGTGGTTAACTAAGCCCATGCCCCAATTACGAATTTTTTTCTGCAGGGGGTTGGCGCTCGTAAACAGTTGCTTCAGTCGATCGGTTACCCACAGTATGGCACTGGTATCCCCGTGGCGTTCGCGCTCATAGCGTCGCAGCAAGACCGGGTCAGTAATAACTCGAAATGATTCACGCTCGCGCAGGATGCGCAGTAAGGCGGCCACATCGCGCAGACCTAAATTTAATCCTTGTCCAGCTAAGGGATGCATCACGTGCGCCGCATCCCCAATCAAAATCACTTTGGGCATGAGCTCCGGTCCAATCACGCGCTGCGCGCGAATTTTACGCAGCGGGAAAGAGCCTGGCTTGGAGTGCGGGCTTAGTGTTCCGAGGGCATGCACAATCGCGCCATCCTGCAGCATTGCAAACTCAGACTGCCATTGGCTGGCATCGAGTGTAAGAAGCCTGGCGGCATTTTCGGGGGAGGTTGACCACACCATCGACACCTGCTTACCTGGCAGGGGCAGCATCGCAAGAATGTCACCGCCCGGTAAAAACCACTGAAATGCCGTTTCCAAATGGGCGTTCGTACATAAAAAATTGGCGACCACCGCGCGTTGTTCATATGATTTCTCATCGGTCTGGATTTCGAGCATGGAGCGCAGGGATGAATTCGCGCCATCGGCTGCAATCACCAAATTGGCTTTAACTTCAATTGGCGATTGTGCGGTATCTAATTTGAGCAAGGCACCATCGGGCTCTACAAAAAGATTACCGAGCGATCCAACAGCGCACTCCAATTTCGACTGAAACCGGCAGGCTTGTTCTAGGGTGTGCTCTAGTAAATCGGACTCCCCGATCCAGGCGAGCTGGGGAACGCCTGCTTCAAATGCAGACAGATGGAGTCCATCGTTGGGTTCGCCGCGATCGCCATAAATGCGCATATCGCGCACCACTTGGAGGCGCGTGTGATCAATGGCGTCCCACACTTGCAGGGATTGGAGCAGGGAGCGGGTACCAGGGGAGATGGCGTAAATGCGTTCAGCCCATTGATCTCCGCTGGGTTTGGGGGTTTGCTGGTCTATATCGGGTGCGATTTGGACCACATCAAAACCCTGTTGCGCTAGGCCTAGGGCGCAGGCTTTGCCCACAATACCGCCCCCAATCACAGCCACATCGTACTGGCGGGGTTTGCCGACAGCATGCGCGGACGTAGCTGGAGTGGTCATCGATTTGGATGGATTAAGTGCCATAACCCGATGATATCGAAACAAGCCGAATTACAATGGAGGCATGTCTTTAAAATGCGGCATCGTCGGCCTGCCTAACGTCGGCAAATCCACCCTCTTTAATGCGC
>JBIILR010000025.1:0-14375 GCA_044338365.1 Polynucleobacter sp. | reverse complement strand
CCCTAATTAAAAAGCCAGAAAGATCGGCTAAGGTGCAATTCTAAACCGCTCGGGGGATTTGAGGCCTAATCCTGGCCTGGCTCGACGCCACGTTGCCGATCGGCATAAAACTGCTCGCGGTAGGCGCCAAACCGATCCTTAGCCAGGGCCTCCCGGATTTCAGTCATTAGCCCTATGTAGTAGGACAAATTGTGGATGGTATTGAGCTGCGCCCCTAGAATTTCATTGGCTTTTTGCAGGTGATTGAGATAAGACCGGGTAAAGCGCTGGCAGGTATAGCAGGCGCAAGTAGGGTCTACTGGGCGGTCATCGTCCTTATAGCCGCTATTGCGGAGCTTCAAATCGCCAAAGCGGGTAAACAACCAGCCATTGCGGGCATTTCGGGTGGGCATGACGCAATCAAACATATCAATGCCATTACTAACCCCGAGCATGAGGTCTTCAGGGGTGCCAACACCCATTAAATAGTGAGGGGCTTTTTCTGGCAGCTTGGGGGCGATAAAGGCCAAAATCCGCTCAAACTCAGGCTTGGGCTCCCCTACCGAAAGCCCCCCGATTGCGATTCCATCAAATCCCTGCCCACTGACTTCCGCCAAAGAGGCTTCACGCAAGGACTCAAACATACCGCCTTGGATAATTCCAAAGAGCCCATTGCCGGTTTCAAGTTCCCGAAAGCGCTTCAGTGAGCGGGCGCCCCAGCGCAGGGAAAGCTCGAGTGATTGCCGCGCTGCTTTTTCGGTGGTGGCCTGACCGTGAGTCTCATAGGGAGTGCACTCATCGAATTGCATGGCAATGTCACTATTGAGCACCGCCTGAATCTCCATCGAGACTTCCGGAGACATAAACAATTTATCGCCATTAATGGGAGAGGCAAAGGTCACGCCTTCCTCTGAAATCTTTCGCAGTGCGCCTAGGCTAAATACCTGAAAGCCTCCAGAGTCAGTCAAGATGGGTTTATCCCATGCCATAAAGCGATGCAGTCCGCCGTGTTTTGCGATGACATCAAGTCCAGGTCGTAACCACAAATGAAAGGTATTGCCCAAAATAATTTGCGCTTTTGCTTCTTCGAGGTCGCGCGGGGTCATGGCCTTCACGGTACCGTAGGTTCCCACCGGCATAAAGATGGGCGTTTGTACGCTGCCGTGGGGTAGATCAAGTCTGCCGAGGCGCGCCAAGCTTTGCGAATCACGCTTGATTAACTCAAATTGAATGGGTGAAGTCATTGGGGTACTTTAAGAACGATTCAGGAACATGGCATCACCATAACTGAAAAAGCGGTAGCGCTGCGCAATCGCGTGCCGATAAGCCTCCCGCATGGTATCCATGCCGGCAAAGGCGCTAACTAACATAAGTAAAGTGGACTTGGGCAAGTGGAAGTTGGTTACCAAGGCATCGACCACTTTAAATTGAAAGCCTGGAGTAATAAATAAATTGGTATCTCCAGTAATCTGCTGCGTAATGGCGTAGCTCTCGAGCGTGCGCAAGCTGGTAGTGCCAACGGCAATCACCCGCCCACCCTTTTGTTTGGTATGCGCAATCGCCTCGATTGTTTTTTCGGGGATGCTGTACCACTCGTAATGCATTTGGTGCTGGCTTAAATCTTCTGAGTGAACGGGAGTGAAGGTGCCAGCACCGACGTGCAAGGTGATGGTAGCTCGCTCCACCCCATTCTTAGCCAGCTGCCCTAAAACTAAATCATCAAAGTGAAGACCTGCCGTTGGCGCTGCTACTGCACCGGGATTGCTTGCCAAAACCGTTTGGTAGCGCTCGGCATCATCGCGATCTGCTTGGTGCAGAATGTAGTGTGGGAGGGGTAGCTCGCCAAAGCGATCGAGTAATTCCAATACGTTCTGCCCGAAGGCAATTTCATAAAAGCGATCCTTATGCTCCAGGATCTCGACATCGATTTGTTCGCCGAGTTTATTTTGAAGGTGGATTCGGCTACCGTCCTTGGGCGCCTTCGATGCTCGAATTTGAACCCAAGCACGGTCTTCGCCGGTGATGCGTTCAATCAGAAGCTCAACTTGCCCTCCGGTTTCTTTCTGACCATATAGCCTTGCAGGGATTACCTTCGTATCATTAAAGATGAATAAATCACCAGGCTTGGCAATTTGGCTGATATCGATAAACGCACGGTCATATAAGCCATCCGCAGCCACCTCCAACAAGCGGCTGTCAGAGCGATTGGCGAGGGGATGCTGAGCAATTAGCTCGGGCGGAAGGTCGTAATTGAAGTCGGAGAGTTGCATAGCGTTACCATCGAAGTTGGAATTCTACCCATGACGAAACCCCGACCACCAAATGTACTCGAAAAAATGGGCTTAAATAGCCCAATTGCGCTTGCATTGCATCTTCCAAGCCGCTACGAGGATGAGACCGCGCTCTACAGCATCGAAGACGCATTAATCAAAGGGTCATTTAGTGCAGTACAGACCCAAGGGAAAGTGATACGCAGTCAGGTGCTGTATCGGCCGCGGCGCCAGTTGGTGGTCACCATTGAGGACGAGGCTGATGTGTTGCAGTTGCGATTTCTCAATTTCTACCCGAGCCAGCAAAAACAAATGGCCGTGGGCGCGCATCTTCGGGTGCGTGGTGAGGTGCGCGATGGGTATGCAGGACCTGAGATGGTGCATCCCACCGTTAAAGCAGTGCCACCCGACGCGCCATTACCAGCAAGCCTGACTCCAGTCTATCCAGCCAGCGTTGGGGTGAGCCAAACAGTGATTCGTAATGCAGTGCAGCAGGCCTTGCGATCGAGTGACATTAGGCAATTTCTAGCCGAGGTGATACCCGCCTCCGTAACGACTGATCTTTTACCGCAGGGCGAGTGGATGCCTTTACACGATGCCATTCATTACCTACATAATCCACCAGCAGATGCCGATACCGCCGCATTAATGGAGCGAACACACCCTGCATGGCGACGAGTACAGTTTGAAGAATTATTGGCGCAGCAGCTCTCGCTAAAGCAAGCCCATGCACTACGCCGTCAGCGCAATGCTCCCAAACTTCACGGCGAGCCATCAACCCAAGGCCGTCAATCGATTGAGCAAGGACTGTTAGCCGCCCTGCCATTTGAGCTAACCGGGGCTCAAAAGCGGGTGTGGGCACTAATTGAGTCGGACCTGAGCCGAGCATTTCCAATGAACCGCTTATTGCAGGGGGACGTGGGCAGTGGCAAGACCGTTGTTGCGGCTCTGGCCGCAGCCAGGGCAATCGATCATGGCTATCAGGCTGCGGTCATGGCGCCCACTGAAATCCTGGCGGAACAACACCACATCAAAATGCAGGAATGGTTTGGGCCGCTTGGCGTGCAGATCGTATGGCTATCGGGCAGTTTAAAAGCCAAGGAAAAAAAAGCTGCCCATGCCGCGATTGAGAGTGGCGCTGCGCAACTGATTATTGGTACCCATGCTTTGATTCAGGAAAGCGTCTCCTTTGCGAAGTTGGGCTTAGCGGTGATTGATGAGCAGCACCGCTTTGGGGTTCGCCAACGATTAGAGATATCGCAGCGCATCGGCTCGGAATTGTTTTACTGCCATCAACTGATGATGTCCGCAACCCCAATCCCCCGTACCTTAGCAATGACCTACTACGCCGACCTGGATGTGGCAGTGGTTGATGAGCTGCCCCCGGGACGTAAGCCCATTACGACCAAGGTTGTGAAGCACAGCCGGCGGGATGAAGTCATCAATGGGCTGCAAGACTGGCTGAGTAAAGGTTTGCAAGCCTACTGGGTTTGCCCCCTAATTGAAGAATCGGATGCCTTGCAACTGCAAACCGCCGTGGAGAGTTATGCGCAGTTAGAGCAGCACTTGCCCCAATTTAAAGTAGGCCTGGTGCATGGGCGATTAAAGGCAGAAAAGAAGGCCGCTGTGATGGCGGCATTTAAGGCCAATCAAATTCAATTGCTGGTTGCGACTACTGTGATTGAGGTGGGGGTTGACGTACCCAATGCGGCCCTCATGGTGATTGAACATGCAGAGCGATTTGGTTATGCTCAAATTCATCAATTGCGTGGCCGAGTAGGGCGCGGTACAGCCGACTCGGTCTGTATTTTGATGTACGCGGAACCCCTTTCGGCGGCTGCGAAGGAGCGTTTGCAAACCCTGCGTGAAGTATCCGATGGCTTTGTTATTGCGGAGCGGGACTTATCGCTGCGAGGTCCGGGTGAACTCTTGGGTGCAAAGCAATCGGGCGATACCATGCTCCGTTTTGTAGACCTGCAACGCGATGCCTGGCTGATCGATTTAGCCCAGCAGGCAGCAGAACGCCTTTTGGTAAAACACCCCGCGGTGGTAGAGCAGCAACTGCAACGGTGGCTCGGATCGCGCGCCGATTTTCTAAAAGCCTGATAATTGAGCCATGACATTAACTGAACTTCGTTACATTGTTGCGGTTGCCCGGGAGCGCCACTTTGGGCGTGCCGCAGAGGCATGCCACGTGTCTCAACCTACCTTATCGGTTGCCATTAAGAAGCTTGAAGAGGAATTGGGCGCACAGATTTTTGAGCGAACCAGTGCTGAGGTTGCAATGACGGCTTTGGGAATTTTAATTGTGGAGCAGGCTCAGCGTGTTTTAGAGGAGTCCAATGCGCTCAGGCACCTGGCAAAGCATGGTCAAGATCCTTTATCGGGCCCTTTGCGTCTGGGCGCAATTTATACGGTTGCACCTTACTTATTACCGAGTCTGGTTAGGGTAGCGCGTGAGTCCATGCCCAATGCCCCTCTATTTTTGGAAGAAAACTTTACGGTCCGTTTGCTCGAAATGCTTCGTCAAGGCGCCCTCGACTGCGTTATTTTGGCCGACCCATTTCCGATGGCGGGCCTTGAGGTTGCTGAGTTATATGACGAGCCATTTTATGTGGCTGTACCAAAAGACCATCCTTGGACTGAGCGTCAATTGATTGGCCACGAGGAATTAAAAGAACAAAATACCTTGCTTCTCGGTGCGGGACATTGCTTTCGGGATCATGTTATCGGTGTGTGCCCAGAACTCAATCGCTTTGGGCCAGGCCCGACGATGGGTGAGCAGCGCAGTTTTGAAGGCTCCTCACTGGAAACTATCCGGCAAATGGTTGCTGGCGGCATTGGCATTACCGTTTTGCCACGTACATCAATTCCTGATCCCAAAACACGCGAAGGTTTAATTCGCTACATCCCATTTGAGGAGCCCATGCCGACCCGTCGCGTGAGTTTAGTGTGGCGAAAAAGTTATCCGCGTGCGGCTGCGATGGCAGAGCTCGCCAAAACAATCCGGCGTTGTGATTTGCCTGGAGCGAGGCTGGTCTGATTTTACAGCGCCTCTATGCTTACACCCGCTTAATTCGGCTCGACAAGCCGATTGGTACGCTGCTCTTACTGTGGCCTACCTATTGGGCTCTCTGGCTATCCAATGAAGGAATGCCGTCATTCAATTTATTGATTATCTTTACGCTCGGTACTTTTTTGATGCGCAGCGCAGGGTGTGCCATTAATGACTATGCCGATCGGGATTTTGATCGCCATGTCGAGCGTACTAAAAATCGCCCCATCACGAGCGGTCAAATCAGCGGTACAGAAGCGGTTTTAATTGCTGCCATCCTTGCCCTATTGTCTTTTGTGTTAATTCAGCCACTGAATTTACTCACTAAACAGTTATCGGTTTTTGCGATTATCGTCGCAGCCGTATATCCATTCACGAAGCGTTTCTTTGCGATGCCGCAAGCCGTATTGGGTGTTGCCTTTGGATTCGGAATTCCGATGGCGTATGCCGCAAGCCAGAATCAAGTACCACTTGAGGCGTGGATTCTATTTGTAGGCAATCTTTTCTGGACGATTGCCTATGACACTGCGTATGCCATGGTGGATCGGGATGATGATCTACGTTTGGGTTTGCGCACCTCTGCGATTACCTTTGGGCGTTTTGATGTGATTGCAATTGCAATCTGTTACGCCTTGCTGCTATTGAGCCTTTTGTGGGTCGCTTACCTGGTTCAACTCAATGACATATTTTGGTTGGGTTGGGTTGGGGCGCTCATCTGTGCTACATACCATGTCTCGCTGGTACGTACCCGGCAACGGGAGGCTTGCTTTAAGGCATTTCGTCAAAACAATTGGCTAGGCGCCTTTTTGTTTTTGGGGATCGTGCTGGGATTATTGGGCTAGCTCGTCGCCCATGGCTTTTCCGCGCTTGGCTGCTGCAGCGAGGGCCACCTCTAAAACACCTTGCCAATTGCCTTCTTGAAGAACAGCTAAAGCCGCAGCGGTTGTGCCCCCCTTGGAGGTCACCTTTTCGCGTAAGCTGCCCGCGGATTCATCTGAATTGATTGCAAGCTCGGCAGCGCCCTGCAAGGTAGCATATGCAAGGGCTCTAGCGGCGGCCGGATCAAGACCTAATTTTTCTCCGCCACTTTGCAGTGCCTCTAAAAATGCAAACACATAGGCTGGGCCACTGCCGGACAGGGCAGTAACGGCATCAATCAAATACTCATCCTTTACCCAGACACTTTGCCCAACCGCATTGCAGAGTGCCTCCGCCTTAGAGCAGGCTTGCGCATCCACACTGGCGCCTGCACATAAGCCTGTAATACCCATACCGATGAGGGCAGGAGTATTTGGCATGGCACGCACGCAGCGCGATTGGCCTAACCAGTTCGCCATGCTGCTGAGTCGAATACCGGCGGCAATGCTAATGATTAGAAGGCGCTCGGCATCGATGGCTTTTAAGTGGGGAGCCAAGGATAGGGCTACTTGCTTAAAGTCTTGGGGCTTTACGGCCATAACCACGACGTGCTCGAGCTTCAAGTCGATTTGCAGTTGATCAATCGAATTGACGATGGCTACTGAAAAATCAGCCTTCAGCTTTTCGGCAGTCGCAGTAAATGGCTCTACTACCGTGATTTGTTTGGCATGCAAGCCGCTCGCCAGTAAGCCGCCGATCAGGGCTCGACCCATATTGCCGCCACCAATAAAGGTGATGTGTGTCTGAGCTAAAGGGGAGTGAATGGAATCAGTCATAAACAGAATAGTACTAGGCCTTAGCGGGAGGGCGCTTACCAAAGATGGCGGTTCCGATGCGAACCAGGGTGCTGCCCTCGGCAACCGCTGCCTCGAGGTCGTCAGACATACCAATCGATAGGGTATCAAAATAGGCGTAGCCTCGTTCATCCAGGCGGGATTGCTGAATTTGCACAAACAGCGCCTTAAGTTTGGCGCATGCGGCGCGTTGCTCTGCAGGGTCACTGCTGAGAGCGGGAATAGCCATCAGCCCTCGCAGAGTGAGGCCAGGCAGTTGTGCAACCGCATCGCATAGTGCCGCCGCCTCCTCAATCAAGACCCCACTTTTACTCTCTTCATTGCTGACGTTGACTTGAACGCAGACTTGCAGGGGCAGTATCTCTGGCAGCTCTAGGCGCTGTTCCGACAAACGCTCTGCAATTTTTAAGCGATCAATGCTTTCAACCCAGTCAAAATGGTGCGCCACTTCCTTGGTTTTATTGCTTTGCAGTGGGCCAATAAAATGCCATTCAAGCCAAGGACGTAATTTAGCAAGTTTCTGTATCTTCTCAACGCCTTCTTGGACGTAGTTTTCGCCAAAACATGTTTGGCCTGCATGCATTGCCTCTTCTACCGCGCTGGCAGGGAAAAGCTTGCTGACTGCCATCAATTGAATTTCTTCGGGCTCGCGTTTAGCAGCGAGGGCAGCTAGTTCAATGCGGTCTCTGACCTGTATTAAATTGACGGCGATTCCCCTCATGCTACCCCCGACCCTGTAACTGGGGCCGCGTCTTCCAGCAGTTGATCGACAATCTCAACCCAATGCATTACTGGCATTTTTTCCTGTTGCAAATGCGTGATGCAGCCAATGTTGGCCGAAACAATGGCGGTAGCATTGCTATCGTCATACGTCCGCTGCAAATGATCTAACTTTTGCTGACGCAATTGGCTAGAAAGGACTGGCTGTAAAACAGAGTAGGTGCCAGCAGAGCCACAGCATAGATGGCTGTCTGCGCACAAGCGTGCGGGCACTCCAATGCTCTCTAATAGGCCTTCTACTTTGCCCCGAATTTTCTGGCCATGCTGCAAGGTGCATGGCGGATGGTAGACCACGCCTGATTTTGGATTACTACCGAGCAGTGCAACTAAGTCTTCTGTATAGCTCGGCAGAATTTCTGCCAAGTCTTTTGTCAGCTCAGAAATACGTTTAGCCTTTGCGGCATAGTGCGGATCCTGAGCAAGTAAGTGACCATAGTCTTTCACCATGACGCCGCATCCTGATGCCGTCATCACAATGGCACTCACCGGATTATTACCATCAACATAAGGCCACCACGCATCAATATTGCGCCGCGCTGCTTCGAGTCCACCATCCTGGTCATTGAGGTGGTAGCGGAGCGCGCCGCAACAGCCTGCCTTAGGGGCGCTAATCAAATCAACGCCGAGACGTGATAAAACACGCTGGGTCGCTTGATTGATATTGGGCAACATGCCGGGCTGTACGCAGCCTTCTAGAATGAGCATTGTAGCCCGTGCCACCTGCTTTACGGGCGCTACGGCTACTGCGTTATCGGCCTTGATTTGATTCGTGTAGACGCCGTTGATGGGCACCTTGCGTTTGAGTTCGCTTGGCAGAAGTGGGCGTACCAATCTACCCAGGGCCATGGCAGAGTTAAAGAGCGTGGGGCGCGTTAAACCTTCTTTTAAAAGCCAGCGTGTGAGGCGCTCACTGGATTTGCGTGGCGCTGTACTTTGCTCAGCCCATTTGCGCCCAATATCAATCAACTGACCGTATTGAACACCGCTGGGGCAGGTGGTTTCACAATTACGGCAAGTTAAGCAGCGATCCAGGTGCAAGCGAGTTTTTTCAGTAACTGCTTGACCCTCTGCGATTTGCTTGATGAGGTAGATGCGCCCACGCGGACCATCTAATTCGTCACCTAATATTTGGTAGGTTGGGCAAGTAGCGGTGCAAAAACCGCAATGCACGCACTTTCCTAAAATGCGCGCAGCCTCTTTACCATCGTGGGTATGAATGAACTGGGGGGCTAATTGGGTTTGCATATCAATAAGTAGATTAGGGAAGGCGACCGGTTGCAAAAACCCCGGATGGATCAAATGCCTTACGCAATTGGGCTTGAACAGCAGTGAGGGCTGCACTATGGGCTTGATCGCTCAGCAAGGTGAAGCGCTGCGCTACACCATTGCTGCCAACACGAAAGCAGCTGGCGTGACCGCCGTGCTCAATTGCTTTTGCTTTGACATTCGCTTGAGTTGCCGCATCGGCTGGTCCATGCCACCAGCGTTGTTGGCCATGCCACTCTAAGATGCGGTGTTGCGTGCCGCCGGAGGTAAGTTTAGAAAAATCGATTGCAGGACATGCTGCGGGCAAAGCTAGTCGATAGAGGGCATCGTTTGCACCCACCTCATGAAAACAATTCAATTTGTGTTCGCGAAGATCACTCCAAAACGCAGTAGCAATTGTGGGATCAAGTTCGGTTGCGCCAAGGGTGGATTTCATGAGAACGGTAGCAGACTGCACAGCAGCAACTGCGCCTGCAAGGCGAATAGTGAGCTCCCCGTCAGCATTCGCGTCGCCCGAGCCGATCCAGCTACTCGCCGACAAGGGCAGAGGTTGGCCTGCCCACTCGTTTAGTACTTTTAGGGCGCGCGCCTCAGAAATAAAGCAGCGCAAGGATGCGCTGCCAGCTGGTTTGGGCAAGACCTTGACGGAGGCCTCGAGTATCAAGGCGAAGGTACCTAATGAGCCTGGTAACAAACGTGAGACATCGTAGCCGGCCACGTTTTTCATCACTTTTCCACCGAACGATAAATCGTGTCCTTGCCCATCCATTAGGCGCGTACCCAATACGTAGTCGCGTAAATTACCAGCACTGATGCGCCCTGGGCCAGCAAGGCCAGCACCAATCGCGCCACCAAATGTCGCTTGTGCTCCAAAGTGGGGAGGCTCAAATGCCAGTATCTGATTTTTTTCGGCGAGCGCTGCTTCAATCGTGGCTAATGGCGTTCCAGCACGCGCTGTAATCACGAGTTCTTCGGGTTGGTAGTCCACGATCCCCTGAAATCCTGCAGTCAGGAGTTTTGAATGCGCATTAGGATTGCCGTACCACTCCTTAGAGCCACCCCCGTGAATTGATAGTGCCGTCTTCGATGCGGCCGCATGTTGAATTTGATCTCGGAATTCCTGAATCTGCACGTCGCTCATTAAAAACGCTCCAACTCAGGGTGCGGTAACTTACCGCCGCTGATGCGCATGCGGCCGTACTCGGCGCAGCGACTGAGGGTCGGAATGGCTTTATCGGGATTAAGCAATTGGGCTGGGTCAAAAGCACGCTTCACGCCCCAGAATAATTCCCGTTCATGCTCACCAAACTGCACGCACATCGAGTTGATCTTTTCGATACCAACACCGTGCTCGCCGGTAATGGTTCCACCGAGCTCAACGCAGGCCTCGAGTATGTCGGTACCAAACTCTTCGGCACGGTGCCACTCATCTGGATCGGCACCATTAAACAAAATGAGCGGATGCATATTGCCGTCGCCCGCATGAAATACATTCAAGCAGCCCAGTCGATACTTCTTTTCCATTTCCTGAATGCGGCGCAAGAGGGTAGCAATGTGACGCCGCGGAATCGTGCCGTCCATGCAGTAGTAGTCGGCTGCAATACGGCCTGCTGCTGGGAAAGCATTTTTACGACCGCTCCAAAACGTCAGGCGCTCCGTTTCATTTTTGGAAATGCGAATGCCGCTGGCGCCCGCTTTTTCTAGTACCGCAGTCATGCGTCCAATTTCTTCTGCAACTTCTTCTGGCGTGCCGTCGGACTCACACAGCAAAATAGCAACCGCATCTAAATCGTAGCCAGCGTGAACGAACTCTTCGACCGCACGGGTGGTTGCCTTGTCCATCATCTCTAGACCCGCCGGAATAATGCCAGCAGCAATAATGGCTGCAACCGCATTGCCCCCTTTTTCAATGTCATCAAAGCTTGCCATAATGACTTGAGCTAATTTGGGCTTTGGCACGAGTTTGACGGTTACTTCCGTAACGGCTGCCAACATGCCTTCGCTACCCATCACGATGGCAAGCAAATCGAGTCCGGGGGCATCGGGTGCTAGGCTACCAAATTCGACGATGTCACCGCTCATTAAAACGCCCCGCACGCGCAACACATTGTGGAGGGTTAGTCCGTACTTTAAGCAGTGAACGCCTCCCGAGTTTTCATTGACGTTGCCGCCAATCGAGCAGGCAATTTGCGAAGATGGATCGGGGGCGTAGTACAAACCCAAATGGGCAACTGCCTCAGAAATCGCCAGATTACGCACGCCCGGCTGGACAACGGCAGTACGGGTAAATGGGTTGATGTCCACAATCTTTTTGAGCTTCGCAAGCGATAGAACCAGGCCTTGCGCAATCGGCATGGCACCACCCGATAAGCCGGTACCGGCGCCGCGGGGCACGACAGGTACATTCATGGCATGGCAGATTTGCAAAATACGCGAGACTTGCGCTTCGTTTTCAGGCAGGGCAACTGCCAAGGGCATGCGCCGATAGGCCGCTAAACCATCACATTCATAGGGGATTGTGTCCTCGGGCTCCCATAAAAGGCCCTCTTCGGCCAAGATGGGCCGGAGCGCCGAGACTAATTTGGCCTGCAAAGCCTGAATTTCTAAGTGATCGGGTTGAGGGGCGACAGTATTCATCGTTCCATTTTAGCCATTTACCTATAATCAGTAGATGGGAAATCGACTTTCAAAAATTACAACGCGAACCGGCGATGCCGGCATGACCGGTTTGGGCGATGGTAGCCGGGTTGAAAAGGACCATTTGCGCATTTGCGCGATGGGCGACGTCGATGAGCTCAACTCCGAAATCGGGGTTTTGATGACTGAAGTCATCCCAGAGGCTATTTCCAGTGAGATGCAGGCACTCTTTTTGCGGGTGCAACATGATTTGTTTGATTTGGGTGGGGAGTTGTGTATACCGAATTACACCTTACTCAAAGAAGAACAGGTGGCGCAGTTGGATGCCTGGCTGAAGCACTACAACGACACGCTTCCCCCTTTAACCGAATTTATTCTGCCAGGCGGGACTCGTGCTGCTGCGCAGGCCCATGTGTGTAGAACGGTTTGTCGTCGCGCTGAGCGATCGATCGTTAAGCTCGGTTGGCACGATACCTTGCACGACTCACCGCGTCAGTACGTGAATCGCTTATCGGATTTGCTGTTTGTTTTGGCGCGAGTCTTAAATCGCGCTGCTGGTGGGCAGGATATTCTCTGGAAGAATCAGAATAAATCCGATTGATCCAGAGTTACCATCGCCGGTTTAGCCGCGCCGGCGTTTCTTAACCGCTTGCGCTAAGCGCTCTAAAACCCGTACAGAATCATCCCAATTGATGCAGGCGTCGGTAATGCTCTTGCCATATTCAAGGGCGCTAGCATCATCTTTGCCGGGAGTAAATTTTTGAGCGCCGCCATTGAGGTGGCTTTCAATCATGACACCAAAGATGTGACGTGAGCCAGATTCAATTTGTTTTGCGATGTCATCGGCTACGGTGATTTGACGCTCGTGTTGTTTGCTGGAGTTGGCGTGCGACAAGTCAACCATTAGGCTGGTAGGCAGTTTTGCTGCCCCGAGCTCCTGACAAGCGGCGGTCACAAACTTCGCTTCGTAGTTCGGTTCTTTGCCGCCGCGCAGAATGACGTGGCAGTCTTTGTTGCCGTTGGTTTCAACGATGGCAACTTGACCATTTTTGTGCACCGATAAAAAGTGGTGCGCCCTGCGTGCCGCCTGAATTGCATCGGTGGCAATGCGGATATTGCCGTCCGTACCATTTTTAAATCCAATGGGGGCCGATAGACCAGAGGCGAGTTCGCGGTGTACTTGGCTCTCGGTGGTGCGAGCGCCAATAGCTCCCCAGGAGATTAAATCGGCGATGTATTGCGGCGAGATGACATCTAAAAATTCGCTACCCGCAGGCATGCCCATGCGGTTGATTTCCATTAGCACCTGACGCGCAATGCGCAGACCTTCTTCGATGCGGAAACTTTCATCGAGATACGGGTCATTAATCAAGCCCTTCCAACCGACGGTAGTACGGGGTTTTTCAAAATAGACTCGCATGACGATTTCCAGTTCACCCGAAAAGCGCTTGCGTTCGGCCAAGAGGCGCTGGCAATATTCGAGCGCTGCTCTAGGGTCATGAATGGAGCATGGGCCGATAATGACTAAAAGTCGATCATCTTTGCCATGAATCAAATTACGAATTTTGCTGCGCGTTTGGCTGATTAATTTTTCAACCGCTGTTCCAGCAATTGGAAAAAAACGAATCAGGTGCTCTGGCGGCGGCAGTACCGTAATGTTACGAATGCGTTGGTCGTCGGTATCCGAGGTTTTATCCACGCTGGCATACCAGTTTTCGGGGGTGATGTTGGTTCGATTACTCATAGTTATATTTTAAGCTGATTAGGCGGTGCCCCCTACAGTCATGCCATCGATCCTTAGGGTTGGCTGGCCTACCCCTACCGGCACGCTCTGGCCCTCCTTGCCGCAAACACCCACCCCGCTATCCAGTTTGAGGTCATTGCCAATCATCGAGACCTGTTTTAAGCACTCTGGGCCGTTGCCAATAATGGTGGCGCCCTTTACGGGGTATTGAATTTTGCCGTTTTCCACCCAGTAGGCCTCCGATGCCGAAAAGACAAATTTCCCGCTGGTAATGTCCACTTGCCCGCCGCCAAAGTTGACCGCATACAGGCCACGTTTGATGCTGGCGACGATTTCTTGGGGATCTTCTTTGCCGGCCAGCATGTAGGTATTGGTCATGCGTGGCATAGGCAAAGAGGCAAAGCTCTCTCGCCGACCATTGCCGGTCTGCGGCATTTTCATGAGCCGGGCATTCAAGGTGTCTTGAATGTAGCCTTTCAGAATGCCATCCTCAATTAGCGTAGTGCATTGGGTTGGCGTGCCTTCGTCATCGATATTCAGGGAGCCACGTCGCCCACTGAGGGTGCCATCGTCGACCACCGTTACTCCCTTGGCAGCCACCCGTTGGCCGATGCGGCCGGCAAAAGCAGAGGATCCCTTGCGATTAAAGTCGCCCTCCAGGCCGTGACCAATCGCTTCATGCAGTAATACGCCCGGCCATCCTGGACCCATGACAACGGTCATCGGGCCGGCGGGAGCAGGGCGTGACTCTAAATTGAGGAGTGCGCTATCCACGGCCTCATCTACCCAATGGTTAACCAAGTCCGATGTGAAATACCCGTAATCATGGCGCGCACCACCGCCAGCAGAGCCTGACTCACGCCGCCCATTTTGTTCTGCAATCACATGAACGGAGACGCGGACGAGTGGCCGTATGTCAGCCGCAAGTAAGC
>JBIILR010000128.1:0-4390 GCA_044338365.1 Polynucleobacter sp. | reverse complement strand
CGTTATCACGCGCATCGAGCCCTCGCTTGAAGCGTGTTTTGTCAATTACGGCGAAGAACGCCATGGCTTCCTGCCATTTAAAGAAGTAGCGCGTACCTACTTTAAAGATGGGGTGGATGTCCGCAATGCCACCATTAAAGAAGCCTTACGCGAAGGCCAAGAAATCATTGTTCAGGTAGAAAAAGAAGAGCGCGGCCAAAAAGGCGCTGCACTCACCTCTTTTGTTTCCTTAGCGGGTCGCTACTTGGTATTAATGCCAAACAACCCCCGCGGTGGTGGCGTATCGCGCCGCATTGAGGGTGAGGATCGGCAAGAGCTTCGTGAGGCCATGGGTCAGCTAGAAATACCCGACGGCATGAGCATCATTGCCCGCACTGCCGGTATTGGACGCGATGCAGTCGAATTGCAGTGGGACTTAAGTTACCTGATGCAGTTATGGAAAGCGATTGATGAAGCAGCCCAAGGAAATTCAGCGCCGCTCTTAATTTATTTAGAGTCCAGCTTGGTTATTCGTGCGATTCGTGATTATTTCCAGCCCGATATTGGCGAAATCCTGATCGACACCGACGACATTTTTGAACAGGCGCAAGCCTTTATGTCGGTCGTCATGCCAGATAACTTGCCACGCGTTAAACGTTATCACGACGATGTTCCGCTCTTTTCACGTTTCCAGATTGAGCACCAAATTGAGACGGCCTACTCCCGTACCGTTCCCCTGCCTTCTGGCGGCGCCATTGTGATTGACCATACCGAAGCCCTGGTTTCGGTCGACGTCAACTCGGCGCGCGCTACTCGTGGATCCGATATTGAAGAGACCGCTACCCGGACTAACCTAGAGGCGGCGGATGAGATTGCGCGTCAAGCCCGCTTACGTGACCTCGGCGGCCTAATCGTGATTGACTTCATTGATATGGAATCCAGCAAGAGTCAAAAGGATGTAGAAAATCGCTTGCGTGATGCCCTGCGTCACGATCGTGCTCGAGTTCAGATGGGCAAGATTTCTAAATTTGGCCTGATGGAAATGTCACGTCAACGTTTGCGCCCTGCTTTATCCGAAGGTAGCCACGTTGCCTGCCCACGCTGTAATGGCACCGGGCACATTCGCGATACCGAATCGTCTGCATTGCAAGTCTTGCGGATTATTCAAGAAGAGGCCATGAAAGATAATACGGCCGCTATTCATACGCAGGTCCCAGTTGAAGTCGCTGCCTTCCTCTTGAATGAGAAACGGGCTGAAGTCATTAAGATCGAAAGCCGTTTCAAAGTGAATGTCTTGATGATTCCAAATAAGCATTTGGAAACACCGCATTACAAATTAGAGCGTTTGCGCCATGACGATGTTCGCCTAGACGATCAAAAAGCCAGTTACGTTATGGCTGAAGAAGCCGCGCGCGAACTGGAAGCCGATACCGTGGTGAGCCGCAAAGAAGGCGATATTAAAGCCCGCCCTGAGGCAGCTGTGAAAGGCATTACGCCTAGCCAACCAGCGCCGGTTGCTCAGCAACGTCCAGCGCGCACATCAAGTGCGAATACGCAATCGAGCTCGGGCGGTTTCTTTGGTTTCATCAAAAACCTGTTCTCATCGAGCGAGCCTGAAGTTAAACCAGCAACTCCTGCTCCCCGCGGCCGCAATGCCCAAAGCCGCGACGGCAATCGCAATGGTGGCGACCGTGGACGTAATCGTGGGCGTCGCGGTGAACGTAGCGAGCGGCCAGCAGGCGCAGCTCCTGATACAAGCTCAAGCACAGAAGGCACGCGCGAAGCAAAACCCCGTCAAGAAGGCCGTGGTCGCAGTCGCAATGGCCGCACCGAGCGCCCTGAGGTCGCACGCACTGATGCAGACGCCTCAAGCACAAAACCAAGCGATGCTCCATCTACAGCCGATAGCAATTTAGCGGCGGATGGAAGTGATCAACGCCAAGGTCGCGGTCGCAATCGACGCGGTCGTGGTCGTGGGCAACGCACTGAGCGTAGTGAAGGTGCCGTAGAAGCAAACGCAACGGTGATCACTGGCTACTCAGCGGGTGGCGCATGGCCTCCATCTGGAATGGCTGGATCATCGGCAACCATCGCCACAAGCGAACTGACTGCTAGCTTTAGCGCTCGCAAGGCAAGCCCACCATCGGGTGGTCGTGGATCTCGTCCGCCACGCTCGAATCACAGTGAGCGTAGTAATGGTGAGCGTGCTAACGGCGCAGTCCAGCAACCCTCCGAATCAGCTACAGCCAGTTTCGTGCCAGCGGCAACTGCGCCGGCAAAGCCAGTAGCACTAGCGCCGGTGGCGTTGGCGCCAGTACCTGAGCTACCGAAGGTAGCCTTTGCTCCGCTCGAAGAGAAGCCATTGCAGCAGGTGCTCGAATCAGCAGGCATGGTCTGGGTAGGTACAGACACGGCTAAATTAGCCGAAGTCCAAACCCAGATACAGTCTGAGCCGGCCCCAATTCGGACTACCCGGGAACCCAAGCCGCCAGCAGCGCTTCCGCAGGGCCCCATGGTCCTGATCGAAACCGGTGGGCAGGAAAAATCGGTACCGAAAGAAATCTAAGCTAAGCAAAACCCCTTTATTGGGGTTTTGTTTAACTTAGCACCCCATTCCAATCACCGCCATAATTGAGTCATGGTTGAACGCGTAATCCCCATTCGCATCGATGAAGGCAAGGGCCTTGCCCCTGTAATGCCTTCTACCTTGGCCGAGCCTACGAGCCGGTCGGTTGATTTACGTGGACGTCCTTTGCGTGATTTACGCATTTCAGTCACGGATCGGTGCAACTTCCGCTGCACCTATTGCATGCCCAAAGAAGTGTTTGATCAGAACTATCCCTATCTGTCACAAAGTGCCCTGCTGAGCTTCGAAGAAATGACACGCCTTACGGCAATTTTTGCATCGCTTGGGATTGAAAAAATTCGCTTGACGGGTGGCGAGCCATTACTGCGTAAGAATGTAGAAGGTTTGATCTCTATGCTGGCCGAGATAAAAAAACCAGATGGTAAGCCCCTTGAGTTAACCCTCACCACCAACGGTAGCCTCTTGCGAAAAAAGGCAGCACAACTAAAAGCGGCTGGCTTACATCGCCTCACCATTAGCCTAGATGGTCTAAACGACGCCATCTTTAAACAAATGAATGATGCAGACTTTCCGGTCAGTGATGTGCTGGATGGCATTGCTGCGGCTCAAGAGGCCGGCTTTGAGTCAATCAAAGTGAATATGGTGGTGAAAAAAGGAACGAATGATCAAGAGATCATTCCGATGGCAAGTCACTTCCGAAATACCGGCGTCGCCTTGCGCTTCATTGAGTTTATGGATGTGGGCAGTTCAAATGGCTGGGACATGAAAGAGGTGCTGCCTTCCAAAGAAGTGATAGAGCGCATTCATGCGATGTATCCACTGGAGCCCATTGAAGCCAACTATGCTGGTGAAGTGGCGCAGCGTTGGCGCTACCGCGATGGATCCGGTGAAATCGGCGTTATTTCCAGCGTGACCCAAACCTTCTGCCATGAGTGCAGTCGCGCCCGCATCTCGACGGACGGCCAACTCTATCTGTGTTTATTTGCCAGCCAAGGCTATGACTTTAAGACCATGCTGCGCTCTGGCTGTAGCGATTTAGAAATCGCCAATGCCATCATGAGCACCTGGTCTATGCGTAACGACAACTACTCTGAAATCCGTGGCCAAGCAACTGCTGGGCTAGCGCGCTCTGCAAACAAAGTAGAGATGTCCTACATCGGTGGTTAATGACTGCGCATGCTGACATTACCGGCCTGATTCTGGCGGGCGGTCGCGCTCAGCGAATGGGTGGCATCGACAAAGGCCTAATCCCATTCATGGGAAAGCCCTTGATTGAGCATGCAATTGCTCGCCTCACTCCTCAAGTGACAAGCATCCTGATTAATGCCAATCGCAACCAAGATCACTACGCGCAATATGGCCATACTGTAATAGCTGATCAACACCCGGATTTCGCCGGCCCACTTGCCGGCTTTGCGGCTGGTTTAGAGCACTGCAATACCGAATACCTCCTGTCGGTGCCCTGCGATTCACCAGTCTTTCCTCTGAATCTAAGTGAGCAGATGCTGGAGACCATGATCAATACGCAATCCGATGTGGTGTATGCCTCCAGCGTAGACCCATCGGGCGCGATCTGGACGCAGCCGGTTTTTTGCCTCATGCGCCGTAGCGTTAAACAATCCCTGCAGGATTTTTTAGGGCGTGAGGGGCGCAAGATTGATCGCTGGTTTGAAACCCTGCCCTCGAGCACGGTTGTTTTTGCCGATGAAGCGGCGTTTGCCAACACCAATACGCCAGAAGAATTGCAGGCCTTAGAGCAAACTCTACACGCTTCAAACTGAATTTATTTTAGGATCGTCCACGATGAGCTCCTCACCCCTTTCG
>JBIILR010000023.1:0-14554 GCA_044338365.1 Polynucleobacter sp. | reverse complement strand
ACCCACTGGGATCGACATCGAGCATGGCTAATGCCGCATCAGCCATGGCTTTGGTGATAACGCCAGTACCCTTGACTTCAGCAAAGTCACGCACCCGTCGCAACAGACGATTAGCAATCCGTGGCGTACCGCGGGCGCGCCGGGCGATTTCACTGGCACCGCTAGGATCGATTTTGGCTTTGAGTAAATTAGCAGAACGCTCCACAATCAGGGTGAGCTCATCCGTTGTATAAAACTCTAAGCGTGCAACGATTCCAAAACGGTCCCGCAATGGATTCGTAAGCATGCCGGCACGCGTGGTGGCGCCAATTAGGGTAAAGGGTTTGAGATCGAGTTTGACGCTGCGCGCGGCAGGACCTTCGCCAATCATGATGTCCAGCGCATAGTCTTCTAATGCGGGATACAGAATCTCTTCCACCACGGGCGATAAGCGATGAATCTCATCAATAAAGAGAACATCGTTTGCTTCTAAGTTGGTGAGCAGGGCCGCCAAGTCGCCTGGGCGATCCAGTACGGGGCCGCTGGTTTGGCGTAAGTTCACCCCGAGTTCGCGGGCAATGATGTGCGCCAATGTTGTTTTACCTAAACCAGGAGGCCCAAAGAGTAAGACGTGATCGAGCGCTTCATTGCGGGCACGCGTGGCGCTAATAAAGATTTCCAGCTGCGAGCGGGCTTTGGTTTGGCCGACGTATTCATCGAGCTGGCGTGGTCGTAGGGCGCGCTCAAAGACGGCTTCTGCATTACCAGCCGAGCCACTCACTAGGCGATCACCTTCTGCTGGAAGGTCGTCCGGTAATGCACTTAAATCGTCGGTGTGTATGGCCATGGTGAGAGTGTATTCGCTTCGCGGAATTTACACTTTAGATAAATACTTTAAGCCCTGACGAATGCCTTCAGAAACCGAGGTATCGGGACTAATTTGCTTAATTGCCAAAAGTGCTTCTTTCTCGGAGTAACCCAAAGACAGCAATGCTTGTAGAACTTCGCTGCTGGGCTGCGCAGTAGCGGCCGCACCAGCGCCTTGACCTAAATCTGGCCCTAATTTGCCTTTGAGCTCGAGCAAGAGGCGCTCGGCAGTTTTTTTGCCGATACCAGGAACCTGGGTAAAGCGACCAGGTTCTTGGAGGGCAATGGCTTGGGCTAATTCATTCACACTCATGCCGGATAAAACGGCAAGTGCCGTACGCGAGCCAACACCACTAATTTTGATCAGCGCTCGAAAGGCTTCGCGCTCGGATTCCGTGGCAAAACCAAAGAGTTGCTGCGCGTCTTCCCGTACCTGAAAATGCGTCAGCAAGGTAATCGTGTGGTTGATACCAGGCAATTGATAGAGGGTGCTCATCGGCACGTCGATTTCATAACCAACGCCATGGCAATCCACCACTAGGCGCGGTGGATGTACAGCAATTAAAGTGCCTTGAATGCGTCCAATCATGGGGTGATCTTACTCTGTGCTGGAGGGCTTGGGTTTGAGGGCTGCAGGCAAGCGATAGTGGTGCGCAGCGCAGATGGCGACACCGAGTGCATCGGATGCATCCGTGCCGGGCGCGCGGCTTAAGCGCAACAAGCGTTTCACCATCTCCTGTACTTGTGGCTTAGTGGCTCGGCCCGTACCGACAATCGACTGCTTGACGCGCAGGGCGCTGTATTCGGCCACACTGAGCTTGGCAGATACAAGGGCAGCGATAACTGACCCCCTAGCTTGGCCTAGCATTAGGGTCGAGCGTGGATTGACGTTTAAAAAAACCTCTTCAATCGCAGCCGATTCAGGATGGTAAGTGTCTAAGACTTCTTTAACGCCGTTATACAAGGTGCCTAGGCGTTCAGGAAGACCTTTCTTAGGGTCACCGCTTTCAATTGTTCCAGAGGCTACATAGGTCATTTTTTGGCCATCCACATCGATGATGCCAAAGCCAGTGGTGCGAAGTCCAGGGTCAATTCCGATCCAGCGCATGGGTTTATATCAATGCCCGTTTGGCTCTAGTGGCGGAAATGGCGGGTGCCGGTAAAGACCATCGCAATGCCATGCTCATTGGCAGCAGCGATGATTTCCTCATCGCGCATGCTGCCGCCGGGCTGAATTGCGCAGCTTGCGCCTGCAGAAACGACCACGTCCAAGCCATCCCGAAACGGAAAAAATGCATCGCTGGCAACCGCCGAGGATGCGAGGCTCAGACCCGCATTCTCCGCCTTAATGCTGGCCATCCGTGCTGAGTCAACGCGGCTCATTTGACCAGCACCAATACCCAAGGTCATGCCGTTGGCGCAATACACAATGGCATTGGATTTGACAAACTTAGCAACGCGCCACGCGAACATCATGTCCGTGAGCTCGGTTGGGGTCGGCTGGCGTTTTGAGACCACGCGTAGCTCGGATTGCGCGACATTTTTAAAGTCCGGCGTCTGCACCAATAAACCACCGCCCACGCGCTTCATATCGAATGCATTAAATTCAATGCCGAGTGGAATTTCGAGTAAACGCACATTTTGCTTGCTCGCAAATACAGCTTTTGCTTCGGCAGTAAAGCGGGGTGCAATTAATACTTCAACAAATTGCTTGGAGATCGCTTCAGCCATCCCGCCATCGCAAGGCACATTCAATGCAATGATTCCACCAAAGGCAGAACTCGGATCGGTTTTAAAGGCTTTTTGATAGGCCTCAAGGCCGGTTGTACCGGTGGCTACGCCACACGGATTGGCGTGCTTAATGATGACGCAGGCTGCGCTAGCAGTAGAGTCCACAGAAAAGCTCTTCACGCATTCCCATGCCGCATCCGCATCGGCAATGTTGTTGTAAGACAGTTCTTTACCCTGAATCTGATGGTAGTTGGCGAGGGCGCCTGCCACGTTAGCTGTATCACGATAAAACGCAGCCGATTGATGCGGGTTCTCACCGTAGCGCATCTCTTGCACTTTAGTAAATGCCAGATGCAGGGTCTCTGGGTAGGGTGAGCGGCTGGCGTGGTCTAAATCGCTGCCCAGCGATGACAGGTAGTTTGCAATGGCACCGTCATACTGAGCAGTATGCGTAAATACTTTTTTGGCCAGGCGTAAATTGCTTTCATACGAAACCGTATTCTGATGCGCCTTCATTTCAGTCAAAATGGGCTCGTAGTCGTCCGGTGAAATCAACACCGTCACATCCTGGTGGTTTTTTGCTGCCGCGCGCAGCATAGCTGGTCCGCCAATATCAATGTTCTCAACCGCTTCGTCAAAAGAGCAATCGGCTTTCGCTACGGTTTGATTGAATGGATAAAGATTAATAACCAGCATATCAATCGGCGCAATGCCCTGTGCCGCGATCGCATCCATATGCTCCTTGGAGTCGCGACGCGCGAGCAAGCCTCCGTGAACCATCGGATGCAGGGTCTTTACTCGGCCATCGAGCATTTCTGGGAACTGAGTGAGGGACGATACCTCGGTAACGGGCAAGCCATTTTCTGCAAGGAGCTTGGCTGTACCGCCGGTGGAAATTAATTTGACACCCAAGGCATGCAGCGATTGGGCAAAAGGAACAATGCCCTTTTTGTCGGATACGGATAAGAGTGCGGTGCGAATCATGGTCGTATGTCAGTATGCAAAGGTTTGATATCAGGGCAACGCTTTAAATAAGCTGATGTTCGGTTAATTTTTTATGGAGCGTATTGCGGTTAATGCCGAGGTATTGCGCGGCCAGCGATTGATTTTGCTTGGCGTGCTCCATCACCACTTCAAGCATGGGCTTTTCCACCACACTCAAAACCATGTGGTAAACATCATCGGGAGGGTTGCCATTGAGGTCAGCAAAATAACGTTGCAATTGGGTATGAACGCATTCGCTAATGGGGTGTTTATTGGGCATCGTGTAACTCAGTCAATTTAAGCGGCTTCTAAAAACAACAGGCGATCAGAATGGGATTTCATTTCATCAAAAAAATCATTCACCATTTGCAATTGGGTTTTGCAGTCATCGGCGGCGTTCATGCGTTGGCGAAAGGCATGCGAGTCACGTAAGCCTTTGCAATACCAACCAATGTGCTTGCGGGCGGTTCGTAGCCCAATGTATTCGCCATAAAAGGCATAGTGGTCAATTAAGTGGGCGTTCATGATGGTCTGAATTTCAGCCACTTCTGGAACATCTAATTTCTTACCGGTATTGAGGTAGTAATCAATTTCCCGAAATATCCAAGGACGGCCTTGAGCGGCACGGCCAATCATGATGGCATCGGCGCCCGTTTGCTGTAAAACAAACGCTGCCTTTTCAGGCGAATGAATATCGCCATTGGCTACCACCGGAATGCGTACTGCCGACTTCACGGCAGTGATGGTTTCGTATTCCGCTTCACCGTGATACAGATCGGCGCGGGTACGGCCATGCACCGTTAGCATGCTGATACCCGATTGCTCTGCAAGGCTCGCAATCGCTAAGGCATTTTTATGTTCCCGGTCCCAGCCAGTACGGATTTTTAATGTGACCGGTACCGCATCTGGCCCAGTACCAACGGCATTGACCACAGCCTCTAGAATCTGTTGCACCAAGGGCTCATCGCGCAATAAGGCAGAGCCTGCCGCTACATTGCATACTTTCTTGGCGGGGCAGCCCATATTGATGTCAATGATTTGCGCGCCATGGTCCACATTGATCCTGGCAGCGGCAGCCATCATGGCCGGATCGGCGCCCGCAATTTGCACTGCAATGGGTTTGAACTCGCCTTGGTGATTGGCGCGGCGCTGGGTTTTTTCACTATTCCACAGCAGGGCATTGGAGGCGACCATTTCAGAGACCGCATAACCCGCCCCCAGTTTTTTGCAGAGCTGCCGAAATGGACGATCGGTCACGCCAGCCATAGGGGCTACAAAGAGGCGATTGGCTAATTGGTGAGGGCCGATTTTCATAAATGCCGTAGCGTCAATGGGGGGTGGGCGTGAAAATACTGCAATAAATAAGCATCCCATTGTAGCCTAGGCCTGGACTAATTTGCCTAATTTTTAGGCAAAAAGATGTTGACTAGGGAGTGCTTAAAAAAAGGATGTTATCTATCGACGACCAAACATCATTTGGCGAGCTAAACTGGTTTTGAGGGGCGGTAACCACTGCAATAGTGACAGTGCCGCACCACGGGCTGCGATCACGGGGGTCAGCGGTGAGGTGAATACGCGTGCTAAAAAATCGGTGATGCCAATCGTTGCTTTTCGATCGGCTTGCCTGCTGAGGCTGTATTCATGCAAGGCATTGTCAATCGTGTTGCGTGATTTAGTAGAGTGCGATTGTTTTGAAAACAAACCGCTGAGTTGTTCTGCTAAGAGGTAGGCATCGCGCAATCCCAGATTTAAACCTTGGCCAGCGACGGGGTGCAGGGCTTGCGCTGCATTGCCAATCCACACTTCGTTGCCTTGCACAATCTCTTTACGGTAGTTCAGGCCTAAAGGATAGAGTCGCCGATCACGAATCGATTTAAATTGGCCTACGCGCGAACCAAAGGTGGATTGGATTTCCTGTAAAAAGTCGGCGTCTGAGATGCCATTCAGTCTTTCTGCGGCGCTAGGTGAGCTGCACCACACCATATTGAGTACGTTACTGCCGTGATGGCTCGGTAGCAAGGCCAATGGGCCTTCACTGGTAAAGCGCTCCCATGCATGGTGAGGCTGGGCATGTTCAACCTCAACCAGACCAACCAGGGCCGATTGCTGATAGTCACGGCCCGATTCGACCCAGTCTTGCTGGGTAAATAGGCCGCCTTCTGCATGCACAATGCAGCGAGCAAGGGAATGATCTTGATCTCCGTCGAGACTGGTGTGTTGCCAAACGAAGTGCGGCGCACTTTTTTGCAGTTGGCGTAAGGCTTCCCTGAGCGCAAGATGAATGCCACGGTAGCGCACAATATGGCCTAGCGCTTCTTGACCTAATTCATCGCGAGTCATGAGCGCTCGACCAAATTGTCCGACATGCGATACGTGCACCGAATGGATGGCGCAGGAATCACTGGGCCATGCCTGAATCATATCCAGCAATAATTTACTGCCGTGGGATAAGGCAATGCCCCGGGTGTCGCTGACAACAATATCGCTATCGTTTTGTGGATTGCGATCAATCAACTGGAGCGAGAGCTCCGGAAATTTTTGCAAGCACCATGCAGCGCATGCCAATCCCACTGGGCCACCGCCGATGATTTGCACATCCACAGACGCATTCGATAAAGACATGCTTAGCCGCGCATCACTGCTTCGATTTCAGCAGCCTTGACTGGGACGCCTCTGGAAATCAAGTCACACCCATTTTTGGTTACTAGGGCGTCGTCTTCAATCCGAATGCCGATATTCCAAAATGCTTCTGGTACATCGTCTGCGGGACGAACATACAAGCCGGGCTCGATGGTTAACATCATATTTTCCTGAAGAATGCGCCATGGCTTTTCAGGGCCGCTGCCAATGCCCGCTTCGCGATACGATCCGACATCGTGTACATCCATACCCAACCAGTGACTTGTACGATGCATATAGAAACGGCGGAAGGCGCCTGTTTCGATGGCATTGTCGACGGAGCCCAATTGATGCAATGAGAGGAGTTTTTCATCGAGCATGCCTTGCGTGAGAACACGTACCGCAGCATCGTGGGGTTGCATAAAGGTATTGCCAGGCTTAGTGGCATCCACCGCTGCTTCTTGTGCGGCTAAGGTGATGTCATACAGCGCCCGCTGCGCCGCTGAATAGCGCCCATTAATTGGAAAAGTGCGTGTAATGTCAGAGGCATAGCCATCAAGTTCACAACCAGCATCAATCAAGCATAAATCCCCAGATTGAAGTTCGGCAGCGCTGGCACGGTAATGCAAGATGCAGGCATTGGCGCCAGCGGCAACGATGCTGTTGTAGGCTACGCTCTGTGCGCCACTGTGTCGAAATGCGTGAAGGAGCTCGGCTTCAATTTGGTATTCGCGTTGGCCAGGTCTGCAGGTGCGCATGGCACGCAAATGCGCTTCTGCAGAAATCGCTGCGGCACGCCGCATGGTTTCAATTTCGCTGGGGTCTTTAAATAGGCGCATCTCATGAACGAGTGCTTCAATATCACGAAACTCGGATGGGGCATTGACTCCAGCGCGCGCTTGGCCACGAACCCGATCAATCCAATGGCGAATGCGGCGATCGGTTTCTGCGCTGCTAGCTAAGCGAATGTAGAGTGCCGTTTGATCGGCCAGCAGCTTGGGCAACTCCTGATCCAATTCGCTATTGGGGTAAGCGTGGTCCACCCCTAGGTAGTCTGGAGCAGCTTCTGGCCCTAAGCGCAGGCCATCCCAGATTTCCCGTTCAACATCTTTAGGGCGGCAAAAGAGGTGCGTTACAACTGCATTGCGGTCAACTTGCAGAACCAGGGCGGCACCCGGCTCATCAAATCCAGTCAGATAAAAGAAATCACTGTCATGCCGATAGGGATACTCACTATCGCGATTGCGCAATTGCTCTGGTGCCGTGGAGAGGATGGCAATTCCGCCGCCAGACTGCTCACGAATGCGCCTTGCCAACTGGGCGCGGCGCTGGCGGTAGAGTTCGGCCTGAAAAACAGGGGGGTTAATTGGGGTCATAAAATTGATTTAGCTCATGTAAACGCTTTGGCGTCCCTACATCGTGCCACGGACCGGTATATTTTTCACCGAAGACGTGATTTTCGGCCATAGCCGAGCGCAGTAGAGGGGCTAATTTCGCAGCCGCGCCTGGCCGTAGGTCTTTAAACAAGGATTGGTGATAAATGCCAATCCCAGAAAAGGTCAGTTTCGTTTCCTGCAATGGGAGGGTGATTGGCTTGTCGCTGACACGATCCCCTTGCAGGTAAAAATCGCCCTCCGGGTGCTGTGTGGGGTTGGGCACCAGCGCTAAATAGGCAAGTGGCTTAAGCCCACTATTGAAATGCACCTGAAAGCGGCTTGTAAATGCAGCGATGGGAAAACCAGGACAAAATACATCGCCGTTGATCACTAAAAAGTAGGGCTCTGGATTGATTAGCGATAGGGCTTGACGGATACCTCCGGCGGTCTCAAGTGCAGTTTCCTCCGGTGAGTACTGGATTTGCATCCCCCACTGCGCGCCATCACCCAAGGCCAACTCAATTTGCTCGCCGAGCCACGCATGATTAATGACGACCCGACTGGTGTTTGCAGCCACCAATGCCTCAATGTGCCATTGCAATAATGACCTGCCCTGAATCTGCAAGAGTGGCTTTGGTGTTGTATCCGTCAGCGGGCGCATGCGTTCCCCGCGCCCTGCAGCCAATAAAAAGCATGGCAATGAATTTGGGGTGAGTGGACTGTTCATTGGCTACATTACTTTATCGAGCTAATGCCATTAGCACGCTCTAGTATTCTGGCGAGCGGTTTTAATTCAATGTAGCGATTGGCAGTTGCAAGTGCGTATTTCAAGACCAGCGGAATGTCCTTGAGATAGCCATCTTTGCCATCGCGGTGATAGAGGCGCGCAAAGATTCCCAATACCTTGATGTGGCGTTGCAAACCCATCCACTCAAAGTCACGATAGAACTCGCCAAAATCAACATGTACTGGTAATCCTTTTTTACGACCCAACTCCCAATAGCGTGCAACCCAGTCAATGACCCGTTCTTCAGGCCACTCTATGTAAGCATCGCGCCACAGGGATCCGGCATCATAGGTAATCGGTCCGTACACCGCATCTTGAAAATCCAAGATGCCGGGATTTTTCGTTTCAGTGCACATCAGGTTGCGCGAATGAAAATCCCGATGGACATACACCTGAGGCTGGGCCAGATTATTTTTTAAGATCAAGGCAAATGCATTGCGCAGGTATTTTTCTTCATTTGCAGTCAGCTCAAATTGCAGGTGTTTCTTTAAATACCACTCCGGCAATAGATCCAATTCGCGTTGCAATAATACTTCTGAATATTCCGGTAATACGCCAGGCTGACTTGCTAATTGCATTGCCACTAGCGCATCGATTGCATCGCTATACAGTGCATCTGCATTGGAATCACTGAGTACTGCGAGGTAGGTTGTGGAGCCCAAATCACTCAGCAGCAAAAACCCATCGGCTGTATTTTTTTCTAGAACATGGGGCACATGCAGTCCTGCATGTTGTAGTAATTCAGCGATCGCAATAAAGGGCTCAACCGGCTCCGATTGTGGAGGCGCATCCATCACAATCAGGGTGGGATATAAGGCATTTTGGCTATTGAGCCGAAAATAGCGCCGAAAGCTGGCATCGGCTGATGCGGGCACAAGCGATGACAGGTCAAGCTTCCAGCTGGAAGGGAGACCTTCCAGCCAGTGACAGAGGGTGTCTAGGCGGTTATTGGGCATATCGATTCGTATAATAAGTGGGTCTGCATTTATGAGCCATTATCGCCGTCGCGCTGGCCTTTGCGCCCCCCTTATTTTTACCCCATTTTTACGCACGTTGATGGGGTGTTTTTGGCTGTATTTTTCAATGACAGCATTTGCTCAAGCGCCTGCATCAAGCCCCTCGCCATCGCAACGCAATAACGCCAATTTTGTCTTGATTCCTGATCGCGGTAATGTCAGCGTTTTAAAATTAGATGATCAATTACGGGTTGGAAAGCCCATTTCGGATAACCAAGCCTTAACGTTTACTTTTAGTGATTCGATACAAGGCATTGTTGACCGTGAAATGAAGCTGAAGGGCCGCGCTCAAATTCGACGAAACGATACCGTTCTTAAAGCCGATGAAATTATTTATCACCCCGATACCGATATTGCGGATTTAATCGGCAATGTAGAAATGATTAAAGGCAACTCCACCTTTCGAGGTCCTAAGGCTAGTTTTAAAGTAGATGCTCGGCAAGGGGAGATGCAAGAGCCGAGCTACGAAATGCGTGATAACCGCTCGAGTGGTAAGGCGAAAAAATTAACGATTCAATCATCCGATATTTTTGTGTTTGATAAGGGAACGTACTCGACCTGCTCGCCCGATAATTTAGATTGGTATTTCACAGCAGATCGCATGGAAGTAGACAATGAGCTAAAAGAAATGACCGGTACCAACGGCGTTATGCGATTCTTTGATGTGCCAATTGCATACGCGCCGTACTTTAGTTTGCCAACCTCCAATCAACGGCGCTCGGGTTTGCTTGCCCCAATCGCAGGCTATAGCTCGACTAATGGTATTGATGTAACGCAACCCTACTACGTTAACATTGCGCCCAATCGCGATCTGCTGATCATGCCGCGTTACATGACCTTTAGGGGTACTCAATTGGGCGGTTCATATCGCTACATTGATCCGAAGTATTCAGGAACGCTTGCCGGGGAGTTTCTGCCTTACGACAAAATACTCGGGCGTGATCGGTGGAAGTACGATTGGCAGCAGCGCCAAAGTATTGCGCCGAATTGGAATGGGTATGCCAACATTGCGCGGGTCTCGGATAATTTGTATCCAATTGATTTTTCAAGAAGCTTGGCTGGCGGCATTACCAACCAATTTAGACAAGAGGTGGGAACCACATCCATGATAAAAGGCTGGAATGTCTCAGCCAGGGCAATGACCTTCCAGACCTTGCAGCCGGATCCTACCGTCACGGTGCAATCACCGTATAACGTTTTGCCACAAGTTGTTGCGGCATACAACAGCCAAAATGCCTTACTAGCCCCCGATCGGAGTCAGCAATTCGTTAGCCTGCCTACGGGCCCACAAGTGAGTTTTTCGAGTGACTTCACCCGTTTTGCCTATAACATCGGTGGTAATTTAGCGGCTACTGCACCGGGTGTTTTTAGTCAAGCCGATCGAACCGTGGTCAAGGCAGCAGTTGGTATGCCGAAGATAACTCCTGGTTACTACATTAAGCCAAGGTTGAGCGTCCAATCCAATAATTACAATGCTACTGCCTTCACCGCGGGCTATCCGCCGGCGCAAGGCTTCACCATACCTACCTTAAGTTTGGATTCGGGTTTGGCGTTTGAGCGTGAGGCGAGGGAGCTCAAAGGATTTTTTGGTCGAGATATGCTGGTAACGATGGAGCCACGGGCTTTTTATGTTTACACTCCATTCCAAGATCAAACCAATACCCCATTATTTGACACCGCCAACGCTGGCTTTGGTATCACCCAAATCTTCAGTGAAAATACCTTTGTGGGCAATGACCGTATTGCCGATAACAATAAGTTAACCATGGGCGTTACCAGTCGCATGATCGAGGCCGCAACTGGGGCAGAGCGAGCTAATGTGACCATAGCGCAGCGCCAGGATTTCACTGGGCAGCGGGTGGGTTTGACAAACACCATACAAAATCCCACCACATACTCCGATACCTTAGGCGCTGGCTCGGTTCGGCTCATGGGGAACTTGAATGTGGATGCCTTTGGCCAATACAATACCCAGCTCAATCGCCTAGTACAAACGACGGTTGGTGGCAGTTGGCGCCCAACGGCAGGGCGTAGCCTTAATTTTGGGTATCGAAATGTATGGACTCCACCAGTGTCCGCTTCGGCAGAAAACAATATACAAGCAGCTCCAGGCACCACAACTACCGATCAATACAATATTTCTGGACAGTGGCCAATAACCCGCAAGATTTCCACGCTAGGGCGCTGGGGATACGACTCCTTGACCATGAATACCCTTAATTTACTGGCGGCTTTGGAATACAAAGAAGACTGCTGGACCGGTCGATTTGCTTACTCTCAGGTTCGCAATACAACCCAAATCACCACGACCCAAGTTCTATTTCAAATCGAATTTAGGGGATTTGGGGCTGCCGGCAGCAATCCAGTTGATATCATGAGGTTAAATGTTCCAGGATACATGCCAACCACTAGAACAATACCGCCCTCAATTTATGAGAATTACCAATGACGTTTTGCATGAACCGCAACATTAAATTAATTCACACTCTTTTCTTGCTCGCCTGTGTTGCGGCGGCATCTCCAAGTTATGCCCAATCTAATGCCTCTGCAAATGCGTCTGACAGCAAGATACGGGATATTGATGGTGTCGCTGCTGTAGTCAACACTGGGTACGTCACTCGGAAAGAAATCGATGATCGTGTGGCAACCATTACAAAGCAGGGCGGCGGCGCAGCGATGCTCGATCAAGAAACCTTGCGCAAGCAAGTGCTGGAGCGCCTGATTGTAGAAAAAATTCAATTGCAAGAAGCGGAGCAGAGCGGTATTAGTGTTGGCAATTCTGAGCTCGATAAAATCATTGCCGACATCGCCGCTCGAAATAAGTTAAGTATGGCTGAATTTCGGGCCACTATTAAGAGTTCGGGATCGAGTTTTGCACGTTATCGCGAGATGCTGCGCGATGACATTATTGTTTCGCGCTTTCGAGAGCGTGAGGTCGATTCGCAAATCAAAATCTCGGACGCAGAAGTCGATAACTACATTAGCGAGCGTACTAGGGCCATGAATACCCCAGCAGCGAATGTACCGGCAGCAGGCGGCCAAGAAGAATTAGACGTTGCCCAAATTTTTATTCCCGTCGATGCCAATGCTGGGCCTGGCACGATTGCGGAAGCACGTAAACAAGCCGATACTTTATTGCGAGAAGCGCGAGGTGATGTGGATTTCTTGCAGCTTGGAGCAAAGGCAGCAAAAGAAAACCCACGCATTAAATTCCAGAATTTAGGCTATCGAACGCCTGACCGATTACCGCAGCTCTTTCTTGAGGCAGTTCGTAATATTGGCTCTGGACAGCTGGCCAATACAGTAGTAAAAAGCCCGGCCGGTTTTCATGTACTTAAAGTCTTAGATCGCCGAGTAATGATGGCGGCAAGCCAAGCCCCGATTCCAGAGGCGGTGGGCGATTTCACACCCAAAAACATTACGATTACAGAGACCAATGCGCGCCATATCCTCTTGCGCAATCGGGCCGGACTAACGGATGCCGATGCGGAGCGGCGTTTGTCGGGATACCGCGACCAAGTGCGTGCCAAGGCAGCTGATTTTGGTGAGCTAGCGAAGAAGCATTCTGAGGATGGCTCTGCGGCCAATGGCGGTGTACTGGGCTGGATGTCACCTGGTCAGTTGGTGCCTGAGTTTGAGGTCGCTATGAATCGCCTGGACATTGGTGAGGTGAGTAATCCAGTAAAAACAGAGTTTGGTTGGCACTTAATTCAAGTGCTTGAGCGCCGTGATGCACAGTTAACCGTCGAAAAGCAGCGTGAATTCGCACGGGCTGCCATACGCGAACGTAAGTTTGAGCAGCTATATCAAGATTGGCTTCGTCAATTGCGCGATACAGCGACTGTGCGGATTCTTAACTTAGACAATGTCACGCGTTGATTTAGTCATTACAACGGGTGAGCCGGCTGGTATTGGTCCTGAGGTATCGGCTCAAGCTGCACAGGCGTTTTTGCAAGAGCAGGAGAACGTCCACATTACATTGGTTGGTGATCCCATCCTATTTAGTCCGCTTGCAATTCATCCGCGCTTACATATTGAGTCCGTAAAGTTAAACAAGCCAGTTGTTTCAGGTTTACTTGATGCAAACAATGCAGCCTATGTCCTGGCTACCCTTGATGCCGCAATAACTGGGTGTAAAGCGGGGCGTTTTCAGGCTATGGTGACTGCTCCGGTACACAAAGGAATTATCAATCAGTCTGGCATCGTATTTACAGGGCATACAGAGTATCTGGCAGCCGCATGTGGAGTACAACGCGTAGTGATGATGCTATGCGCCAACTTACCTGCCGGTTTAATGGGCTTACAGCGCGGTTTACCGTTGCGTGCCGCTCTCACTACCATCCATGTGCCACTTGCTTTAGTTTCAGCGCAGATTACCGTCAAGTCGGTGCTGGAGACGATTGAAATTCTGCACGTCGGCTTAAAGAACCAATTTGGCATTGCCGAGCCACGGATTTTGGTAGCTGGCCTTAACCCCCATGCAGGCGAGGGTGGCTATTTGGGCTCAGAAGAAAGTACGACGATAGAACCAGCGATTGCACAGGCACAGCAAGCGGGTATTCGAGTGGAGGGGCCTTTTCCGGGGGACACCCTATTTGATTTTCGATCGCTGGATCGGGTGGATGCGTATTTAGCGATGTACCACGATCAAGGCTTGGCCCCATTTAAATTCGTTACTTTTAATACTGGCGTAAACGTCACGCTAGGACTGCCGATTATTCGTACATCAGTAGACCATGGCACCGCACTGGATATTGCGGGCAAGGGAGAGGCTGACGCGGGTAGCATGCTTGAAGCCATCCGCCTTGCATTTCAGCTTGCCCAGCATCGTAAGACTTCTTTAGCCCATGCATCAGGCGCGTAAACGCTTCGGCCAAAACTTTCTGATTGATGAGGGCATCATTCATGCGATTGTGAGCTTGATTGGACCCGCTAATGATGTGGCTCTTCTAGAAATCGGCCCAGGTCTTGGTGCGCTGACTAAGCCTTTATTGGCTAACCTAGAGAACTTGGACTTACTCGAGATCGATCGTGATTTAGTGGCATATTGGCGCAAGCAGAATTTACTCGGCTTAACCATTACCGAGGGCGACGCGCTTAACTTTGATTTTCTAGGGTGGGCGCATACAAAAAAAGCCAGTGGCGCAAAACAGATCAAGGTCGTTGGTAATTTGCCCTATAACATTTCATCGCCC
>JBIILR010000022.1:0-14594 GCA_044338365.1 Polynucleobacter sp. | reverse complement strand
GCGCAGGGCACCCAGCACGGTAGTAACCAAAGGCAAGATCCCCAAGATCACTGCGCCATTGGACGAAGGGCCTTGCATCATGGCGATCGTAATAAACAAAGGAAACCCAAAAACTGCCCCTAGCGCAATCCAGGCAAATCCTGGCAGAGTAGTGCGGCGAGGTAAGGGCGCTCGAATCGCAACAAGGTATGCCAGGGCAACCAATCCCGCAAGAGCTGCCCTGCCAAACACAATGAAATAGGGGTCAAGGACTTGAACTGCTATTTTGCTCACCGGCAAGGTCAAGCTAAAGATGGCTATGCCACCAAATCCGATCAACATGCCCCTGGTATCACTCTTCACTGGATTCCCTTGTGTGTATTCAGTACTATACCTATTCAACTTCCATTCAGAGCAATACTAGAACCGGAGCAACTCAATGGCAGTGCACGTACTTGGCTTAATCGAACTACAGGACCCGTTAGCGTTTGAGGAATACCGCGCGCAGGTTGGCGCCACGGTGGAACAGTATGGTGGGCGTGTTACGCAGCGCGGGGTACGTGGCGAGGTTTTTTGGAATGAGCTTGAATGCAAGCCATTCTCTGCTTACGTACAACTCGAGTTTGCAAGCGCAGCAGATGCCCAGCGGTGGGCGCGGAGTCCGGAATACCTGGCCTTGGTGCCGATTCGCAATCAGGCAATGCAATTAACCTTGTTTGGTATGCTACCTAGCGCCTGATCCCCGAGGGTAACTACGCTTTGCTCCTGCCGTAATTCAGGGCTAGACTAGACTCCATACAATACTGTTATTGAGTGTTGAATTAATAAGGATTGATCATGCCTGTTATTACCAATATTGAAGACTTGCGCGTACTGCATCAGAAACGCACTCCCAAGATGTTTTATGACTATGCGGATTCGGGTTCGTGGACTGAATCAACTTACCGTGCCAATGAATCGGATTTTCAGAAAATTAAATTGCGCCAGCGCGTTGCTGTCAACATGGTGAACCGCACCACGAAAACGACCATGATTGGGGAAGAAGTAGCTATGCCGGTTGCTCTGGCCCCAACCGGACTAACCGGCATGCAGTGTGCTGATGGCGAAATTCTGGCAGCTAAGGCAGCAGAAAAGTTTGGTGTGCCTTTCTGCTTATCGACCATGAGTATTTGCTCGATTGAAGATGTTGCCGAGCACACTACTAAACCATTTTGGTTTCAGCTCTATGTCATGAAAGACCGCGGCTTCATCGAGCGTTTAATTGAGCGTGCACGCGTCGCCAAATGTTCTGCCCTAATGCTTACTTTGGATTTACAAATTCTAGGGCAGCGCCATAAAGATCTTAAAAATGGTTTGAGTGCACCTCCTAAACTAACCATTTCCAACATCATTAACATGATGACCAAGCCGCGTTGGTGTTTGGGCATGGCGATGACACAGCGCAGAACCTTTCGCAATATTGTGGGTCACGCTACTGGCGTAGGCAATATGTCGTCCTTGTCTTCGTGGACCGCTGAGCAGTTTGATCCGGGCCTGAATTGGGGCGACGTTGAATGGATCAAAAAACGCTGGGGCGGAAAGCTCATCATTAAGGGAATATTGGATGAGGGCGACGCACGTCTCGCCGCAGATTCCGGCGCGGATGCGCTCATCGTTTCAAACCATGGTGGCCGTCAACTGGATGGGGCAGTTTCGAGCATTCATGCCTTGCCCGGCATCGTCAATGCGGTTGGTAAGGATATCGAGGTGTGGATGGACGGCGGCATTCGCTCTGGCCAAGATGTTTTAAAGGCATGGGCACTGGGCGCGCGCGGTACTCTGATTGGTCGCCCATTCTTGTACGGTCTGGGCGCCATGGGTGAAGCCGGCGTAACAAAATGCCTCGAGATTATTCACAAAGAGCTTGATATCACGATGGCCTTTACGGGTCACCGTGATATTCAAAATGTGACCAAAGATATTTTGTATCCCGGTACGTATTAATCTGCTGATGTAGGGTCTTCTGCGAACACCTCGCGGGCGATCCGAAACGCATCGACTACAGCGGGCGCGCCGCAGTAGGCACCGCAGTGCAAAAAGACTTCGCGTAGCTCTTCCCTTGTGACGCCATTGTTGAGTGCGCCACGTATGTGCAGCTTCAGTTCATGCGGTCGGTTCATGGCAATGATGGCGGATACTGTAATTAAGCTGCGCTGCTTGAGCGTTAGACCGTCTCGCACCCACACCGTACCCCAGGCATTTTCAGTCACAAAATCCTGCAGCGGCATCGAGAAATCATCTGCCTTCTGCATTGCTTGGTCGACATAGGCATCGCCCAATACCTTACGACGCACCACGATGCCTTTTTCAAATCGGTCACTTTTGGTCATATTTCTTCCTTTTTATCAATCTTTTCTATTCTTGGCATACTTACATTTCAGTTGCTTTTGTAGAATTGGCCGTAGAATGAATTTACCTCAATAATCACAGGCTCAAAAGGATCTCTTTATGAATCGCAGAACATTAGTTGCACTCCTCGTAATGGTGCCTCTCGTAAGCACTTTGGTAGCCTGCAGCAGCGGCCCCAAAATTATGTCTACGACCTCCATTCCAGAATCCGGTTTTTTACCCAACTATCGTCTGTTGCAGCCTGTTACGAATACTCCTGATGGAACGCGCATTTGGCGCTATCGCAAGGCAGGCATTAATCCCAATACCTATACCGCTGTTATCTTAGACCCCATCTATCTGAATCAATCCCAGTTCACGAGCGAGATTACCCCTCAAGTAGTTGCGCAGACAAAACGTGCCCTAGAAATGTCGATGCGCGAGGCGGTTGAAGGTCGTCGCGGCTTACGCATCGTCACACAACCGGGCCCTGGCGTAGTGCGTATATCGGTCGGTATTACGGGCGCTGAAGTTTCCGCTGATGGCCTAAAACCGTGGAACTTTACGCCAATTGGTCTTGCTACCAATGCAGCAGCCTATGCCTCCGGCGTTAACTCCAAAACACCTGCACTGGTCATCGAGAGCAAAATTACCGATAGTCAGTCCAAGGACTTTATTGGTGGCGGTGTGATTACCTTGCAGGGCGAAACCTTTAGAACTGGCTCGGGGTCGATTGCTTCATTTGAGGAAATGGCCAAGCGCGCAGTTAAATTGTCCATGGAAGTATCAGCCAACCCAACACCAACCGGAATGAAATAAGCTGCACCGCAAAGAAAAGGCCATCCCGAGGGATGGCCAAAGAATGCGTATGGAGGAAAAAATAAATAAATCGACTGCATTTAGATATTAATTGATCGAAGCCTAGTGCTTTCTTTAAACAGCACCAATTAGGTGCGTATTAATTACTTGCGAATATGGGCGTGACGGGCAGCATCTTGTGACATGCCTTCGCCTTTTTTGCCCTCAAGCACTTCTTTTTCTGCCGTAATTTCTTTACGGCGCTCTTTGCATGACCCAGCAATTTCCTGAAGTGCTTTGCGTGCGCGTGCAGCCGATGCTTTCACGCCCTTTTCCTGAAACTTGGCATTCTCTTCTTTGTAAGCCTCAAACGCAGCAATGAGTTTTTCGTGGTGGGTCATATCAGTCCTTTGGTTAATGAATCAACACACTATACCAAGTAGTCATGGCGAAGTATGAATACGGCGTTATCGCAGCAGTTGCGCTACAAATGAGTACAGCGGTATGCCGATAATGATATTGAAGGGGAAGGTGATGCCCAAAGACATACCCATATAGAGGGCTGGATTAACTTCGGGCAAGGCATGGCGCAATACTGCCGGCACCGCAATATACGATGCACTGGCGGCAAGCACCATTAATAGGATCGTATCTCCCAGCGGCAATTGCAATAGAGTACAGAGGATCAAAGCAATGCCTGCGTGGACTAAGGGTGCAAGCAGTGCATAAATCACAACGATCAGGGGCTTGCCTTTGATGCCGCTGAAATTTTTTGCTGCCATCAGCCCCATATCCAAGAGGAAGAACGCCAACATTCCTTTAAATAAATCGATTGAGAATGGCGCCATGATGCGCTGACCATCTTCCCCGCTGAGCATGCCAACCACCATTGATCCGAGCAATAAAAGCTGCGCTCCGTCGGTAAATGATTCATGCAATACCTTCGACAAACCAATGGACTGAGTCTTACTGGTACTGCTCACACGGGCTTTATTGGCCAATACAATTGCCAAAATAATAGCGGGCGACTCCATCAGGGCCATGGCTGCAGCCATGTGCCCGCCATAAGGAATCGATTGATTGCTCAAAAATTGGGTTGCCGTGATAAAGGTAACCGCGCTTACAGAGCCATAAGTTGCTGCGATGGCGGCAGAGTCATAATTGTTTAGCCGGGTACGCAGCACTGCATAGGCAATGATTGGAATAATGATCGCTAAAAAGATGGCTAGGCCTAGCGCTAAACCAATCTCCTGAGTGAAGCCCGATTTCTGCAGCGCAAAGCCGCCTTTTAGCCCTAAGGCCATTAACAAATACAGCGAGAGAAAACGCGCAATCGGTTGCGGAATCTCTAAATTGGACTTAATCAGGCCAGCAAAAGCGCCAAACACAAAGAAGAGGATGGCGGGATCAAGAAAGTTATTCACGTTCATATAATAACGGGTTGCCATGGGGCTTAGCCGTCTTATAATTTCGAAGATCTTGTGGGTTCATTATTCGGCCCGCACACGCCCATAACTTTTTAGTCTCGCCCTGCTAAGCGCCTCACCGATGCCATACCCCATTCGAAGCCGCCTGATTTGCCTCATTGTGTTTTGGTGCGCATTGATTTCAGGTGCACACGCACAAGGCGTCGATGCCCTCAATTCTTTTTTAAAAAAACGGGCCGATGCCTTCATGGTGATTACTGGCTATTCTTTAACGCCCGACGTCACCACCGGATCCTTATCCATTACTGACCGCAGCGGTAATAATCCCAACTTGCAAATGATTTCCTTGGGCGGCGGAGATCGCCTGAGTAAAGATGTGCCGCTTTATCTCGAGGGCACTCTCGCGGTTAATCGATACAACCCCAGTTTTGTAGGGAACGTCGGCAATATTAGCGTTGATGTCCCTGTGCACTGGAATAGCATCACTGGCACCGGCGGTGTCGGCTGGGATTTTCCACTCACTAACGAACTGCGCATCAGGCCGATTGCCAACGTCATGCTGGGCCATCTAGAAAGTGATCTGTCGATTGCCTCTCGGGTAATTGAAAATCAAACGGGCGCTGATTTGCAGTTTTTAAAGAATGGGCGCATGAATACCTACGGCCTGGGCGGGTCGCTGATGCTGGACTATGAGAATTACAAGCCGGAACGTGAAATTGATATTGAATTGCGCTACACCAATATTGAAATGAATACCTTTGATACCTCTAAGGCAGTTCAGGGCTCAGCCAACTCCCAAAGCCTGAGCTTATGGGCTCGTAATCGAGTGCCCACGCCACTTACTTTTTTTACGATGCCAATTCGTGCTGTCATGGAATTGGCGCATACCGAGTTTTTAGGCGATCTGCGCGGCGCACTCGGTTTTAATTCACTCTCATCGGTAGGAACTGGTATCGAGTTTGACCGCAGCCAATCGGAGCCTCTTTTTAGTCGAGTGCGAATTGTGTTTCGTTATCAATTTGGGCAGAACGTACGCGGCACGTCGATTGGATTAGCTGCCAGCTTCTAGGTCAGCCGAGCTAGCCAAACTGGAAATCCATCGCCTACCCAATGCTGCTCATGGGCAGGGTGCAAGCCAATAATCTGTTTCATGTTTGATGCATTCAATTTTTATTGTTGTTCTTTGATCTCATTACGTAATTGCTGCATCAGGTCTTTTGTAGACATGCTCCGAACCTGTGCGTACCCCGTACCCGCCCAAAGACTCTGGTACTCGGCATCGTTCTGTGCCACAGCCCACTGGCGGAGTAGCCCCGTCAGGGTGTTTTGGATTGGAAAGGGCAATGTCGTTTGGTCTTGCATAGTCCGTGTGAAGGTATTTTCCAGGCCGCGCGCAAGGCGTCCAGAAAACGCTTTTGTTAGCGTCGTTGGCCTATCTTGTTTGTGTAATAAATAGTGGCGATAACTGGGCGGCGTCCCTGACTCATCGCAACATAAAAATGCGGTGCCGAGCTGTGCTGCCTGCGCACCCGTTGCCAATGCATCTTGTATGTGGGCGCCATTCATGATGCCACCTGCAGCAACGATTGGAATGCGGCAACGCTTAGCCAGTTGAGCAGTTAGCTCTAAGGTGCTTAGCGCCTCATCGTTGGCCTGTAAATCAAATTGGCCGCGATGCCCGCCGGCTTCAATTCCCTGGGCAACAATAAAATCGGCAGAAGCAGATTCAATGGCTAAGCCTTCCCCAAGGCTGGTGGCGGTGATGCCCACCGCAATTCCGAGCGCATGCGCTTTTGCAATGACCCCATCTGGCGGTAAGCCAAAATGAAAACTGAGGATGGCTGGCCGAGCCCTCCAGACAGGCTCTAACTGTTCCATCAGATTGGGATAGAAGGGCGCTACTGGAATGGTGAGCGATTGAACTCCGTCAACGCCGAGCGAACGCAACGCCTGAATTGCATTTGCTTGCATCTCATCGCTTGGCAAACGAACTGAGTTGAACACAAAAAAGTTTGCATTAATGGGTCCGCTTGTCAGCGACTGTGCTGTAACTAAATCTGCATGAATTTTTTCTGGAGTACTGTATGCAAAACCAAAGCTGCCAACACCGCCATGATTTGCGACCGCCGCTACCAATTGTGGCGTAGTAATTCCACCAGCCATGGGGGCCTGAATCAGTGGCAGTGCTAATTGAGTGAAGCTAAACACGGCTAGGCTTACTCTTAGCGTTTGCCACTAACGGCCAACGAAGGGTTATTGTTCAGATTGCCCGTCATGCTGGCTCCATTGATGCGGCCCTTGAAAACATAATTTATCTTTTGGTATGCAAAGGCAAACTCCAAATCAGATCCTCGTATGCGGCCGTCTTCAAAGTGCGCTATTCGCTTATTGTCCTGATACAAGGTGCCATCAAAGAATTGTTTCTTCTGGCGAATCTCGATGCGAAGATCGCCTAGTCCAGCTGGGCCATTCCATTGCCAGCTACCATCGATATGGGCCGGGACAACCCAAAGGTAGGCCATTTCTCCATTAGAAATACGCACTTCCTGATCTGGTATCCATGACTCCATACGAAATGTATTGGATACCACGCGCGTACCGGCCTGCATTTTTAAAATGGTCGGCATCAGCTTAGTGTTGAGGTTTTCCCCCAAATACAAGGTCAGCACAGTGGCTTGTGAAAAATCTTCTACAAAAATATCGCCCTGCTTAAATGTCACGAGGTTTTGGACTTTAGCCCGCTCTGCATTGCGCTGGGATAGCTTTACTAAATCCGGGTTGTACTCAATGCCGACAGTACGTACCTGATATTTTTTTGCTGCTTCAATCGGAATGACGCCATCTCCAGAGCCTAAGTCATATACCCGATCACCTGGGCGCACTTGTGCGAGTGTGAGCATTTGATCGGCCATCTCAACTTTGGTTGGCACCCACATGACGTCTTTGCCTGAGCTCGCCATACTGAGATTAAATTGATTATCGCCATAGTTCGTCGTGGCGCACCCGTATAAAAGCGGGAGTACGATACAGCAGGCTATTGAAAAGTAATGGCGCTTCGTCTGCATATCTTTTCCTATGACCAGAGCTGCAATAGCAACCAGGCTAGATTAAATACCACCAACATAATGAGGGTCGTGATGGTGAATTTCATGCCAATCACACGATTGCTAAAGTGGGGTGGTGGTTGATTCATTCCTTTGGCATGAATCACTCGGCCAGTCACGAAGGCAATGCCAAGAATGGCAATCAGCCAGAGCGGCGCGCCATTGAACTCGAGGCATGCCATGAGTATTAATGCGATCGGCACGTATTCAGCAAAGTTCGCTTGGGCACGAATGGCACGCTCCAAATCGTCAACGCCGCCGCTGCCCAGACCTACTTTATGGTGTCGTCGCAGACGAATAACACCAAACGATAGACGAATAAAGAGTGCCGCCAAAATACAGGCAATCAATGTGGTGACGATAAGCATGCTGCGCCTTAAGGAGTGATGAATTGCTATAGTACATCGCCATGAAAAAAAACCACCCGCAGGTGGTTTGCAATCCATCTTCTGGTTTGCTGTCCTGTTTAACTTCTTACTGGCTTTTGCAGGGCATGGTGGTTTAAATCAGACTTACAGAACTGCACGATGGTATTGGAGAACTGCAAGTGCCGGGCATTCATCTTTCGATACTCCATTAACTCTGCAATTTGTGGGGATACTTCGTTTTTAAATGAAGCGTCCTCATAACCAGGGTGGTATGGGGCTTCGTTTGCATATTGATTTGACATGGGAATTACTTTCATTCAGTGGGTTGTAGGGGTGACCAAATGGATGGCCAATGCTCCAAAATCAATTCACTGAATTAACCGGAATAACGTGTCATTGCAGGGCTCCTAATAGCGCCACGCAATCAGACTGGCTGATTGCAAGCTTGCCGCTCCCCCTGTCCCTGATACCTGAGAGATTCACACTAAGCCCAGCTTAGTATTTGCTCCTTCGGTGCGCCATAGAATGGCGACTCTCCAGACGGCTATTTAGGATAAGCAGTACCTTCCGGGTGGATACCTGAGCGTTCATGGGAGTTTGCGCCTTCGGTGGAGGCATAGCCTCACTCTCCTGCTTGTAAATAGTTTATCGTACTTTTATTGAATTGTGTATATAGAAAAGGCGCCCCTTTATGCAGGACATCCAGACTGTAATTGACTCGCTCGCACTAGAGCCCCACCCAGAAGGGGGCTTCTACCGGGAAATGCATCGGGCAAGCTCCCTTGTAACGGAGGCCAATGGCAATAGCAAGAATGCCTATTCCAGCATTTACTACCTTTTATCGGGGCATGATTTTTCGGCATGGCATCGCATTCAGTCCGATGAGGCCTGGTTCTTTCATTTGGGCTGCGATATCGCCATCCATTACTTTGATGCGCAGAATGAGCTCGCCACAGCTCAGATTGGCCCCGAGTCCATGCAGTTTCAAACCACAATCCCTGCCGGCACCTGGTTTGCAGCAAAACCGGTGCGGACCGACTCCTTTTGCTTAGTCAGTTGTGTTGTTGGCCCCGCATTTACATTTACTGAGTTTGAAATGGGGCAGCGGCAATTGCTTCTGGATCGCTACGGGACATCCGAGAAACACATTGAGGCAATACGGGCGCTCACTAGAGTCTAGCAATCCATCGACTGTGGCGCTAGGCTAAGCAACTGAATGGGTTTTTAAATAGTCAATTACCCAGGCCGCGTCACTATCGCTTGGGAAGATGGGGTAGTGAACTGCTTCAATCACGCCATGATTGGCAATGAGTGTGACTCGCTTTAATAATGTCATGCCAGCAGCCACAAAAGTTGGCATATTCAATGCCTTTTGAAATTGATAATCTTTATCACTCACCACAGGAAATGGCAGGTGAAGTCGATCGGCCATCTCTTTTTGATAGTCAGTAGACTGCACACTCAAACCCACCACTTCTGCGCCCAATGCTTTAAGTTCTAGGTAGTGATCTCGATAGGAACAGCTTTGGGGAGTACACCCCCTTGCCCCCGGAATTTGATCCCAACCGTCTGGCAATGCAACATTGGGCTGGCCTGTCATGGGATAGCAATAGATCACCAATTTACCTTTGATGTCTCCAAGATGAAGGGTCTTGCCATTGGTGGCAATTAAAGAAATAGGGGGTAGTTTCATTCCCTTCAAGTGATGGGTTGAGCCATCATCGTGCGGAATGGGTAAATCGCTAGGCAGCTGATTGAAGTTGGTCATGACCTTATTTCTAGGATGCTAAAGGCAATTCAAATATAAATGTAGCGCCGCCGCCAAGGGCATCTTCGTACTGAATTGAGCCGCCATATCGAGTGACAATGTGCTTACAAAGCCACAGACCCAAACCCATGCCGGATTTTTTGGTGGTGCTTAGCAATTCAAATAAATGGGATCTAAATTCAGCAGGCACGCCACCCCCATTATCAGAAATGCTTACGCGCACCAACTTGTCAGATTGAGTAGCCCTTATAACAATGTGGCGCTTTAGCGTGCCTGAGTTCGCCAAGGCCTGTATAGCGTTGTTCAGCAAGTTCAATATCACTTGTTCAATTTCGGCTGGATTGACCTTAATCGCCAATCGATCATCTACTCGAAGCTGGATTTGGATATTCTTTGACTTTAGTTCAGGCGTAACAATATCCAATACTTTGGATATCAAATCGTCCATTTGAACTTTTTCGGTATTTGAATTGCCCTCAATAAATATGGACCTGAGTGATTTAACTATCGATGCTGCACGCTGGTTGTCGGCCTCCAGAGAATCTAAAATCTCCTTGCCCAGCTCGGGATTGATGGCCCCTTTTTCTAATTTCATTTTGAGCAACTGAATATTGAGATTGGATGCCCCAAGTGGCTGATTGAGCTCATGCGCAATAGACGCTGATAAAGCGCCGGTGGCCGCCGTCTTGTTGGCCTTGAGTAAGCCGTAGATGAGGCGCTCTTTTTCTTTTAAGAGCCCAGTAATTCTGGCGCTATCTTGTATTACTTGAGCCTTTTCAATACTTATTTTTTCTAACCAATAACCAAGGACCGCTACATAAGACAGGATTGTTATACCAAGCCACGCCCACCGAATTGAGGCACTAAATACTTCCTCTTGATATAAGTTCGGAGTAGATAACCCGCCATCAATGTACAAGGCGACAAGCCTAGCAATGGTAAGGATTAATTCGATCGCAATGGTGTAAACCAAAAACCGGAGTTGGGTAGATTTGATTCCTTTAAGCCGCCTTAACTCCTTTAGCTCCCAGACAAAACACGATGCCCCTATTAGGCTGATCAAACTAACCCTTTCTACAAATAACCCCTTCTGTCTTAAGTATTCAAATACAGCAACAAAGACCAACAGACCTGCAATAACAATAAAATGCACATTTTTTGTAATCGGGCCGTTCAGCGATCGGCAAAATAAGCCAAAGTAAACAAAGCTCGCAATAAAACAGGTATTTGCTAATGTCAGCAAGGATAAGGATAGCGTAGATGCTACTGCGAAGATCGTAAATGAAGAGGCGGTCAGCGTAAGGGCGATTAGCCACAGTTTTTCGGTTTGACTTGCGTGACCCAGCATTAATATAAACCGTGAACCGTACAGTAATCCCCATGCGATTAGAGCAAAAACAAAGAAGAATATTTCGTTTGCGTATTTCATAGATTTAAATAGTACTACTCTTAGAAAATCAGCTGGATTTTCATACGCAATAGCAGGTGGAGAAATGCAAAGAGGGCTAGAGGCCCTCTTTTTGTATCGCGACGACCGGTACAGTGCCAGTCCTAAGCTGACTATGCTTGACTTAGCTTACTGCGTTAGGCTTGGCAAAGAGCCGCTGACGACCAAATAAAAAAAATACATATAAGCAAGGGCTAGGCTTATACCAACCAAAACCATGGGATAGCGAATTGCTTGCTCTGGGGATCCTTGTTTCATGCCGGTCAACATGGATCTCACTAAATTTTCTTTTTGCAAAAAGCTCATGATGATTGCGGCAGCTACGTGCAGTAAAACGAGCCAGAATGCCAGATCGGAGATTGCTTCATGCGCCCCGCTCATCCATTCCCCAAGAACATCCTTGACGATCCCATAGCCAGTTAAACCGATAAGCAAGATCAAAATCATCAATGAAATCATCACCAGGGCGCCCGCAGGATTGTGCCCAGGGCTCGGAGGCTTTTTTCCTACCAATAAGGACTTGATGTGCTGCCCTGTTTCTGTGGGGCCTTTAATAAATTGGGTAAACCGGGCATACCGAGTACCCACCACTCCCCAAACTATTCTAAATAGAATGATGGCGCAAGCCGAATACCCAAATGCATAGTGAATCAGTTGCTGTGCTTCGCTCTCCGAAGTAAGCCAAGCCCCCGCAAACGATATCACTAAAAGCCAATGAAAAACTCGGACGGGAAAGTCCCATACGAGAATGGCTTGTTTTTTATTTGAGATATTCATTTTGTAGGTATCCGTACACGGTCTTCCTCAAAATCCCCTTTAGCTGCATCTGCGTGGCAAGCAGCGCAGTTTGCTGGACTCTTTATTCCAGCTCTTTTCCATACATCGACTCCGACTTCATCGTGCTTACGAATAAACCACGCCGTTTTAGTGATTCGATTCTCTGGAGCAAAAGCAGAATACTTTTCTCGGGTAGCCGCATTTTTTATCAGCCATTGGGTAATTTCCATTTGAGTTTTTGCGTCAAGGCTCGCATCCGAACCAAAGTGTTTATCAAGGCCCGACATAATGCTTTGCCAATTTTTCTGACCCAACAATCCTGGCGGATATGCCAGGTGACAGCTGGCGCATTCAGCTTCATAGGACTCGGGAGCGCCTAATGGCATGGTCATTTTTGCGGCATACACTGGTATTGCCAATACGGCCAAGAATAGTAAAAAGAGGCGGGCTTTCATAAGCGTCCTATTTGACTGTCATTAACCAAGCAAGCACATCCGCTTTTTCTTGGCTCGTGAATGTACGAGCCAAGACATCATTGCAGTTCCGCTTAAACCACTTTTCAACCTTGATTTGATCAACAAACCGCTCGGAATTCACATTCGGGGATAAGGACTTAATGGCCTTACCAGTAACAATGTGCTTGGTATCGTGATTGGGGGGATTTTCATGGCATGAGGCACAACTCCATTCTTTGCCATGCTTGGCATTGAAGAACTGCTCGCCGCGAGCAGCTGATGCTCTGCCAGATTGGGCCTCATACCCTTTCAGTATGTCTTGAGGTGCTGCAGAAAATACTGCCTTTGCTAAACCGATCAACGCTAAAACCAAGAATACTTTTTTAATCATGATGGGACACCTTGCATACTTTTTTCAGTATGCACTCTATTCCTGTGCTGATACTGATTTAAATAAAATAAGGCTCTAGCAGTTGATTTAGATCAACTAGCTGCGCCAGTCCTACTAAAGGACGTTGATCAACACAAGTGTGCCTTTTGATGCATCCTCTTAAAGCATGTCTAGTGATTTTGGAAAGGGCCAAAGAGGCTCGCCTTATGACCAAAACTCTTTGATTTTTGGTGCTTCCATTTTTGCTCGATCATAGCCCGTACTCAATGCGCCAGCAATCTGCTTTGGGTCAAGTAAGTTAAGGCCTTTGGGTGTGCCAGCAACGATCCACTTTACCTTTGTACCGGTCGCCTTAATGTCTTCAATATTTTGTGTAATGGGATGTGGAATGGTAGTCAGAATTGCGCCCGTTACCCCGTCCGTCAAGGTGATGATGAGCGCTCTTTTGGAGCCGGCCACCAAATCCACATGAGCGGGATTCGAACAAATTCCTCCATCCATCACATACCGCTCCCCTAATACTGTGGGTCCAGCTACTCCTGGTAAGGAGCTGCTTGCTGCCGCACCATGCGCCAAGGCAATGCCATTCTTTCTGGCGGTTTGTTGCCCCACAACAATACGTTCGCCTGTATAGCAATCGATGCCCGTTGTGTACATCCGGCTTGTTGGCCAATTTTTTTTGCTATCGCCCGTTAGTAATGCAGCCACCTTTTCAAGCTGATCACCATTCAATTTATTATTAGCCGCTAAGGCAGCATTGCCGATTATTTTGCGTGTCTCTATGCTGCCATCGCTTGCGCTCATATTGATTTGGTCAGCCCTTATCTGACTTATATTGGGCTTAGCTAAAGGCGCAATCTTGGCAAAAATCTCGGGAAACTTTCCAAAAAAATCAAACTCGGTTCGTAGGCGACTAAATTCACCCGATAGCAACGAAGAGCCCATATAAGCTCCGGCAGACGTACCAACGACCATTTCAGGTAGCCGGGCCATATCCAAACCCGCCTCAATAAGGCCATGAAAAAATCCGCAATACCAAGCAATGTAGTACTCCCCGCCGCCACCGAGCACCATCGTACGATCTAATCCTTTTGCTAAGCTTGAAATCATGGGCCTCGTGGCAATCGGTATTGCTAGACCATCATCGGCAAATAATTTAGTTGATATTTCATTGGCCCTAGTTTGAATGCTTGACTTTGGTGGCAAGGATTGCGCCTTGGCAGAATCAATCACAACTGCGGAAGCACTTGCAATTGCAAGGGAACTGGCTGCAGAAGTTTTCAAGAAATTACGGCGGGAAGATTGCGTCATATCGGCTCCATTGATAGGTAGTCAATTTATAGCAGATCCACACCGACTAAGGCGGGGGACGTTAGAGCTGAGCCTATTCCGCAACAATGGATTGAACTTGACCGGTTTTTATCCACTGAATGACTGCTTTTGAGGTGGACTCCTCCCTACCGCCCATGGAATGTAAGTGCGTTCCGCCACAAACATCCCCCGTGCCTTCGCCGCCCCTTACAGTTACTAAATTGTTCTTTGAATATGCAAAGACAGTTGAATAAGGCGTGTAGGCACATTGATCGTCGCCATGATGAACATTAAGGGCCGGGGCCTTTAATGACCCCATATCAAATGACTCGACCGAGTAGCCGTAGGTACGCATACGTGGACTCGCTACTGTCTTGGCGGCCGAATGGATGCTACCCTGAA
>JBIILR010000127.1:0-4451 GCA_044338365.1 Polynucleobacter sp. | reverse complement strand
TAGTCTTCAAAGCGGCGAATGTACTCGAGGGCAGTTGGTAGATCACGCCATGCATTATTCGCATCGAGCGTCAGCAAAACATCATCGCCCACTGCAATGCGCGCTGCCCGAACCCGCTCCTCTTCCTCCCTTGGAGAAAGGCGACCCACTTTCATTTTGACAGCCTTAAAGCCCTGCTTTACATAGGACTCCATTTCTTTGCCAAGTTTGGCAGGGGTTTTACCTTCCAAGTAATAGCCGCCGCTGGCGTAAGCAGGAACTCGATCGTCAACAACCGATCCCAAATACTGGTGCAGCGGCAAGCCGACTGAGCGGGCATTTAAATCCCATAAAGCCGTATCTAAAATCGAGATGGCGCGCATCACCGAACCAGCACGGCCCTGCAGAATGGATTCATCGTACATCTCCATCCATAAGCCTTCGGAGCGATGGCTATTTTGACCAATCAGTTTTTTGGCGAGCAATTGCTCAACCGCCACTTTGGCGATCGCGCCGCCCGCACTGCCCACATAACAAAATCCAATACCCTCAATGCCTTCCTTACTGCGTACCTTAACGATGCAGTAGTGGCGCTCTGAAACGGTGCGCGTTGAAAATGAGGTGACCTTATCCAATGGGACGCTTACTGCGGCTACTTGGATTGATTCAATAATGGGCATGGCAGATCCTTGTCAGAAAAAAAGATTGTAGACACAATCAGACCAACTTAATTTGACCGCGCGCAATTGGCTAATAATGTTGCACTGCAAAATCATAATCTGACACTAGGGGAACAATATTAGATAATCAGGGGGTGAATCTGTTTTTGTCCTCCCTTCTGCGCACCTTTAAAACGTATGGCACTCCTTTCGGGGTAGCGCTGGCCGTAGGCGGATATCTCAACCTACCCATTACCCTATCCGAGGTCCGCGCCCAAACCCAAAGCAATCGGACGAAGGTAGTCGTGCAAAGTGGCGCAAAGCAGCCTGGAATTAAAGCGCCTCGCACCCAAAGCCAATCGCTGACCCCAAAAAAGTCAAGTCTCGTCGATACCAGCAAAGAGGGTGGCTTAGCGCCCGATGTAAATAGTAGTTTCGATTTTAGGGTGCAGCGCGGCTGCATTAAAACCGATTCTCTAGATGGTAATTTACCCGCACGGCTCGGAATCGATGATCCCGTTTTTTTTGAATTCTTTCAAAATCAAACGCGCAGTTTCTTTTCTGGGCTGCGCGGCAATTGCATTCCATACGCAGTGGCATTTGGCAAACGCAATCGCTTTGATTCCCTCAGCATCATGAATGGTCCCATACGCGATGCCCGTACCCAAATCCTAACCTTTACCCCATCGGCCTTTGGTGGATTCTTAATCCAAGAGGATCGCCTGCAGTCCCAGTCGCCTAACCTAGTTGAGGTAGAGCTATCCCTATCGGATGTCTTGTATGACGCCAAAAAAGTGGGTGATGTGTTGCCCGTCGAGTTAGTCTGGGAACTGAACTCGATCGTTAAACAACTCTATCCCGAAGATAGTTCAACTGCTGCGATTGATGCCAATCAGGTTCGACTGATTGTGGACTTTGGTGATCGTGATCGCTGGGCTCAAATCTGGGCCGTTGAAATTATCAATATCCTGAGTCAAGAGGTGCTTGCAAGCGCATTCTGGCTTGATCGCAATGGCATTCCAGGCGGTTTTTTTACCGCTTCGGGTGAATCAATTGAGCGCTCCTTCTGGACCAATCCGCTGAGTTATCGCCGCATATCGCGGGGCGTGGGCAGCGTACGAGCTGGCCGCGCCAAAGTACCGGCCAAGCAAGCAGGTAAAGCGCCTGCGACAGTACAGCGCTGGCGTACTCATATGGGCATTGATTATGCGGCCCCGACTGGAACTCCGGTCTTTAGTGTTGCCAACGGCAAAATTGCTTACCTCGGCTACAACGGGGCATTTGGCAATCTGATTATTGTCGAGCACCCAGGCAATTACCGCACGTACTACGCCCATTTGAGTAATTACAACGTTGAACTCAGCGTTGGAAACGATGTACGTCGTGGTCTTGAAATCGGTTACGTCGGTTCTACGGGTCGCTCTAGCGGACCCCATCTGCATTACGAGTTGCGGCGAGATGGCACCTACATTGATCCCTACAGCCCATCCATGCAGCTCGATCTTTGGTCGATGCGTGACAGCGATAGCGGTCAGTTCACACGCCAACTGCTACTCTTGGGTAGTCTACCGAATAATGAGTAATGTGCCCACCATGAATCCCTCTGCCCTGCATTTGCAAAACCTAGCCTGTGTGCGGGGGGGTAAAACTCTGTTTACTGATCTTTCGCTTGCGCTGGAACCAGGCCATCTCTTGCGCATCACCGGCAGCAACGGTGCAGGTAAATCAAGTTTATTGCGTATGCTCTGTGGCCTATTAACACCCAGTATGGGGAGCATTCAGTGGGGAGCAAACGCAATTCATGCAGATCGTGATTTTTTTCATACGCAACTGATTTACTTAGGCCACACTCCAGCGCTCAAGGGCGATCTTAGCGCCGAAGAAAATATCATTGCAGCAGGCAGTCTCAGCGGCGATGTGATTACCAGCAGCATGGCACGCACTGCCTTGGTTCACTCAGGCTTAGGTCACCTGGCCAGTAAGTTAGCGCGAACCTTCTCACAAGGGCAAAAGCAACGGGTTGCGTTAGCCCGCCTGCAGTTGGCAAAAGACAAACCACTCTGGTTACTCGATGAGCCATTTAATGCGCTCGACCAAGACGCAAACGAGGCACTGCAAGCATTAATACAAGAGCATTTACATCGAGGTGGCATGGTTGCCTTAAGTAGCCACCAGGTGGTTGCCTTGGATCAAATCGACCGCGTGGTTCGGGTGAACTTATGAGCGCGCACCTATCCATCCCAAAAGTGATGCTCGCCATTGTGCGACGTGATCTTAGTCTGGCTCTGCGTCGCAAAAACGATAGCTTATCTGCCTTGTTTTTCTTTATCGTGGTAGCCAGTTTGTTTCCCTTGGGTATTGGACCGGAACCAACACTGCTTGCCAAAATTGCGCCGGGGATGCTGTGGATCGCAGCCTTATTAGCAGCCATGCTGTCACTGGGGCGCTTGTTTGCAGATGACTTCCAAGATGGCACTCTGGATCAATTGGTGTTGACTTCTATTCCATTGCCACTGGCCGTGCTGTCCAAAACTGCGGCGCACTGGATTAGCTCTGGGCTGGTGCTCACCATCGCTTCTCCGATCTTGGCCATCCAATTTAATCTGGATAGTCAAAGCACGGGTATTTTGCTGCTCTCGCTCCTCATTGGCACACCCTTGCTCAGCTTAATTGGCTCGATCGGCGCAGCCTTAACCTTGGCAACACGAGGCGGCGGTATGTTGCTGTCTTTGCTGGTTTTGCCGCTGGTCATACCAGTCCTTATTTTTGGGGCCGGCGCAGTCGATGCCCATCACGCTGGCTTGCCAGTGGATGGTCATTTTTACCTCTTGGGTGCGATGCTGGCGATTGCCCTGTTTTTTGCCCCCATCGCCACAGCAGCCAGCCTACGAATCGCCGTGGAATAAACCGGCTAGGCTAAAATCAAGCACACTAATGCATGCTCTAACTACCTTTAAATAAAGACTATTTCCTGTGTTCTCCTCCGGCATCAATTGGTTTAAATACGCTGCGCCACAACGCTTTTATGCCTTATCTGGCACGCTAATTCCGTATTGCGTGGCGGTTGCCGTGATTGCTACGATCATTGGCTTAAGCATTGGTCTATTGATTGCACCAAGCGATCACCAACAAGGCGAGTCCTATCGTATTATTTTTATCCATGTGCCTGCCGCATGGATGTCGATGATTATTTATTTGGCGGTGGCATTCTGGGCAGCAATTGGACTCATTTTTAATGCGCGCCTGGCTAGCATGTTTGCCCTGGCCCTAGCGCCAACCGGCGCGCTTATGACTTTCATTGCGCTGTGGACCGGATCCCTGTGGGGCAAGCCTACCTGGGGTACCTACTGGGTGTGGGACGCACGCCTAACCTCAGAACTCATTTTGCTTTTCTTGTACCTGGGATTCTTATCACTCCACGCATCAATTGAAGATACCCGTAAGGCCGATCGTAGCGCTGCTGTTTTGGCCATTGTTGGTGTGGTGAATATTCCGATCATCTACTTTTCAGTGAAATGGTGGAATACCTTGCATCAAGGCGCCTCCGTTAGCTTGACCAAAGCCCCCACTATGGCAACGCAAATGTTGACCGGCATGCTCATCATGACAGTGGCGTTTTGGGCCTACTCCTTCGCATTGAGTTTCTACCGCTGCCGTACCCTCATTTTGGAGCGGGAGCGCCATACTGCATGGGCCCAGGAGGCAGTGAAATGATTTACTGGAATAGCCTTAGTGATTTTCTGCAAATGGGCGGCCACGGCCCCTTTGTATGGGGGTCCTTCGCGGTGACTGCTCTGGTTTTTGCCATTGAAA
>JBIILR010000126.1:0-4459 GCA_044338365.1 Polynucleobacter sp. | reverse complement strand
GAATATTAGTCGAAAGCAATTATTGATTGGACTATCCGCTGTAAGCATGCTGTCTCTAGTGGCATGTCAGTCAATGGAGCAAGGCACAGGTCAAAAAGCCAGCGCCACTTTAGATGGCTGAAAACGAACTCATGAATTGGATGCCTTGGATGCCGCGGTTCTTTCAGACGTGATACCAGACTAAACACCCTCAATAATGCTAAATTATTCTGAAACTATGCCACTCATGCGATGCATTTCAGTTGTTGTGCCTGTTTATAACGGCGCTAAAACTATCCCCAAACTCATCGAACAGCTTGACAAATACCTGAGACCACAAAACGCGTTAGAACTCATTTTGGTCAACGATGGAAGCACGCGTGACAATTCCGATGAGGTTTGCGAGGCTGCGGCGCAACAAAATGACTGGATTGTTTATATAGAACTTTCGACCAATTTCGGTGAACATAACGCCGTCATGGCGGGGTTGAACCACAGCACGGGTGACTGCGTAGTGATCATGGATGATGATCTGCAAAACCCGCCTCATGAAGTCATTCGATTGGTTGATGAACTCGACCGAGGGGATTACGACGTGGTTTTTTCTTTCTACAAGAAAAAACAACAGGGGATGATTAGAAATTTGGGGAGCGCTTTTAATAACCAAGCCGCAACTTATATCCTAAAGAAACCAAGAGATCTCTACCTTTCGTCATTCAAGTGTATCCGTCGTTCATTGGTTAAAGAGATCATCAAGTATGACGGTCCTTCCCCCTACATCGACGGCCTCATCCTGAGAAGCACCAACCGTTTCGGTCGGCTAGAAGTAGAGCATTGCGCCCGAGAGTTTGGACGCTCAAACTATACGCTGCTCAAACTTATGAGCCTTTGGCTCAGTATGTTCAAAAACTTCTCTATCATGCCACTGCGCATTGCCAGTGTAATTGGATTGCTGCTTGCCACTTTAAGCGGCTTAGCGGGAATTGTTGTCATTATCGAAAAAATCATGAACCCAGATCTACCCACGGGTTGGGCGTCACTTTTTGTTGCACTTTTATTTATGTCCAGCGTGCAGCTTTTAGCTATCGGTTTGATGGGCGAGTACCTAGGGGGTGTGCTAATGAAGCTAAATAAGACACCTCAGTTTGTGGTGCGTAGAACCATCCGCAGTAAGGAGCAAGCCTAATTGGTTTATGACGAAAGCTGGTATTCGGGGCGATCGGTTTTAATTACCGGGGGTCTCGGATTTATCGGAAGCTCACTGGCCATCCGCATGGTGGCCCTTGGGGCGAGAGTTACTTTATTAGATGCCATGCTTAAGGAATGTGGCGGCAACTGGAAAAATATTGAACCCATCCGTGAGAAAGTCCGTGTCTTCCAAGATGATATGCGTAACTTTCAATCCTTATCTCAAGTTGTCAAAGAGCAAGATGCAATATTTCATTTGGCAGGGCAGGTCAGTCACGGCAACAGCATGCGCGAGCCCTTGACTGACTTGGGGTTGAACTGCGTGTCAACCATGAATTTGGTTGAGGCTTGCCGGATACACAACCCAAAGGCCCGCATTGTCTTCACCTCGACAAGGCAAGTCTATGGCGTTCCACAGACGCTTCCTGTTAAAGAAGACCACCCAATGTTACCAATTGATGTTAACGGCATCAACAAACTCGCCGCTGAATACTACCACCTGCTGTACTATCGAGCCTACGGCCTTAAGTCAACGGTTTTACGGCTAACGAATACCTACGGACCAAGGCTTCAAATTCAAAACGACCGGCAGGGATTTATCGGTGTATTTCTCAAGCAATGTCTAAGCGGAAGAGAGATTCAGATATTTGGCAATGGGATGCAGATACGCGACTTCAACTACGTGGATGATGTGGTGCAAGCGCTAGTCCTTTCGCTGCTGCATGATAAATGCTTTGGACATGTTTTTAACCTAGGGTCTAGGGAACGATATGATCTCTTACATTTTGTACAAACACTGGCCACCCTAACAGATGTAACTTACAAACTAATCCCTTTCCCAGCAGACAAGAAACTAATCGACATTGGCGACTATTACGGTGATTACTCTGCATATTCTGACATTACTGGCTGGCAGCCCCAAATGGATCTCCACGAAGGCTTGGCCAAGACGCTTGCTTATTTACAAGCCCGCCGCATCAACTATTTAACCGCATGACTGCACAAACCATCAAGATGTTTGATTATCGGGATCAGTATCTTGATCTTGAAAACGAAGTGCTCGGTGCGGTGCAACGCGTGCTGCGCTCAGGCGAATTGATTCTTGGATCAGAAGTTGAGAAATTTGAGTCAGGATTTTCAGATTTTTTGGGGTATGACACCCACAGCTTAGGCGTAGCCAATGGCACTGATGCCTTGGTTATTTGCCTAATGGCACTTGGCGTTGGGCCGGGTGACGAGGTCATCACGGTAGCGAATACCGCTGTGCCAACAGTCAGCGCAATACGAATGGTTGGGGCGACGCCAGTATTCGCCGACGTAGATCCCGAAACCTCTTTAATGGACTTAAATCTCGTACCAGGCCTCATTACGTCAAAAACTCGCGCGATCCTACCTGTTCATTTATTTGGCAATGCTGTCAATATGCCAATGCTTTTAGATATCGCGCGAACAGAAAGTATCCCTGTTGTCGAAGATTGCGCGCAAGCTCACGGTACTCTATTTAATGGGCGTGCAGTTGGAACGTTTGGTCACGCGGCAGCGTTTTCATTTTATCCAACAAAAAACCTTGGCGCCTATGGTGATGGTGGGCTGTGCGCAAGCACAGATGCATCGCTTGCCAAAGAAATGCGGCGGATTCGTAAGTATGGTTTTGATGAACTGTATTATGCGGAACGCGAGGGAATTAACAGCCGTCTCGACGAAGTGCAGGCGGCGATCCTAAACATTAAACTCAGGTATCTGCCCGCACAATTACACAAACGACGAGTACTTGCTGAGGTATATAAGGCTGGTCTGCCCAGCTCTTTGAGACACATGGCAGCAACATCGAGTGTTGAGCATGCTTATCACCTCTTTGTGGTGCGCTCAAAGAACCGTGATGCCCTCAGGGCAGCGCTAGCAAGTCACAATATTCAGACTGGCATTCACTATCCGTTCCCGATTCATCGAATGAGAGGCTACACATTTTTAGGCTATCAGGACCAAAGCCTGCCCATCACTGAGGCTCTTGCCAACGAAATAGTTTCTTTGCCTCTTTATCCAGAATTGCCTATGGAAAGCGTTCATCGAGTGCTCGATACACTGCATGAAATCCTGGATTAAAACTCTTAAAATTTTAAGCTATTGGTACCAGAACCACCTGCGCATTAATTTTACAAGTACATTCAAGCATCACCAACCCTTTGCTATGATATTTATGACGACAGTAAATTTTGTGATTCAACGTAGTTGGGTGTTTAAGTCATGATCGATAATCGTCGTGAGTATGAAGTGATGGCTGAAGTGGAGACCAATCATTGGTGGTACCGCATTCTGCATAGCCTCGTTTTGGAGAGCATCGAACGCGAACTAATGTCACCGAATATCCATATATTAGACGCGGGTTGTGGAACTGGCGGACTCATACATAGTCTCAAAGTGGCCGGCTATAGACAGGTCAAGGGATTTGACCTGTCTCCAATTGCGGTCGACATTTGTCAAAAGAAAGGATTTGATGTTCAATTGGGCAGCCTGAACGACATTGCAACGATACAAGCGCCCTCAAAGTTTGATGTCATTATCAGCAATGACACGCTCTACTATTTGTCTGCCGACCAACAGTCGGCCTTTTTTAAAAATGCCAACATGCGCTTGAACAGGGGCGGGCTTCTAATAATGAATATGCCCGCACTGGCGGCATTTCGTGGCACTCATGACCGAGCTGTTGGAATTCTTCATCGCTTTAATCGGCACGAGGTAAAGGAGCTTATTAAGTCAGCTGGTTTTGAAGCACTAACGCTGCGTTACTGGCCCTTCAGTCTATCGCCTGCTATTTTTATTGCTCGATCATGGCAAAGACTTACTTACGACCCCGCCAGTTTAATCAAACCCTTATCTGACCTGAAATCTCACAGTGTTTTGCTCAACACCCTGCTTTTTCGCTTAATTAGACTCGAAATACGCGTTGCCAGAAATACACCATTTGGTAGTTCTTTGATTACTGTCCTTCGGCGAACTTAATGGTCACTCAGCTCTGCGATAGATATTTCCGGATAGAGCAGTCTGCAGATTTACAAAATGAGAATTCTCCTCTATATACCGGAATAACAATTGAAACCTGAATCGATGCATCTGATTAAGTCATTAAATTAGTTTGTTAGTTTTTTGTCTTCAAAATTACATTAGAGATTAAAAAGCAAGACCTCTAGATATGCTCAATTGATTGAGTAAATAAACTCATATAATGTTAGTTTAAACAGTACTAGAAAATATAAAAATAATGAGATTTTAAAAAATGGGTCAGGCGCAACGT
>JBIILR010000185.1:0-4465 GCA_044338365.1 Polynucleobacter sp. | reverse complement strand
CCAGCGGCACTGCAGTTAACGTCACCCTCGATACAACCACGGGCACTAGAGCATCCACTATTGCTGCAGGCACTGTAACGATTGCGAACAATACCTCCAGTTCAGCAATCAACTACACCATGCAGTCTGCGGGATCTAATCTTGATCCTAGCTTAATTGGAACTAGCTCCATCGTATTGCCTGGCACTATTACGATTGATAACACCTTTGGCGCTGATTCCGGTACCAGGACATCAGGCTATATCACCGCAAGTATTAGCAATCGATTAGCCAATTTTGCAACTACATCGTATGGCGTTTCGCTGGATAACGCGATTTTTGCCCGGGACACCATTACGATTAACGGCGCTAGTAGTAGCAATCGAGGGATTGATGCCTCCGTCAACATCACCTCGACCAACGGCAACGTAGTGATGAATGGCGCCACCGTATCAACGATTGGTGTCTACGTTGTCGCTGGAAACGTAGTAACTGCAAACAATATTACGATCAATGGCACCGCAACGACATCCCCAAGCTGGGTCACCCAAATTGCTGGCTTAACCATCAATAGCACATCCGTTGGCGGCAGTATTATCGTAACGGGTAATATCATCGGCTCTCCTGGATCTGCTGGTGGCATTTACCAGATTGGTACGATTACCGGTGCCAGCGGTTCCAATATCAGCTTTATTTCAAATAACCGAATTGATCAAAACGGCGCTATTAATTTAGCAGCCAATACGAGCAGCAATTCATCGAATATTTCATATGACGCGACGGCGGGTAATCGGACTTCCTCTATCTCGACCGGTCCATTAAATGTTACAGCAGGCTCATTGTCCAATATTAATTATTCGGTATTGAGCTCAGGAAGTAGTATTACGATCGGCGGCGCTGTCGTCGTGCCCGGATCCATTACGCTGGACAACACCTATGGCTGTGCAGCATCGACGCCTGCTTGTACCCCGGCAACGGGATACATCAATTCTAATTTAGCGAACTGGACTACATTAGCTGTTGCCAGTACCGGGATTTCGGTTAGTAGCGCTGCCACTATGTCTGGTACGGCGGTAACCATTAACGCTGTTAATTCCAATGCCAATTCGACATTCCAATTCTTTAGCCCCATTACTGCCACAACAGGTGACATTACGATTAATGCCCTCGGCACCTCGGGTTGGGTTGTAACCAATGGACAATCAGGAGTAGGTTGGTTTAATGGCTCTTTAAATGCCAACAATGGTGCTATCCGTATTAATGCCAACGCAACGACATCGGGCATCGGTGTTTTCTTGCATGGCGGAACGACGATGGGCAGGCTGTCAGCGCGCTCCATTTCAGTTGACTCATTTAGTAGTTCTGGCACCTACGCAGCGTATTTAGCTGAATTGAGGATTGCTGCTGGTGGTACTAACATTAATATTGTTGGAACAGTTGGGGCCACTAGCATAACCGGCATATACCAAGACGGTCCAATAGTCAGTAGCGCTGCCGGTTCCAACATCAGCTTTATAACGAACGGCAAGATTAACCAATTAGGCGCTATTTCGCTAGTATCGAATACAACTTCGACTGCTGTCAGTATTACTTACAACACGACGAGTGGCGCAAGAGATTCTAGTGTTGTAGCTGGGGCCCTTACGATTGCTGCTGGAACAAACAACTCACCGATTAATTACATCATTAAAACAGCCGGCTCTGCGATTGATCCTGGCGCAATTGGTACAAGTACCATTGCTTTACCGGGATATGTTCTGCTGGATAACACTTATGGATGTACCGCCTCCACCCCAGCGTGCACCCCGACAACGGGTTTTATTAACACCACTACAGCTAATCTAACTTCTCTAGCGACTGCTACTGCAGGCGTCACCATTGATAATGGTATTTTTGCCAGAGACAACATCACGGTCAATGCAGTAAGTACAAATAACGCAATTGATTATTCCCAGGCCATAAACTCAAGCAGCGGAAACGTGAGCTTGAATGGTGGAATAACAACCCAGCGCGGTGTCTATAACAGTGCAGCCTCTACTATCACTGCTAACAATATTACCATTCTAGGTACTTCATCTGCCTCCCCTGTCTGGATTGTTCAGCTTGGTCCGATGACGATTAATAGCTCGGCTATTGGGGGCAGTATTTCAGTAACGGGTAATTACATTGGCACCCCTGGAGCTCTGGGCGGTATTTACCAAACTGGCGCTATTACTGCTACCAATGGCTCGAGCGTCAGCTTTATCTCGAATAACAATATTTCGCAATATGGCGCTATTACATTAGCTGCCAATACCAGTGGTGTTGCAGCTAATATTACTTACGATGTCACTACTGGTAATAAAACATCTAGCATTCTGACTGGTGCATTAAGTATTCCAGCGGGATCTACTTCTGCGATTAATTACATTATCAAAACAGCAGGATCTGCAATCAATCCGGCTGCGATTGGTTCAAGCTCCGTGGTATTGCCAGGATATGTATTAATTGATAACACCTATGGTTGTAGTGGCGCCCAATGCACCCCTATCAGCGGTTTTATCAATACAACAACTGCAAATCTAACAACACTTGCTAGCACTAGTGTTGGTGTAACGCTAAATAATGTGGTGTATGCCTCTGGCAATATTACGGTGAATGCTGTTAGTACAAGCAATGCGATTGACTATTCGCAGATCATTATGTCAACAGGTGGTAATGTTAGCTTTAATGGTGGCACAACCACCTTACGTGGGGTTTTTAACAGCGCCGCCTCAACGATCACCGCCAATAACATTACGATTCTAGGTACCTCTACTGGAAATCCAACTTGGGCTACCCAGATTGGAGCGCTAACGATTAACAGTGCATCCATTGGTGGAAGTATCGCTGTTACAGGCAATTACATTGGTACTCCAGGCGCGCTTGGCGGTGTCTATCAGATTGGTACGATTACCGGTGCCAGTGGTTCAAACATCAGCTTTATATCTAATAACAATATTAGTCAAAATGGTGCAATTAACTTAGTAGCTAATACTAGTGGTACGGCAGCGAATATCACCTATGACGTCACTACGGGCAATAAGACTTCGAGTGTTCTTGCGGGGGCATTGAGTATCCCAGCAGGATCTACCTCGGCTATTAACTACATTATTAAGACTGCTGGCTCAGCAATCAATCCAGCTGCAATTGGAACAAGCTTACTGCCATTACCTGGATATGTACTGATTGATAACACGTATGGATGCACTGGATCTGGTTGCACACCAGTTTCAGGCTTTATCAACACCACAACAGCTAATTTATCTACCCTTGCAACAAGCTCTGTTGGCATCACAATCAATAATGCTATCTATGCTAGAGATAACATCACCGTTAATGGTGTATCTAGTGCTTCGCAAACAGGTATTAATTATTCTGTTGTGATCACCTCTACAGCCGGTAATGTCATTTTTAATGGCGGAACTACAGATGGTTTGGGTATTCATAACAGTTCCACTTCAACCATCACCGCAAATAATATTACCCTAAACGGTACTGCAACGCTTGCACCAAATTGGGTGACTTATGTTGGTTCAATGACCATAAATAGTGGTTTTGCTGGTGGCAATATTGTCGTGACTGGCACTGTGGTCAATATTCCGGGTGCTGCTGGTGGCATTTACCAAACTGGCACGATTACAGCGCGTAGTGGCACAAATATTAGCTTTACTTCTAACAATGACATTGATCAAAACGGAGCCATTGCTCTTGTAGCCAATACCAGTGGCGCTGTTGCCAATATTAGTTACGACACGACTGCAGGGGATAAGACATCTAGGGTTCTTGCTGCAGCAGTGACGATTGCCGCTGGTACATCCAACGCTGCCATTAATTATTCTGTAAAGACGAATGGTGCGACTATCTCCGTTCCAGCTATAACTGTTCCTGGATACATTCTTCTCGATAACTCTTGCTTAGGATGTGCTACTCGCGCAACTCCTACAACGGCAGCTGTTAATGGTGCGGCTATCACAATTACTGGGGCCTTATCTGCAGGAACATTAGCGGGTACAACGGGTGTCTCGATTAATGCAGTGGCAAATGGTACTGGTATTGGCTTTACCCAGGGTGCCAATGCTATTAGTTCACTAGCGGGTGGCGTCACCATTACCACCAATAGCCAAGCTGGTGCTGGTTACTCTAGTAGCGGTAATACCACTGCGACTGGTCAAGCAATCACAATTACCGGCACGACAAGCACTGAAACGGGTATTTATACAACCGGCGCAATCAATGGTGGGGTAGTCACTTTATCGAGTACGCAATCGACAACAACTGCTACCTTAAGGACTATCTACATTACTGGGCTGATTACAGCAAACAGTCTCACGGTTAACGCTAGCGGTGGGGCATCTTCGACCAATGTGACCCTAGGCGCCATCACCATTAATGCGGGTGGTAGCAATATTAGCGTTACTGCCAATAATGTTGCTGCAGGCGCAAACACTGGCATTGATCAAACTGG
>JBIILR010000125.1:0-4475 GCA_044338365.1 Polynucleobacter sp. | reverse complement strand
GCTTACGCACATGCAAGTGAACTAAAGCTGCACCCGCTTCATAGGCCTTGTGCGTCTCTTCGATTTGCTCGGAGACGGTCACGGGTAGGCCTGGGCAGTCCTTTTTTCGTGGGATTGCGCCAGTAATAGCTACAGTGATAATGACGGGTTTATTCATAATTTATCTAACAGTTGTAACGGCTCAATCCTAAAAGTTTTGATAAGTTTATCTCGAATAATGAAATAAATATCTAGATGAACGAAGTTCAATGACTGAAGAATTAAAGGATAACTTTAAATATCATATTAGTTAACTGATGGTAGCCATGTGGCCAACTGCGGAAAGACTAATAGCAGGATTACCGCAATAATTTGTAACACCATAAATTGGGACATGCCAGCATAAATATCCGTTATCTTCCAAGAAGGTGCGACTCCTTTGAGGAAGTAAGCTGATAGAGCGACCGGTGGTGAGAGCCAAGCCGTCTGAAGTGTTACTGCCACTAATGTGCTAAACCAAATTAAATCGATACCTGCTGATTTAATTATTGGCAAGAAGATTGGAACCACAATTAAAACAATCGGCACCCACTCCAGTGGCCATCCCAACAAGAAAATCAAGAACAAGATCAAGATCAACATCACCATGGGTGACACCGGTAATGAGGTAAGGTAGCTGGCAATTAAATCGGCACTTCCGAGTCTTGAGAATACGGACCCGAAAAGGTTTGAAGTGGTAACTAAAAGCAAAATCATGCTTGAAACACGCAGCGTTTGCATTACGCAGTTTTTGATTTTGATGAACGTCATGCGCCCAGACATAGTGGTCAGCAAAAAGGTTGCTACGCAACCAACAGCACCTGCATCGGTTGGGGTTGCTATCCCTGCGAGTATTACGCCTAAAGTAGCAAATAAAACCACAATCACCGGCGCAATACCAATCAGCAAATCAATTAAAACCGGCTTAAGCGATTTTGCGCGCATTTCAATAGGCAGCGCTGGTCCTAGCGCTGGATTGATCCAGCAGCGAATCATGCACCAAGAGGCAAACAGGAATGCCAATAGCAAGCCTGGCAAGACTGCAGCGGCAAATAAATCCGTTGCAGGAATGCCGACGACTGGTCCCATCACGATTAGCATTACTGATGGCGGTATCAGGATACCCAATGTACCGCCGGCGGTAATTGCGCCTGCGGACATGCGAACGTCGTAACCACTTTTAATCATAGAAGGTGCAGCCATTACGCCTAGCAAGACTACCGATGAGCCCACGATGCCCGTTGCGGCAGCAAAAATGGTGGCGGTAACAATCACTGCTAAATAGAGTGAGCCCCGAATGCCTGCAAACAATTGCTGAATCGCGCCAAATAAGCGTTCCATAATGCCGGACTGCTCTAATAAAAATCCCATAAAAAGAAAAAATGGGATTGATGCTAGGACACTATCTTGCATAACGGATAGCGTTTGCAATATCGCAAGATCAAATACAACGGGACCTAAGGCAATAAAGCCCATGATGATACTGAGTGCTCCAAGTGTGAACGCAATCGGGAAGCCAATAAAGATTGCGCACAGCAAAAAGCCTAGACCAACAATACCTAAAATTTGATGATCCAATTTATGCCCCTTTGTTTGTAGTGTCTAAGGGCCATTCGTTTGATCGAATTGCAACCAGGCATTTGCTTACTTCGGAGAGTCCTTGAATAAAGAGCAGGAAACCTGTTAGAGGTAAAGTGAGTTTAAAGGGCCAGGTAATCGCCATCCAAGGACTTGATACAAAGCGTTCATTGCTGGTAAAGGCTTTAAAGAAATATTCCCATCCAACGATTGTAAAAATAAGCACAAAAGGGTAGAAAAGTAATAAATAACAAGCAAGATCAACTAAGGCTTGTTTTTTTGGTGACCAGTTGTCATAAAACATATCGGTACGAATGTGGCCCTTGTGTTTAAGGGTATAACTCGAACCCAACATAAAAAAGGCACCATAAAGCATAAATGTCATGTCATAGGCCCAGATGGTAGGGGCGCCGAAAGCATATCGCGCTACTACTTCGTAAGCCAGGCTGAGAATCATTGGAATCAGCATCCAACCTACAATATTACCTACGATTGAGGTGATGCGATCCAGTTTTTTGGAGAATGCGATTAATTCTTGATTTGTATTAAACACCGTCAATTCCATTTAAAAAAAGGGTGGGAATGCCCACCCTTTTATCGACAACTAAAAGTAAAAATTATTTCTTCTTACTATTTACTACTGTTGCACCTATGTTGTAGTACAGACCATTAATTTGTGTCCAGTAAGGAACAACAATTCCGGCAAATTTCCTTTGTGACTCTAATACCTCTTTGAAGAAGGGGTTCTTCTCAGATTCACGTGTATAAACAACAGCAGTCGCTTTTTGGAATGCAGTGAAAAACTCTTTTGGAGTGTCATGTACTGTTACGCCATGATCTTTTTTGAGCTTTTCTAAAGCGACAGCATTACGGTATACGTTAAAAGTGTAGGTTTCTGCGATTGTTGCGGAAACAGCTGTTTCAACTATGACCTTAAGATCTGCTGGCAATTTATCCCAGAACGCTTTGTTAATCAAGAGTTCTGCAACGTCAGTGGATTGATGTAAACCTTGGAGGTAGTAATGCTTAAAGACATTTTGAAAGCCCAAAATCATATCGTCTGCTGGACCAATCCATTCGGCCGCATCAATAACGCCACGTTGTGCTGCTGGCACAATTTCGGATCCCGGCATAGCCACGGTTGTTAAACCCATTTCTCTAAAAATTTCTGCTGTTAGCCCTGGGGGCGACCGATATTTCATTGGCTTCATATCAGCAATTGAATTGATGGGCTTTTTGAACCAGCCAAAAGGATCGGGACCCATGGGCTGGATCATAAATGGTTTGATATTAGTTTTGAGTACCTCAGTAAAAAGACGCTCATAAAGCTGGTCTCCTCCGCCATTTTTAAGCCAAGCCATGTGCGAGACTTGATCTAGTCCAACACCTGAGCCAGAGGCTGGATTAGAAAATAATGCAGCTGCAGAGTTTTTTCCAGACCAGTAATGGGTCCATGCAAATCCACCATCGACAACCCCTTTATCAACCGCATCCAAAATTCCGAACGCACCTACAACAGCGCCGTCAGGCAGGACCTCTACTTTTAGGCGTCCATTTGACATTTTGTCGACACGATCGCCAAAGTTTTTCATGAGCTCAAAATAGATGCTGGCAGAAGGCACGCCTGTTTGAATTTTCATTTTTATTGGTGCAGACTGCGCAAATGCGGTTCCGCACAGTGCGGCAGATAGGGCCGTAACCGCGGCTAGCCTTTTAACAAATTGAACAATCATTTCAAACTCCTTGTTTAGGTTTAACAATCGTTACTGTTGAATTGCTCCTTTACAATACTCTATTCAGCCTAACGGAACAAGTTGTTTATTATTAGTAAAAACGATTAGGAAAGGTGCATAAAAACTCTTTTTGTTCCACTTAATGGAACAATAAATTAAATTTATTTGTTATTTTTGGAATATGCTCATTAATTGGATTTGATAACAATATTCTGTGCCAAGTAGCAATTTGCACATTATTTAGGACTTAAATATGGATGGTCTTTTTATTTTTTCGTTTAGCAAATGTATTGGTGAATTCTAATATGGTTAGTATCAGGTGAGTGGACTTGATTTGCTTGCGATAGGAATTTTGTTTTTCTCTGCCATTCTGGGCGGTTTAATACGCCGCCTCAGCGGATTTGGCGGGGCGCTCATCATGTCACCGCTGCTGATGTGGTTTTTTCCAGTTCCTTTTTTTATTCCCATTGTGATGTCTGCAGAACTGCTGGGTGGTATGTGGCTATTTACTCAGTGGAAGGTCAATAAAGAGGACATTCCCAGCTTATATCGAATGTTGGCTTTGGCTGCAATATTGTTGCCGGTTGGGATTTTTTTGGGTGAAACTATTCCACTCACAGTACTTAAAATTACAACCGGAATTGTGGTGATTGGCTTTTCTGCTTTTTTGTTAATACGCGTCAATTTAGCTATTAAGCTTTCCGCATTTAGGGATTCTCTTGCTGGCGCTCTATCCGGAATACTCTTAGGCTCCTGCGGCATCGGAGGACCCCCCGTGGCCCTCTATTTAAATGCCAGCGGCCTGCAATTTGAGCGTTCGAGAGCATTGCTATCCCAATTTGTTTCTGGCGTGTGTTTGCTAGCGATTGTTGCTGCAAGCTTAATGGGCGGAGGTATCGCCTGGTTGCCTTGGCTCTTATTTGCCTTGCCTGCCTATCTCTTTGGAATGTTCTTGGCCAAGATCTTGTTGCAACGGCGAGAATTGTCCGCTAGCTTTATTAAGCAGTTTTGCTTGTATTTGCTGATTGTGAATGCAGCATTTAATTTGCTTGTTTTAGCCCTGTTATAACGGTAATGTGGATAGCGTATACCGATCGCGTTTGCTGAAGCCCCCAAGCGTATATCATTGATGTAATTCTTATTTTT
>JBIILR010000124.1:0-4476 GCA_044338365.1 Polynucleobacter sp. | reverse complement strand
TGCGGTCTTAGTTGGGCCGAGCGGTGAAATTGCCCAATGGGGAGCGTCTTCGTTTGCCGCCCTAGACCCCAGTCACTTTGCCCAAATAGCCGATCTAAAGCCAGAACTGGTGATTTTTGGTAGCGGGTCCGTCCAGCGCTTTCCTCGCCCTGATTTATTGCGAGCTTTGATAAACGCCAAAATTGGCTTTGAGATTATGGACACCCAAGCGGCCTGCCGAACGTACAACATTTTGGTAGGTGAAGGTCGCCAAGCTATGGCAGCCTTATTACTGGACCCGCAATAACCATGTTCGGACCGATCAATAAAACGCCCGCTTTGTTAACTCCGGTTGGGATTTTGATCGTGGGGGCGCTGTATGCCCTCTTGTGGTTTGGTAGTCTCGATTACCGCCATCTGATTCCATCCGATGAAGGTCGGTACGCTGAGATCGCCCGTGAAATGCTGGTGAGTGGCGACTGGATCAGTCCGCGGTACCACGACTACAAATATTTTTTCAAGCCGCCGCTGCAACTCTGGGCAACCGTCATTGCATTTGATTGGTTTGGCGTTGGTGAATGGCAGGCACGCTTGTGGGGAGCCCTGACCGGCTTTTTGACCATCCTCTTTGTTGGCTATACCAGCACTCGTCTTGATGGCCCTCGCGCTGGCTGGATTGCAGCAGTAGCCCTGGCTGCAAGCCCTATGTGGATTATCAGCGGTCATGTGAACTCCTTGGATATGGCTTTGTCAGCATTTTTAGCCTCCGCTTTATGCGCACTGCTCCTAGCTCAGCACAGCAGAACAACGGCTGGCACACGTGGCTGGATGCTGCTCTGCTGGGCCTTGATGGCTCTAGCAACACTTTCCAAAGGCTTAATCGGGGCTGCACTGCCTACCCTGGTATTGATTGCGTATTCGCTTAGCGCTTGGGATTGGCGTATTTGGAAGCGGCTCCACATTGTGAGTGGTTTATTGCTGTTTTTTGCCATTACTGCACCCTGGTTCATTGTGATGTCGATCCGCCATCCCGAGTTTTTTGAGTTCTTCTTTATCCATGAGCATTTCGAGCGCTTTACCCAAGATACACACCGTCGCCCTGGACCCATTTACTTTTTTATTCCGCTTTTAGTTGCCGGATTTTTACCGTTTTTGTTTCAGGTGCCCGGCGCAGTAGCGCAGGCATGGAAGTCGCGACAAGGCCATTTTTCTGGGGGCTGGATGCTGGTGTGCTGGTTTGTCATCATCTTTGCTTTTTTTAGTGTGTCGCGCTCTAAATTACCGGGCTATATCATTCCGATTTTTCCAGCCTTGGCGATGTTGGTAGGCCGTTATTTGGATCGCCAGTTAGGCCAGACCACTACCTTGCCGATAACGTGGATCGTGCAAACCGGTTGCTTCGCCCTGGTGGGTTTTATTGGCTTCTTCTTTTTGTCTTTTGTTGGTGTGCAGGCGCAGCCCGATGAGATTACAGCCTACGCGCAATACACCCAATGGATTGCCGCTGCTTTGATCGTCTTAATTTTCTTCAGTAGCTTGGCAGCGTGGCAAGCGCGGCGCAATGGCATTGCCAGTATTGCCAGTTTGGCAATTGGCTTTTATCTCACCAGCATGGTTGCTGGAACAGGCCATGAAACGCTTGGCCGCGCCGTATCGGGGGTGGACTTAGCTAACCGGGTGCGCCATGTGATCCCAGCAGATGCGCCAATCTATTCGGTCCGCATTTTGGATCACACCCTGCCCTTTTACTTAGGCCGAACCATGATCATGGTGGAGTTCCCGGATGAGCTGCAGTTCGGCGTAGATCAAGAGCCCGAGCGCTGGGCGCCTACCTTGAACGATTTTATTGAGCGCTGGAAGGCCCAACCCAATGCCTATGCATTAATGGTGCCATCACAATATGCTGAACTAGAACGCTTGGGGCTACCGATGGAAATCGTTGACCGGGATTCACGCCGTATGATCGTCAAGCACCCAAGCGATGCGGCAAATCCCACACCACCACGCTCGACTAATCGATAGGCAAAGGCCCTCTATGTCAGACACCGCCCCATTACCATTTATTCCGTTTACACGCCCCAGTTTTGATGAAGCGACGATTGCGGCAGTTGCTGAGGTCTTGCGCTCCGGCTGGGTTACCTCTGGTCCCAAATTAGCGGAATTTGAGGCGGAGCTTAGCGCCTATTTTGGCAATCGGCCGGTGCGCTGTTTTGCCAACGGCACTGCCACCATGAAAATTGCCTTACAAGTGGCGGGCATCGGTCCTGGTGATGAGGTGATTACTACGCCAATCTCTTGGGTTGCCACATCCAACGTGATTCTCTCGGTTGGCGCTACCCCCGTCTTTGTTGATATTGACCCCCGTACTCGCAACATCGATCTCAGTAAGATTGCTACAGCAATTACTGCCAAAACGCGCGCAATTATGCCCGTCTATCTGGCCGGCCTACCCGTCAACATGGACATACTCTATGCCCTCGCGAAAGAGAATGGATTGCGGGTGATTGAAGATGCGGCCCAAGCCTTTGGCTCTGAATGGAAAGGACAACGGATCGGTAGCATCGGCGATCTGGTGAGCTTTAGTTTTCAGGCAAATAAAAATCTCTCTACCGTCGAGGGAGGTTGTTTGGTTTTCAATAATCTTGAAGAGGCGCGTCTCGCAGAAAAGCTACGCCTGCAAGGCCTCACTCGAACCGGTATGGATGGCATGGATGTTGACATACTGGGCGGAAAAGATAACTTGACCGATGTGAACGCGGTGATTGGTTTGCATCAACTCAAACACATCCGTGAGTTTCAGGAAAAACGCACGGCATTAGCAGCGCACTACTTTACGGTCTTGCACGCTGGCCTGAAGCAATCCAATTTACAGGGTCTTGGCCTGGAGCTTCCTGTGCAATCGGATGGCGATTGCAGATCAAACTGGCATATGTTTCAGGTCGTATTACCCCTGGAACAAATCACGGTTGACCGCGCCCACATCATGGCCGATTTAAAAGAACAGGGCATCGGCACCGGCGTTCACTATCCAGCTATTACCGGCTTCAGTCTTTACCAGCAAAAGGGTTATCAACTCAGCAATACGCCGATTGCAGCGCGTATCGGTAAATCGATACTGACCTTGCCGCTCTTTCCAGGGATGAGCAATGCGGATGTGGAGCGCATTGTGAATGCATTGCTGGGTCTTTTGACACAGTACCGCAAAAACTAGCTTGGGATGAGCCGATCTAGTCGGGCTCACTGTGAATCGGAGTTAAATCATTACTTTTCTGCAGGAAACAATGCCTGAGAAATAATAAAGACTACAGCCGTACTCCAGCCAAAGGTAAATAAGCCTGAGACCGCCATAATGACCGACAACAATTGCCACTGCGTTGGCAGAGGGTCAGAAACAAAGCCCACTGTTGTATAGGTACTACCTGCATACACCATCGCTTGATGCAAACTTGGAATTACATCATAAGCATTGAGCGCAAGGCCCCACACATAAATTTGGCATAAATGTGAAGTTAACAAAAGCACTATGCCCACGATAAAAACAAAATGCGCTGAGATGTTTCGATGCTCGCCAATGAGGGAGGTAATGGCGCGTTTGCATTTTGAAACAACCACCAGAACAAAGATGGCCTGAATCAAAACACAGGCGACCAAAACAAGACATCCCATAACAAATGCCTGAAAATTAAATACATCCTGAAGGGCGTTCACTTCCATCGTTATTGCCGATACGCTGCCCACGCATTGACATCAAATCCAGAGGCGGCCCTCCATTTTTCTATGGCAGTGGACTGCAATGGAAAAACTAGCGGAGCCGCAAGATCTGCCCTACGACCGCCAACCAGCTTATCTTGATTCATCCAATAGGCATTGCCGAGGGTTGTAAATGCCAAGGAAACCACTTCCTCCTGATCGGTTGAGCCAACCTGCGGAATCTCGAGTGAGTCAATCGGGTTAATAGTGAAAACCCCGCTTGAGCCTATGCAGCCATTCCCTACTGCATTCGCAACCACGGTATATGCTTGGGCTGTTTTTGCAGCTGCATACCAAAAAATCATGGTGTTGGCCGCACATGGATGATCAAATAAACCTTCGGCATCTTGCAGTTTTCCGCCGTACTGGCCAGACCAATTCACTGGGCCAGCAATTAGATCGGCTCGGCGCAACGCTAAAACCCCGGATGCCTCCGGAAAGCGGAAGTCATCACTTAGTAATAAGCCAATCTTGCCAATGTCCGTTTGAAACACGGGCAAATCAAAACCTGCCGTCAAAAATGCATGCATTGGATCAAGATGAGTTTGGCGGTAATGCCCAATTAACTTTCCATCAGGGCCTAAGAGCACAGCAGTATGAAAATACGCATCACCGTCTTTTTCAATAAAGCTAGCAACCAAATGGGTTTTCAGTCGAGCGGCAAAGTCACTTGCCGCTTGGGTTGATTTACCCAATAACTTCTCTGCCAAAGATAAGTGGTTTTCTTTTGATACTGGGCCGCAAAAA
>JBIILR010000186.1:0-4511 GCA_044338365.1 Polynucleobacter sp. | reverse complement strand
TGAATAAGCGCTGGACTAACTATTTAAGTATTAGGAGCTAAAAATGGCGATTACCAAAGAAGAAATTATTGAAGCAGTAGGTAGCATGTCTGTAATGGACCTGAACGACCTCGTTAAGGCATTTGAAGAGAAGTTCGGCGTTTCTGCTGCAGCAATGGCAGTTGCAGGCCCGGCTGGTGGCGGTGGCGGTGGCGCAGCTGCTGAAGAGCAAACCGAATTTACCGTTAACCTCCTCGAGGCTGGCGCAAACAAGGTCTCCGTAATTAAGGCGGTTCGCGAAATCACCGGTCTTGGCCTCAAAGAAGCCAAAGACTTGGTTGATGGTGCACCAAAGCCAGTTAAAGAAGGCGTTGACAAAAAGACTGCCGAAGAAGCCAAGAAGAAGTTGGACGAAGCTGGCGCTAAGTCCGAAATTAAGTAATTTAAAGATAGGCTGGCGCCCTGCGTTAAAGGGCCCCGGCTTATTTTGGTTTGATTTTTAGAGGTCAAACCCGATTTCATTTCAGTACGTTGATTGATATCGGGCTTGCCTTCTGATACGACTGCAGAAGACAAGTTTGGTCGGACACTGAATCCATGCGATTTAGTGTTGTCCGCCAGTGGTTGGTAGAGGCCAACCGCCAAATCTTTGCTCAGTCGCTGAATTCGGAGATGAAATGAACTATAGCTTCACCGAACGCAAGCGAGTCCGTAAAAGCTTTGCTAAGCGCGTAAATAATCACCAGGTTCCTTACCTGATCGCAACGCAGCTGGAGTCTTACGCTAAATTTTTACAGGCTGATAAAGCGCCCGCAACCCGCATTAATGAGGGCTTACAGGCTGCCTTTACATCAGCATTTCCAATTGTGTCGAACAATGGCTACGCCCGTATGGAATACGTGTCGTTTCAATTGTCGCAACCTCCTTTTGATGTCAAAGAGTGCCAGCAACGTGGCTATACCTACCACTCGGCATTGCGCGCCAAAGTTCGCTTGATTATTTATGATCGCGAAGCGCCTACCAAGGTAAAAGAAGTCAAAGAGAGCGAAGTCTACATGGGTGAAATTCCACTCATGACAGAAAATGGGTCTTTTGTGATCAATGGCACCGAGCGCGTCATCGTGTCTCAGTTGCATCGTTCCCCCGGCGTGTTCTTTGAGCACGATAAGGGCAAGACCCACAGCTCGGGTAAGCTGCTGTTCTCAGCACGCATCATTCCTTACCGTGGTTCATGGCTCGATTTTGAGTTTGATCCAAAAGACATTTTGTATTTCCGCGTTGACCGTCGTCGTAAGATGCCCGTCACGATTTTGCTCAAAGCCATTGGCTTAACCAATGAGCAGATTCTGGCTAACTTCTTTAATTTTGATCACTTTACGCTGAGCCAAAATGGCGCATCGATGGAATTCGTTCCAGAGCGTTTGCGTGGTCAGTTAGCTAACTTTGATGTGCTCGATAAGAATGGCGTTGTCGTCGTTCAAAAAGACAAGCGCATTAACGCAAAGCACATCCGCGAACTCGAAGCCGCAAAAACCAAAGCCATCATCGTTCCCGATGACTACTTGGTTGGCCGTGTAGTTGCAAAAAATATTATTGATCCGGATTCGGGCGAGTTGCTGGCCTATGCCAATGATGAAATCACCGAAGAGCTCTTGGCTTCTTTGCGTGATGCTGGCATTAAGCAGTTAGAAACTATTTACACCAACGACCTCGATTCGGGCGCCTACATTTCGCAGACATTGCGTACCGATGAGACAGCAGACCAAACCGCTGCGCGGATTGCAATTTACCGCATGATGCGTCCGGGCGAGCCACCAACCGAAGATGCAGTTGAGGCTTTGTTCCAGCGCTTGTTCTACAGCGAAGACAGCTACGATTTATCACGCGTCGGCCGTATGAAGGTCAACAGCCGCCTTGGCCGCTCCGAGATGGAAGGCCCGATGGTTTTGTCGAACGAAGATATTCTCGATACCATTAAGTTGCTGGTTGACTTGCGTAACGGCAAAGGCGAAGTAGATGACATCGATCACTTAGGTAATCGTCGTGTACGTTGCGTTGGCGAATTGGCTGAAAACCAATTCCGTGCTGGTTTGTCGCGTGTTGAGCGTGCGGTTAAAGAGCGTCTCGGCCAAGCCGAAACCGAAAACCTCATGCCGCACGATTTGATTAATAGCAAGCCAATCTCTTCAGCGATACGTGAGTTCTTCGGTTCTTCACAGCTATCGCAGTTTATGGACCAAACCAACCCATTGTCCGAAATCACGCATAAGCGTCGTATTTCTGCACTGGGGCCAGGTGGTTTGACACGCGAGCGCGCAGGCTTTGAAGTGCGCGACGTGCATCCAACCCACTACGGTCGTGTTTGCCCAATCGAAACACCAGAAGGACCAAACATTGGCCTGATCAACTCACTCGCCTTATTTGCGCGGTTGAATGAGCATGGCTTCTTGGAAACACCATACCGCAAGGTGGCCAATAGCAAGGTAAGCGATGAAGTGGTTTACCTCTCGGCGATTGAAGAAGCAAAGTATGTGATTGCCCAGGCCAACGCAACGATCGACAAAAACGGCAAGTTAGCCGATGAGTTGGTATCGGCGCGTCAAGCGGGCGAGACCATGATGGTGAGCCCAGAGCGCATCGATTTCATTGACGTTGCGCCTAGTCAGATCGTTTCTGCAGCGGCTTCACTTGTGCCATTCTTGGAGCACGATGATGCAAACCGCGCCTTGATGGGTGCGAACATGCAGCGTCAAGCGGTTCCATGCTTGCGCCCAGATAAGCCATTGGTTGGTACGGGCCTTGAGCGTATTGTGGCGGTGGATTCCGGCACGGTTGTATTGGCAAGCCGCGGCGGTATCGTGGATTACGTCGATGCAAACCGTATCGTGATTCGTGTAAACGATGACGAAACAGCGGCTGGTGAAGTGGGCGTAGACATCTACAACCTCATTAAGTACACCCGCTCAAACCAAAACACCAATATCAATCAGCGCCCAATCGTCCAAGTTGGCGACCGTGTTGAGCGTGGCGACGTCGTTGCTGACGGCGCATCGACTGATTTAGGTGAATTGGCTTTGGGTCAAAACATGACTGTGGCATTTATGCCATGGAACGGTTACAACTTCGAAGACTCCATCTTGATCTCTGAGAAAGTCGTTGCAGAAGATCGTTACACTTCGATTCATATTGAAGAGTTGTCGGTGGTTGCACGCGATACCAAGCTCGGTTCAGAAGAAATTACACGCGATATTTCCAATTTGGCAGAGTCACAACTCTCCCGCTTGGATGAAAGCGGCATTGTTTATATCGGTGCTGAAGTAGAGGCTGGTGACGTTTTAGTTGGCAAAGTAACGCCAAAAGGCGAAACCACCTTGACGCCTGAAGAGAAGCTGCTGCGCGCGATCTTCGGTGAAAAAGCATCGGATGTTAAAGACACGTCACTGCGCGTACCTTCTGGAATGATTGGCACCGTGATCGATGTTCAAGTCTTCACCCGTGAAGGCATTGAGCGCGATGTACGTGCCCAGTCGATTATTCAGGAAGAATTGCAGCGCTATCGCCTGGACTTGAATGACCAGCTGCGTATTGTTGAGGGCGATGCCTTCATGCGTTTAGAAAAGTTGCTGATTGGCAAAGTAGCCAATGGCGGCCCTAAGAAATTAGCTAAAGGCACTAAGATCGACAAGGCTTACCTTGGCGACTTAGATAAATACCATTGGTTTGACATTCGTCCAGCGGACGACGATGTTGCTTCTCAAGTAGAAGCGATTAAGTCGTCGATCGAAGCCAAGCGCAAACAGTTTGATGAGGCTTTTGAAGAAAAGCGTACCAAGCTGACGCAGGGTGACGATTTGCAGCCTGGCGTAACCAAAATGGTTAAGGTCTACTTGGCCGTCAAACGTCGTCTGCAGCCTGGCGACAAGATGGCGGGCCGCCACGGCAATAAAGGCGTGGTCTCTAAGATTGCACCAGCTGAAGATATGCCATTTATGGCCGATGGACGTGCAGTTGATATCGTCCTGAATCCACTCGGCGTACCATCCCGCATGAACGTAGGCCAGATTCTGGAAACCCACTTAGGTTGGGCTGCCCAGGGTATTGGTAAGCGCATCGATGCGATGGTCAAAGAGCACGTAAAGCAAGCTGAGCTACGTAAGTTCCTCAAGCAGCTTTACAACGAGACTGGCCGAATCGAAGACATTGACAACTTTACGGATGAGCAAATTACCGTATTGGCTGAGAATTTACGCCAAGGCTTGCCATTTGCTACGCCTGTATTTGATGGCGCAACCGAAACAGAAATCGGCCGCATGTTGGAGTTGGCCTATCCTGCTGACGTTGCAGAGTCCCTCAAAATGACCCCATCGCGTCAACAGATGATTCTGTGCGACGGCCGTACTGGCGATCAGTTTGAGCGCCCAGTTACGGTTGGTGTCATGCACGTCTTGAAGCTCCACCACTTAGTGGATGACAAGATGCATGCCCGTTCAACCGGACCATACTCCTTGGTAACGCAGCAGCCTCTCGGCGGT
>JBIILR010000021.1:0-14879 GCA_044338365.1 Polynucleobacter sp. | reverse complement strand
CTGCGCATCAGCGTCCAGGCTTTCGACTTCCTCAATCACAAACTCAGGGCCGGCTTGCACTACTTTTTTAACGGTACACCGATCAATCGATCGCAAAATGCCTTGCCGGTCTTTGGCAGACATGTCTGCGGGCAATTCAATTTGAATCTTAAGAATTTGCCGATATCGATTTTCAGGATCAACGATATTATTTTGGGAGAGACGGATGTTTTCAGTTGATATGCCGCGAGCGTCGCAATACAGCTTCACAAAGTAGGCCGCGCACAAGGCCGATGAGGCTAGAAAGTAGTCAAATGGTCCAGGCGCAGAACCATCGCCCTTGTATCGGATCGACTGATCGGCAATGACAGTGAAGTCGTCAAACTTGGCTTCAAGCCGAAGCTTATCGAGAAAGTTGACTTTAATTTCCATGGAAGCAGTTCTGAAATAGGATGGCTACTATTATCTACCTCAATACGAACGGCGAGTGATATCTGAGTATGGGTTATGGGCACGAGCCAGCAAAGACTCGGTCACCTCAAAGCATAAGTAAAATGATCACCGTATGGATAAAGATCAATAGCGGCGATCGAATTCACAAGGGCTTATTTACTATCCTGGCACTACCCGGTAGTAGAAATTATTCCCGCCATACAAGGGCCTAAGCCGAAAACCTTGGCATTGATAAAAATTGATGCCATTTCTAGGCGATAGAAAACAACCTGGCAGTAAATTTGGGAAAGTGGCGCCAATCGGTGGAATGGAATACCCCACCACAGGTACGCCTGGTGCAGGAGCAACCACAACCGGCTGTCCAGGCTGTTGAACATAAACCGGTGCTGGAGTTTGAACAACAGGACTGGGCTGCTGCACATAAACTGGTGCCGGCGCTTGTTCAACGATTACTGGCGGTGCTGTAGCTCCCTCAACAACCTCAACACCGGGCCCAGGCCCAACCCATCCAGGTCCACAGCGCCAGCAACCCCCACCCCATCCGGGGCCATACACACCGACGCGATAACCATGCCAATATGCTTGTGCGTCGGTAGTGGTGGCTAATGTCACCAGACCAATCAAACCTAGAAATGCATAGGTGATTAATTTCATCTTATCTCCCTATTATTAGTTCAGTGGCGCATTTGGCTGCGCAAAATCAACAACAATGGCCTTTGAAAAACGGCTAGCATCGAAACGGCTTGCTGGAACAGTGGCATTTATCTTCCAATTTGAATATTGCAATGTTGTTCTCGGCAATCGCTTATCACCTGTGTAAATCCAAGATGCCATATAGGGTAAATTATCTTTTACGCCAATCCAGATTTGCCCCTGCAGCTCACGCCCTGCAAGCACAATCACATTTGTTTCAACTCCGCCTACCAACTTTGTCTTGCCGACAATAAATGCATCTGTAAGGCCTTGAGTTAAATGGGTATATGGATCGGAAAGAATTAAATCATCGCCAGGAAAAAACAAGCCGGCCTTTTCGTATGCAAATTTTGCAGCCGCATCAATCGTATTCGGTGCGTTACTAACGGCTACCAGATTCTTTTGGGGGCTGTAAGCAAAAAGTTGTTTGCCATTAAACAGAATCTCGCTGGATGGGCCATCACCCCAAACTGAGACATCAAATTGGTTTGGCCTCTGAATAGCAACTCTGGCAGCAGTGGAATAAATAACAGGCAAGCCATCGATGGATGGAAATTCCGATTGCACCAGCGCATTAAACTGAATTGATTTTGCTGCCCCAAGCTTACTGGTCATTGCCTTTACCAGGTCCAGCGCTGCAGGCTCAATGGCCGCCATACCGACTGGTAATTGCGGTCGTTTTCCTGCTTCTGGTCTATTGCTGGTAGATTGTGCGCTCGCAATACTAACAACACAGCTTGCAATAATGGCTGAAGCAATCTTACTAAATGAATGCATAAGTGTTTCCAGGTTGTCAAACTACAAGCTGCGCTTGTAAACAAAAATTACAAAAAAAAGGTGCTTATAAAGAGAGGTGCTTGCGCGTAAATAGTAATGCAAGAAACGATTGGTAGGCATCAGGTTGAAGAGGGTTTACCCTTATGTGAACAAGCCGAACAGAAGGAGAAAGGCTATTTAACTGGCTCGCTAATGTGCATACTTTCAATTGCTGCGACTAATTTCATCAGCTTTTCTTTATCATTTGCATCTAGTAACTGATTATTTTGCTTTGATTGCAATGCGTACTCTGCCTGCTCAAGTTTCAATACCACTTCCATTGCGCGCTTCGTTTTTTCTTTTTCGCTACCCTTAATGAGTTGGTGCAAATTAAAAAAGAGGGCCGAGAGACTCTGCTTCTCCAGCTCGGGATTCAAAGGAAATTTACTCTGAAATACGCTAGCTAAAGCAAGCTTTGCATCACCAACTGTTTTAGCTTGAGTTAGAAAATACCGCATATTTTGAATGCGCGTACCTATTTCAAATTGGTATGCAATTAATTGTGCCTTACTCTTTTGCTCGGTTTCGTAGTTATGTTGAATTTTCTGAAGCATCGCAGCTCCGCCAGTAATAACAACCGATGATAAAAATAAGCCGCCAACGGAGGTGTTTAAAAATTCCATGATTTTTGAACTTACCTTCTTTTCGCCCCGCACAGCCGTATTTTCCAGGCTCGTAAATGCCGATTTAGCACTGGCAAGTTCAGCCTCCAGCTTAAGCTTTAATTCATGTCGAAAACGCTCTTCAGCCTCAATCTTTTTTTGGATTTCTTCGCTCAGCATATTTATTAGTATTGGTTAATTGATCCAGATGAATGCAGTATTCAACGCACTAATAAGAAGTGCATTCATTTCCCTGAAATTGGGCCTGAACCACCACATTATTTTGTATCAGGAATACGGTGGAGCAATACAAGGGGGTTACTGTTCTACCCCAATAACCGCCCTGCACATACGTTCCATCATTGCGCGCATAGGTTAAATAACGGGTTTGTCCGCTGATAACTACCGACGATGGGATACCCCAACCAGCCTCAAGACTTTGCTCAGACTGCCCAACCCAAGTTTGTAGATTCGCCTGGTAATTAGCTACCGATGCGCAGCCCAATAGAAAGGCAGCGGTCAAGATAATGAGTTGTTTTATTCTGGTCATAATGCAGTCTAACAAAATTAGACATTAGTCATTTAAATTAATACAGCCGCTTGAGCTAAATTCCCCGCAAAACATGCTTATTGCAGCAGCGTGATAAAAAATACCAGTTTGGCGCAGCATAAGCAGACCACTCCGTAAGGACGCCCAATACGAGATCTTCTTTAAAAAGGGGTCCCCTCAACTCCGTTTGATATGCTTTTGAGTTGACCAGTGGGCTAGCCGCGGTAAAGCTGAACAATAAAAAAACTAAATAGAACCAAGGCGCTCGAACGCATCCAGATCACTGCTTTCGAGTTTTGTGTGGCAAGACCGAATGCAAGGTAGCTCAGCAATTGGGCAAGATTTAGCATGGCAAAGAATAATGAAATTCCAAGCGTTAAGGGCGGAATAATCAAATTACGATACGCATTCGCAAGCTGCTCCTCTGGGTAATTCTGTGCGAGAGCAGCCTCAATCTGGGTCTGACTTACCTGATTCCATGCGGCCAATTGCGCGACTCGATTTGGGGCATATAAGGCCAAGGCCGGGAATAATGAAGCAGTTATCTTGCGATCTTCTGTATTGGATGTGGTGGGCAGCAATGCGTTACCGTTTAAGGTACTTAATGCCCCTGTTGCCGCTTCATCGCTTAGGCTTGCCAGTAATAGCGCAACCTTTTTATCAGCAAGGGAAGCCTCTTGAACAAGGTGATCGGTAATCATTTTCTGCACATTCCACATAATGACGACCCCCAATACCAAACAAATTAGTAGTCGGCTGAGATTGTGTACATTCAGTTGATTGCTGAGGCGATAGAGTAAAAGCCCAAATCCAATTCCAGAAAGAACACGGCCCCAAAATTCCAATCCCAACAGAACTTCCTCGGAAGCGGGATCGATGGTTAGGCTCAGTAATTGGTAATTAAAGCCAAATTCAATGGCAACGTACAGCAACAACATGACGGATGTCGTCAGCCACTTAAAGAGGGGATGTGCGGTGAAATCGGTGGCACTGCTCATGCTATTGAACTCGTGTTAGCCTATAAAAAAATGGAATGAAACAAATAAACCAATTGCAAGTACTTATCATTCTGATTTAACGCCGTTTCCATTCAACGCAGATGTGCGCGTATAAAACTATCGATGTCATCGATGCATTGGCTTATGCAACGTTTTAATTTCACTAGCGCGTTGAGTAAGAACATAAAAAAGTCGATTCCATCGGTTAGAGCCCAATATCCCCAATTACAGCACAGTAATCTTGCTCTACCGGCTTTGCATGAAGCGAGGCATAATCTGCGAAATAGCCTAGCTAACTTGTTGTATTTGATGCCTAAAGGGGGTAAATGATGCCGCAAACATATTCAGTAATGACACGACTAATTCATTGGCTTACGGCAGCACTCCTCGTGGCCTCACTTGTGCTGGGGTTTTGGATGACTGACCGTTCGGCAGCCAATCTGTGGGATGAACTAACCAATACCCTGTATTCCTGGCACAAGCTAATTGGCTTTATCGTCTTGCTAGTTACCGGGCTTCGGATTATCACTAAACTGCGCTCGACTAGACCGCCATACCCCAGCAGTATTTCTCGGGGACAAATCCAAATAGCTCAGTCGGTTCAGGGGGCCTTGTATTTGCTTCTGGTGTTAATTCCTCTCTTTGGTTGGGCTGGGGTCACTGCATTTCCAGCACTCATTACCGTGGGTGGATACCACCTACCTGCATTACCCGGCATACCGAAGGACCAAGCCCTAGCCAAGCAATTGTTTGAGATCCACGGCTATTTAGTGCTGGCACTGATTGCGCTTGCTGCAGTTCACATCGCAGCAGGACTGCAACATCTGCTGTTCAAAAAGGATGGGGTCTTTGATCGTATTTGGTTTAAGTCTGAATAATACGAAGGCCAGCCACTACCTAAAATAGATGGCCACTTTTTTTGGCTTTCACTTTTAAGTAGGCATCGTTGTGTTCATTGGAAGGGTAAATGTGGGGCACCCTCTCCACCACTTCAATATCGCAATTGCTGAGGGCGGTAACCTTGGCTGGATTGTTGGTCATTAACTTTACCCGCTTGACCCCTAACATCCGCAGCATCTGTGCTGCCGGTAAATAGTTGCGTTCATCGGCGTCAAAACCGAGTTGCAAATTGGCATCTACGGTATCAAAGCCAGCATCTTGCAATTGGTATGCACGCAGTTTGTTGACTAACCCAATACCGCGCCCCTCTTGCGCTAGGTACAACAAAATTCCACTGCCCGCTACAGCCATCTCACCAATGGCACCGCGCAGCTGATTGCCGCAGTCGCAGCGCAAGGAGCCCACTAAATCGCCTGTAAAGCATTCGGAGTGAAGGCGCACCAGTACTGGCTCTGTAGGATTTAAATCGCCAACAATAATGGCTAAGTGCTCAATGCCACCGTCGCGGGGACGAAAAGCAACCACCCGCGCATTTTCTGCATTCTCCAAGGGAACGCGCGCTTCACTCACCATCGTCAATGAATGCGCCGCAATCGTCATATACGATTGAATCGAGCTGGCGCGCACTGCAGGAATGTCATCATTACCTGCGCCTGTAACGATCAGCGCCGCCGGCAAAAGCCGCGACAACTTGGATAAGGTGACGCATGCCTGCTCTAGGGCATCTGCATCATGAACCCTTAGGCTTGCCATGCTTGGCGCCATCATCGAAGACGACAGGGGATTAGCTAAATACTCTATCAAATCGAGCGACATGCCCTGCGGATGTGACAAGACGCTGACTGGACGATCTGATTTATCAATTCCTAAAACATTGACACGCGTGCCAGTCATCACTAGCTCAGGAGTAGTACTTCCCAGTTGCGTTAAAAGCGCTAAATAATCGGCAGTTAAGGCATCGACCGCCAACATCAGTCGGCTGTTCTGTTCATCGTACACGCGTACTAATGCGCCGCGCCGCAACTCAGAAATAGCGCGGTCAACTTCAATCAGAGGGTCGTGCATCGCCATTTTGTATTTAAAATTTGTGCTTAGAAGTATTCAAAAAGTTCGTTTTATTGTCTGGCCATAGTATTGGCTGAACATTACATTTAAATTATCCCACCCTATGGTAAATTCGGCAGAGAGGAGTTGTTTTCTTATAACCGTGAATAAGACCTTCCCGCCGTGACCTCATCCCCGCTACCAGCAGCAACGTCATCGAACCCGCTCTGGGAGCAGTTTTTGGGTGATTTTTTTGCTGGTAAAGCACTCCTACCTTCACCACTTCAGGTGATTTTTGAGCCTTTGCGCAGCCCGAGGGCAGACGGCATGGTAGTGGTGGGCCAGATTGGCCAAACCATGGATGGCCGGATTGCAACGATTACAGGCCAATCGAAATACGTTAATGGCCCAGACGGCCTAACCCATCTCCACCAATTGCGCGCACTGGTTGATGCCATTGTGATTGGGGTTGGAACCGCGCTAGCCGACAATCCGCAACTCACTGTTCGTCTCGTCCATGGAAAAAGTCCTGCACGCGTAGTAATTGATCCCCGTGGTCGGCTACCCCATCAATCCCTAGTCTGGCAAGATGACGGCATTCGGAAAATCTGGGTGGTTGGAGACGGGGTGAATGTCCATCCCCTGCCTCACGTTGAGATTATTCGACTACCCGCAATCGATGGGCGGATTGATCCATTGCAGATACTCCAAACTCTCTCTGCAGCGGGGCTGAGGCGAGTTTTAGTCGAGGGCGGCGCAGAAACCGTTTCGCGTTTCATGAGCACCCGATGCTTGGATCGGCTTCATCTGATTGTGGCCCCGATTGTGATGGGTTCTGGGCGACCTAGTTTTAACTTGCCCCCAATTGAGCACATGGATCAGGCGATGCGTTTACCAGTAAAAACCCACCTGCTAGGCAATGAGATTGTGTTTGATTGTGAATTGCATCAACAGCGTAGCGCAATTACGTCGGTGTGAAGCGCCCCAAGGCAGCAGCAAATTGCTGTGCCGCCTGATCCCAAGTCGGTTGCTGGGCTGCTGCTCGCAACGCGCCGCTAGACAAGCGTTCGCGATACGGCGCATCCTCGATGACTTTTTTTAAGGCGAGGGTCAGTGCGGGAACATCGCCAGGCATAACCAGTACGCCAGCGTCCGGAGGGACGGTATCAGGAATAGCCCCGCCGGTTGTCGCAACAATCGGCAATCCATAGGCCATGGCTTCGGCATACACCATGCCATAGCCCTCAAACAGCGAAGCCAACACAAACGCATCGGCTTGGGTATAGAGAATGTCTAACTCTGAATCGCTTACGGCACCAAGCACCTGCACTCGCCCCGCAAAACCAAAACGCGTAATGTCACTGATCAATTGCTCGTATGCCCCAGCATTGCGGGTGGTGTCACCCGCAATCGAGAGGGTCCAAGGCAAATCGGCTAAAGGTGCGAGTGCTGCAAGCAAGTCATGAAAACCCTTGCGCGGAATAATCGAACCAACCGATAAGAGGCGAACTGCATCGCGCTTGCCATTACTGATCTGCGACGGATCACGCTGATGCACGCTACGATCGGTACCAGGCAAGACCACATCAATCCGATCGATTGGCACGCCATAATGCCGATGTAAATCGCGTGCCGTTGCCGGGCTGTTGGCAATGACCCCACTAGCATGGCGAAGTGCCGCAGTCTCACTCTGCTTGAGCAGCGCTATTTGCGAGTCGCTTAATCCAAGCTCAAATGCCAGGGGGTGATGTACTAAAGCAATCAGGGGATGGCGCTCTGCAATCACAGCAGCAAGGCTTGGCAGCGCCCCTAGTGCCAAGCCATCGATCACCATCGGCACCCCCGGAGTGAGTCCCTGCAATTGCGCTTTTGCCTCTTCTGCTTGTGCGGGATTGGGGAATGGATAGCCTTCCCCTAGGCCAATTAACTGAATCTCCCAACCCAAGCTTTTCAGTCCTGCAATGATCCGCCGATCGTAAGCGTATCCGCCGGTAGGGGAATTTAAATCACCAGGGTAAACAAAAATCAATTGCTGCATACCGCTCAGGCGCACGCTCAATGAATTGAAGCTTCATACCAAGCGCGGGCAATATGCGATTCTGAAATCGTGACGCGAATGGCGTGCAGCTCACTTCCTGACCGGCCCAACTGATCGGCGCGCGCTGCCGCTGCTAACTGATCAAAGATGTACTTGGTTAAGAACTCGGTTGTGGTGTTAACGCCCTTAAACTCGGGGCGATCATCTAAATTACAATAGTTAAGGGGCTGTAGTGTTGCCTTTAGGACGTCGAGCGCACGGCCAATGTCAATCACGATGCCATTGGCATCCAGCTCTTTAGAAATGAAGGCTGCATCGACCACAAAGGTGGCGCCATGCAAGGCTTGTGCAGGTCCAAATACCGCACCCCGAAACGAGTGGGCAATCATGATGTGATCGCGAACTTCAACTGTAAACACGGTAACTCCTTAAGGGTAACGAATTAAACAACACAGAGCATCACTGCGCGGGCCAAGTAAGTCCGGTAAGCGATCGGGTAATTGCGCAAAATCAATGGCGGGGCTGAGCAAACAGTCCAATCGCGCATCGCTCAATAATTGCACGGCGGTATGCAAACGGCGGTGGTGTGTCCAGCGCGGCCGATGTGAGGTGGCAATATGCCCCACCTGGCTCGATTGCAGGCGTATCTGACGACTATGAAATGCAGCGCCCAATGGCACCTGAATCGGAGTAGTGCCATACCAGCTTAATTCCAATACGGTTGCTTCATCGCCGGCAGCAGCCATTGCAGTGGCCAAACCAGCTGCACTGGCACTGCAGTGAAATACCGTATCGCAATTGGATGGTGCCGACTCCGGTAAAGAAAATGCAACACCCAATTGATTGGCAATGGCAGCGCGCGCAGGGTTGATATCCACCAAGGTCACCTCGGCGCCAGGCAAATGCCCACATAAATACGCGACCAAACACCCAACAACACCGCCGCCGACAACCGCAATGCGGTCGCCGGGTCCGGGAGCCGCATCCCATACTGCATTGAGGGCAGTTTCCATGTTCGCGGCCAAAACAGCACGTTCGCTACTCAGGCTATCAGGCAGCACGACGACCTCATCAACATCGGCCTGATAGCAAGTTTGATGGGGCCTTAATGCAAATACCCGCAGGCCAATCCAATCAGCCGGCCCCGCCTCTACTTGCCCCACATGGGAATAGCCGTATTGCACTGGAAACGGAAAGGCACCCCCCATCCATGGTGCAGCCATACGGCTGTACTCTGACTCGGGCACCAGTCCACGGTAGATGAGTGATTCGGTACCCCGACTCAAAGCCCCAAATAGTGCGCGTACACGAATGCCTTGGCTGGGCAAGGGATCAAGGGATTCAGAGCGAATTTCAGCGCGTTCTGGCGCCACATACCAAAGCGACTGACTTAGGCTGGCACTGGAAGAATGAGCTGCGGTGTGTGGCACAAATAAATCCTAGTCGGTAAGTAAAAAAGTATGCGCTACCCTATACTGCATATGCATTTTGCACAGTATAAGTGAGCCCGAGCACGTCATTTGAATCCCCCCCTCAATATAACCGTTGATCCGGTCATTCGCCTGCGGCGCCTGATTTTTGCCGCGCTGTCGTTGACCACTGCGGCGCTCATGCTCTACCTCGTGCATCAGGCCTTGGCAAGCGATATCCCCTTGTTACTTCGCATTCTTTTACTTGCACTCTTTGCCCTCACCTTGCCGTGGATGGTGGTTGGTTTTTGGAATGCCATTATTGGCCTCTTACTTTGCCAATGCTACAAAGATCCAACTACAGTAGTGCTTCCAGCCAGCATGCAAGTAAATGACTCTGCGCCACTCGCGCACTCCACTGCCATTTTGCTCTGCATTCGAAATGAGTCACCCGCGCGCTTGATTCGCAATCTACACGTGATGTTGCGCGGCTTGGCAGCAGATCAACTGGCTGGGTTTTTTCATGTATACGTCCTGAGCGATACCAATGATGAAGGTATCGCCAGAGAGGAGCGTGACTGCTTTGATGCCATGAGCGCAGAATGGTCGAAGACCATTCCAATTACCTACCGTTGCCGTACGGATAATGCGGGCTACAAGGCCGGTAACATTGCTGATTTTTGCGGGCGCTGGGGCAAAGACCATGACTTTGCATTAGTGCTCGATGCCGATAGCTTCATGGCCAGTACAGCAATCGTGCGCTTGGTACGGATGATGCAAGCCAATCCGCGCTTAGGCATTTTGCAAGGGCTCGTCATTGGTCTACCATCCAGTAGCGCATTTACGCGCCTATTCCAATACGGCATGCGCCTGGGTATGCGCTCCTACACCATGGGCTCGGCGTGGTGGCAGGCTGACTGCGGGCCTTACTGGGGGCATAACGCCTTAATTCGATTGGCCCCGTTTATTGCGCATTGTGAGTTACCTACTTTACGTAGTCAGTCTGGTCTTCCCAAGCCGATTTTGAGTCATGACTTGATTGAGGCCATCTTGATGCGCCGTGCAGGCTATGAAGTCCGCATCTACCCAAGCGAAGATGCCAGCTGGGAAGAAAATCCACCCACCCTCACGGAATACATCCGGCGTGACTTGCGCTGGTGTGAAGGCAATTTGCAATACCTGTATTTACTTACCTTAAAAAATCTTCAGCCCGTGAGTCGCATTCAACTGATCTTAGCCATTGCGATGTTTTTTGGATCGCCCGCTTGGATTGCGCTCATTTTTATTTGTACGCTTACAATTGGATTCAGCGTAATGCCATCGGCCTTAGTAAATCCGGATCATTTCTCTGCCTTATTGGTGGTTACGTTAATCATGTGGTATTTGCCCAAAATTGCTGGTGCACTAGATGTGGTGTTGCGCAGCTCAGAGAGTCGACGTTTTGGTGGTCGCTGGCGTTTTTGTTTCAGCCTGATGCTGGAACTGCTTTTTTCCCTTTTAATGACGCCTATTACTTGGTTGAATCACACCATCTTCATTATCGGTCTGGTATTTGGGAAAAAAGGTGGGTGGACCGGGCAAACGCGCGACGATCACTCCGTCTCCATTGCCCACGCATTCCAGCAATTTTGGCCGCACACCCTCATTGGACTTGGGCTTGCCAGCCTGCTGTACTTTACCCACCCAGCAACCCTTTGGTATGGCATGCTCTTTTTTGGCGGCCTCCTCTTTTCCATTCCACTGGTTGTTCTCACTTCACAAGCTTGGCTCGGGCGTTGGATGATAGGCCGCCGATTGTTAGCGCTACCTGAGGAAATTACGCCGCCAGCCGTGCTACTGCCCTTGCAACTCAGCGCCCTTGAAATCAATGCACGAAGTAGAGACAATAGATAATTAACCGATGGGCATTTTTCACCTATACACCCGTGCACTCAATTTACTCGGCACAGATCGGCGCTTGGGGTGGATATTGGCTTTTGCCAACCTGGCCTTGGCCTGCGCTCTCTTTGCGGAGCCCATTTTATTTGGCCGCGTAATTGATGCCTTAACGCGCGCACCAAGCGCTGATGCGCCAGTCGCGTGGGGCGCTGTGTGGCCCTTATTGCTTCTCTGGATTGGCTTTGGCCTCTTTACGATTGCCTGCTCTACTGGAGTAGCCTTATTTTCCGATCGGCTCGCCCACCGCAGGCGGCATGCCGTCTTAACCAGCTACGTTGAGCACGTATTACATTTGCCATTAGCGCAGCACAGCAAAACCCACTCCGGAAGGTTGATGAAAATCATGCTGCAGGGTACCGATACACTCTGGTGGCTCTGGCTGAGTTTTTTTCGTGAGCATTTAGCTGCGATTGTTTCGCTATTCATACTAATCCCGGTTGCACTTTATATTAATTGGCGACTAGCACTGGTTCTGATTGTGCTGTGCCTGGTATTTGGTTTTTTAACCCACTTTATTCTGCGTAAAACCCAAGTGCTCCAACAGCAAATCGAGGGGCACCATTCGGACTTGGCTGAACTCACTGCTGATACCCTTGGTAATATCGCTTTAGTGCAAAGCTTTGCACGCATTCAGATTGAAATGCAGTCTCTGCAACAGATTAGCCAGCGCGTGTTGGGTGCGCAATTTCCGGTGTTGTCTTGGTGGGCAATAGTAACGGTACTGACGCGCTCCGCGACGACCATTAGTATTCTCTGCATTATTGTTCTTGGAGTCTGGCTATACACGCAGTCTCTAATTACCATTGGCGAAATTGTCACCTTTGTGGCTTTTGCAGGCATCATCATTGCGCGCTTGGATCAAGTAGTCGCCTTTGCCAATAAGCTCGGCAGCGATGCGCCGCGCTTACAGGAATTTTTTGAAGTTCTCGATATGGCCCCTGATATTCAAGACCGGGCAGATGCAATTGATCCAGGACGATGCAAAGGACTAGTCGAGTTTCATGGGGTTTGCTTTTCCTATCATGCGCCGCACCGAGCGGTGGATGATTTGAGCTTTGCAATTGAGCCTGGGCAAACGATCGCGCTGGTAGGTGCATCGGGCGCTGGTAAATCAACAGCGCTGAGTCTGCTATACCGCGCCTTTGATCCGCAATCTGGCCGCATTACGATTGACGGCATGGACATTCGGCAATTTCAGCTAACGGCTCTACGGCGCAATATTGGCGTGGTATTTCAGGAGCCCCTTCTGTTCAATCGATCAATTGCCGATAATCTGCGTATTGGCTCGCCAGAAGCATCGGATGAGGCTCTGCGCGAAGCATGTGCCAGGGCTCAAGCACTGGATTTCATAGAGCAGCAGCCTGACGGTTTTAATACCATTATTGGTGAGCGCGGACGTACTCTTTCCGGCGGTGAGCGCCAGCGCTTATCGATTGCACGGGTATTGCTCAAGGATGCGCCTATCCTGATTTTGGATGAGGCTACCAGTGCCCTCGATACTCCAACCGAGGCCAGTGTATTGGCTGCGCTCGAGGCGGTAACGCAATCCCGCAGTACCTTGGTCATTGCCCATCGATTAAGTACCATCCGACAAGCTGACCAAATTTTGGTGATGGACAAAGGAAAGGTGATTGAATCCGGTAGCTTTGAGGCGCTCTACCAACAGAATGGTCGATTTACTGAAATCATGCAGCAACAATATGGCCTTGCTCTGCAGGTCAATCAATCCAGTAGCGCAATTAGTAACATAGGGCAAACAAACGAACTATGAGTGGATTTTCTGCTGCCTGGTTAGCCCTGCGTGAACCGGTCGATCACCGATCACGCAATGCCATGCTGCAAAACCAAGTAGTCGATTTCTTAAACCAGCGTGCGCCTGTCGCTCCTGGTTTAATGCACATCACCGATTTAGGGTCTGGCACAGGCTCAAATTTACGAGCGCTTGCACCCCATTTTGGAACAATGCAATGCTGGACCTTAGTAGACTATGATGCCGATCTCTTACGGGCTGCGCGTGCGACTTTACTGTCATGGGCAGATGGCGCTTTAGACAGCAACGCCCCTAATTCAATCGGTGTAGCGGGTATTTTTTCAGGGACTATTGAGCCCCTCGTCATTACCAAAAACGGTAAAACGATTGCTATTCAGTTTCGATGTGCTGATCTTCTTGCCGATTACCGCAGCATCCTGAATGAACCTGCCGACCTAATTACAGCAGCTGCTTTTTTTGACTTGGTTGCCGAACCTTGGTTAACTGAGTTTTGCGCCGCCCTTACCAAACCTCTGTATACCGTGCTCACCTACGACGGTAAAGAAACATGGGGGCCGCCCGATGCACTCGATACTGATGTGTTACGTGCCTTTCATGCGCATCAATCGACTGATAAAGGCTTTGGCGCAGCACTTGGTCCAAGAGCGGCAGAGCGTTTGCAATCCCTGCTGCAAGGCAGGGGCTTCACCACGGTATGCGCGCCTAGCCCGTGGCGCATGGATTACCGCGATCACGCTTTAATAGAACAGCTCGCATTGGGCACTGCCAGCGCTGTCCGAGAAATCGGCATGCTGGCAAATAGTGCAATCGATCAATGGGAGCAAGCGCGCCTTCAAGCAAGCCACTGTGAGATCGGTCATATTGATCTGTTTGCGTATCCAGCGTAAACCGCATTTTTAGGGCCTTGTGCTGGCAATACCCAACGTAAAGCCCTAAAAAGCGGCGTAATCAAGCTGCTCCTCTTTTTTGATATGATGGTTGCTTCTCAACAGCCCAGGTGCTTTTGCACCACTATATGGAAGTCGTAATACTAATTGGACTAATCCTCCTCAATGGCCTATTTGCCATGTCCGAAATTGCTCTGGTTACGAGCAGAAAAGCAAAACTCCAAAAGTTAATTGATCGCGGTGACGATGATGCCAAAGTGGCTGTCGAGCTTGGCGAGAACCCAACCAAATTTCTTTCAACGATTCAGATTGGCATTACATCGATTGGCGTCCTTAGCGGTGTCGTGGGTGAATCTGCTGTCGCCATACCCATGTCGCAGCTGCTGGTGTCGGAAGGCATGGATGCCAAGTATGCTGAATGGCTGTCCCTGGGCGTGGTGGTTGCAGTGATTACCTACCTCTCGATCGTGATTGGTGAACTGGTTCCAAAGCGCATCGCTCAGAATAATCCAGAGCGGATTGCGCGTTATATCGCCAAACCCATCTCTGCCCTTGCCTTTATCTCAAAGCCGTTTGTGCTTTTGCTGACGGGATCAACCAACTTCATATTAAAGATTTTTGGCATTAAGGACCGCACTAACAATGAGGTAACCGAAGAAGAGATCCATGCCGTACTCGAAGAAGGCACCACTGCCGGCCTGATCGAAGTGAATGAACACAATATGCTGCGCAACGTCTTTCGTCTCGATGACCGTCAAATTGTGTCGCTGATGGTGCCGCGGGCCGATATTGTCTATCTCG
>JBIILR010000123.1:0-4523 GCA_044338365.1 Polynucleobacter sp. | reverse complement strand
GAGCCAAAACTAGAAGCGCCCCTCGCATCATGAGTGAGCAAAGCAGTGAATTTCAAACCATCAATGGCTTGCGGGTGCTTGTTCCGAATTGGCCAGCTTTACCTCAGATCGGGGCATTCTGTACTACCCGAGGCGGGGGCATTAGCAAAGCACCCTTTGATAGCCTCAACTTAGGTCGCTATGTCAACGATGAGGCCTTGGCCGTTAGCGAAAATCGCGCTCGTGTACGTACTTTACTCCCGGCAGAGCCGGTATGGCTGAGGCAGGTCCACGGTACCCGGGTCTGGGATGCGGATTTGGCTCACACTGAAGCGATCATTGAGGCCGATGCGGCCGTCACCACGAAAAGCAATACCGTCCTCACGGTCATGGCAGCGGATTGCCTGCCGGTATTGATTACGAGTTCTGATGGCCGAGTCATTGGCGCTGCCCATGCGGGCTGGCGTGGCTTATTGGGCGGGGTGCTAGAAAATACCGTAGATGCCATGCTGGCAAAAGCCCAAGAACGCGATGCAAGTCAATATCTTGCTTGGCTAGGTCCGGCCATTGGCCCTGAGGCATTTGAGGTTGGCGAGGAAGTGCGCAGCGCTTTTATGAACCATGAGCAAACGCATTCCTTACCGAGCTCAGCCGAAGCATTTGTAGCAGTCGACGGCAAACCTGGCAAGTACAGGGCTAATCTCTATCAATTAGCCCGGCAACGCTTAGCAAGCAAAGGCCTGTGCCTGATTTATGGCGGAGAATGTTGTACGGTTCGCGATCAAACCCACTTCTTTTCCCACCGCCGCGATGGCCAGTCTGGACGGTTTGCAGCCTTCATTTGGCGCCAATAAAGCGGCCCGCACGGCAGAGGATTAGCCATGGGGCTAGGGTTAGTGCTTATAACCCTTGGATCACATTCAAACGAGAATGTGTATGTGCAGCAAATTTGTTCAGTTTGCCACGATGAGAATAGAGAACCGCATGTTTACTGGAATACCGTCTGGGAAGTCGCCAAGTTTGGCACCGCAACATATGGCATTAATTCCGCCCGAGCGCTTGTCTGAAATCCAGCAGCATTACATGACAGAATTGGCCGCCTACGTTAGCAATCCAGGTGCCCTTGAGATTAAAGATCGGCGTTTTTCTGGCCATGCATGGCAATCGCCGTGGAGTAAAGCCATTGCTGGAATGTATTTGCTGAACTCCAAGCATTTAATGGAATTGGCTGAGTCAGTAGAGACCGATCCAAAAAGTAAGCAGCGCATTCTATTCAGTACCCTGCAAATGGTCGATGCGCTTTCACCATCGAATTTCATGGCGACCAATCCAGAAGTGCTCGAGCACATCATCAGCTCGCAAGGGCAATCGATTCAAAACGGCATTCTGAATTTACTGGGTGATTTAAAAAAGGGCAAAGTCTCGCAAACCGATGAAACGGCTTTTGAGATTGGCAGTAATTTAGCCACCACCGAAGGTGCCGTGGTCTTTCGCAATCATTTGTTTGAACTGATTCAATACAAGCCACTTACTGAAACGGTATTTGAGCGCCCATTTTTGATGGTGCCACCTTGCATCAATAAATATTACATCTTGGATTTACAGCCCGATAATTCGGTAGTGCGCTACATGGTGAGCCAAGGCCACACGGTCTTTTTAGTATCGTGGAAAAACCCCGATAAATCGATGGCCAAGGTGACGTGGGATGATTACATTGGCGATGGCGTGATTAAAGCCATTGAGGTAACGAAAGAGATCGGCGGTCTGGATCAAATTAATTTGCTGGGCTTTTGTGTCGGCGGCACTTTAGTGAGTAATGCCTTGGCCGTATTAGCGGCACGCAAGCAAAAGCCAGTAGCCAGCTTAACCTTGCTCACGACCTTGCTTGACTTTAGCGACACCGGAATCTTAGATATTTTTGTGGATGAGGACACGGTTAAGCATCGAGAAAATACCATCGGCGGCGAGCAAGGCCAGTTTGGTTTGATGTCTGGGCTAGATTTAGGTAATACCTTTTCTTTTTTGCGTCCCAATGATTTGGTGTGGAACTATGTGGTTGAGAATTACCTCAAAGGGAATTCGCCGCCGCCATTTGATTTGCTGTATTGGAATGGCGATTCGACCAATCTACCCGGCGCCATGTATTGCTGGTATTTGCGCCATCTCTATCTGCAAAATGAATTAGTGAAGCCCGGCAAGCTCAAGGTGTGCGGCGAAAAAGTCGACCTTTCATTAATTGATTGCCCAGCCTATATTTATGCATCGCACGACGACCATATTGTTCCGTGGCATAGCGGCTATCGCTCGACTCACATTCTCAAAGGCAAGAACCGTTTTGTACTGGGTGCATCCGGACACATCGCCGGGGTGATTAATCCACCTGCAAAAAACAAACGCCACTACTGGGTCAATTCGCAGTTACCTGAAAAAGCAGAGGATTGGTTAGCCGGAGCCAAAGATGTGCGCGGCAGTTGGTGGCCAGACTACGCTGAATGGCTTGCCCAATTTGGTGGCAAGCAAGTGAAGGCGAGCAGCACCTTTGGTAGCGCAAAGTATAAAAAAGGGATAGCTGCCCCTGGTAAGTATGTCAAAGAAAAAGTGGACGAATCAAGTTAATAAACCAGTATTAATCAATGCAACACCTTAAAGACGCAATATAAATAAAGAAAAGAGGGTAATACGATGTCACAACGAATTGCTTATGTAACGGGCGGTATGGGTGGAATTGGTACCGCGATTTGTCAGCGGCTTTCTAAAAAAGGGCATTTGGTTATTGCTGGCTGCGGACCGAATTCCCCGCGCCGTGATCGTTGGCTCGGCGAGCAAAAAGACCTCGGCTATACCTTCATTGCCTCGGAGGGCAATGTATCCGATTGGACATCGACCGTAGCAGCGTTTGAAAAAGTGAAAGCCGAAGTAGGCCGCGTTGATATTTTGGTCAACAATGCCGGCATTACGCGGGACAGTGTCTTTCGTAAGATGACGCCAGAGGACTGGAAGGCCGTGATCGACACGAACCTCAATTCCTTGTTTAACGTGACCAAGCAGGTAATCGAAGGCATGGTTGACAACAACTGGGGTCGCGTCATTAATATTTCTTCCGTCAATGGCCAAAAAGGGCAGTTTGGGCAAACCAACTACTCCACAGCGAAAGCCGGCTTGCATGGCTTTACGATGGCCCTAGCGCAAGAAGTCGCTGGAAAGGGCGTCACGATCAATACCGTCTCCCCTGGTTACATTGCAACCGATATGGTCAAGGCCATTCGGCCCGATGTACTCGAAAAGATTGTTGCTGCCATCCCGGTGAAACGCCTGGGCACCCCCGATGAAATCGCTTCCATGTGTGCCTACATTGCCTCAGATGACGCTGCATTCGCTACTGGGGCCGATTTTTCACTGAACGGCGGCATCCATACGGGATAATTCCCGAGCTAAACTGTCGGTTATGGCATTTATGTAGTACGGAGGATTGGGGATATGGCAACCAGAACAAAACGAGCGGGTGAAGAGCGGCTGATTAAGAAGTATCCTAATCGCCGCCTTTACGACACGCAAACTAGTACGTATGTGACCTTAGTTGACATCAAAGGCTTGGTGATGGCCAGCGAGGCATTTAAGGTAGTGGATGCCAAAACTGAAGACGATCTCACGCGTAATATTTTGATGCAGATTATCTTGGAAGAAGAGGCTTGCGGCTCGCCGGTCTTTTCTTCGCAGATGCTATCGCAAATTATTCGTTTTTATGGTAATTCCATGCAAGGCCTGATGGGCAACTACCTGGAAAAAACCATGCAGTCCTTTGTTGATATCCATGGCACATTAAACGATCAATCCAAAGGTGTTACCGGCGGCGCAGATGCATGGGCACAAGCCATGAATATGCAGAATCCGATGATGCAGGGCTTGATGGGCAACTACATGGAGCAGAGCAAAGATCTGTTTATGAAGATGCAAGAGCAAATGCAAGGCTCTCAAAGTCTGTTTAAGGGATTTCCTTTTACGCCGCCCACGCCTAAAAAAGAAAACGATTAGTTGTGGCGGGCAAGGTTGGTTTTGTTTCCTTAGGCTGCCCTAAGGCGCTGGTTGATTCAGAGCTCATCCTCACGCAATTGAGTGCGGAAGGATATGAGACCGCAAAAGACTATTCCGGCGCCGATCTAGTCATAGTCAATACCTGCGGCTTTATTGATTCTGCTGTCGAAGAGTCGCTCGCCGCCATTGGTGAGGCCCTTTCTGAAAACGGCAGAGTGATTGTGACGGGCTGCCTTGGCGCGCGTAAAAATGAGGATGGCTCTGATTTAATAAAAAGCATTCATCCCAAAGTGCTTGCAGTGACCGGTCCCCATGCCACCGCTGAAGTAATGCAAGCCATTCATTTGCATTTACCCAAGCCCCATGACCCGTTTATCGATTTACTGCCACCCATCGGCGTGAAGCTAACACCCAAACATTACGCCTATTTAAAAATATCCGAAGGCTGCAACCACCGCTGTACGTTTTGCATCATTCCCAGCATGCGTGGCGATTTAGTCTCTCGGCCGATT
>JBIILR010000020.1:0-14963 GCA_044338365.1 Polynucleobacter sp. | reverse complement strand
CGATGGCGCCAAGCACCATCGTCGCAATTAATGTGACTGCATAGGTCTCAAATAAGTCGGCTGCCATACCAGCGCAATCGCCTACGTTATCACCCACGTTATCTGCGATCACTGCAGGATTTCTGGGGTCATCTTCAGGGATACCTGCTTCTACTTTGCCAACCAAGTCGGCACCCACATCAGCCCCTTTAGTGAAAATACCACCACCAAGGCGAGCAAAAATGGAGATCAAGGACGAGCCAAAAGCCAAGCCAATGAGTGGATGCAACACATCTGAAAGTTCACGGACATCGCCGCTCGAAGCTAAAACCCAGAAAAAGACACCAACACCAAGCAAGCCCAAGCCAACGACCAGCATTCCGGTAATGGCGCCGCCTTTAAACGCCACATTCAGCGCCTCATTCATACCAATGGTGGCAGCTTGAGCAGTTCGAACGTTGGCTTTGACCGAAACATTCATGCCAATAAAGCCGCAGGCGCCAGACAAAACCGACCCAATAACAAAACCAACGGCCGTTGCGATATCCAAAAAGAGGCCAATTAATACCGTCAGGATTAAACCGACTACCGCGATTGTTTTGTATTGGCGAGATAAATAGGCGGCCGCACCCTGCTCGATTGCCTGAGCAATTTCGACCATTTTGGCATTCCCTGTGCTTTGCTTTAAGATCCAGCTGCGCACACCAAACCCATAAATTACGGCGACTAGGCCACAAGCCAAGGCAAAGTAGAGACCGAGCGTTGCATTATCCATCCTGAAATCCCTTTGTTTATACGTCGTTAATTTGCACTTTTGATTACCCAATGGTCTCTAAACTCGTAGAATCATCGGATCAAAATGCACAACAAATAGTATGTAACAGAAAGAGCGCTTTATCTCTTTGTTAAGATTAGGGTATCTACTAATAATTATTTGGAGTTTGTATGAGTCTTGACAACGTAAAACCAGGCAAAAATATACCCGAGCATTTCAATGTGATTATTGAAATTCCAATGAATGCGGATCCGATCAAGTACGAAGTAGATAAAGAAACAGGGGCAATTTTTGTCGATCGCTTTATGGGAACGGCTATGCACTACCCATGTAATTATGGTTATATTCCCAAAACCATTGCTGGCGATGGTGACCCTGTCGATGTTTTGGTTGTCACTCCCTTTCCACTCATACCGGGGGTAGTAGTAAGCTGCCGTGCTATTGGTGTTTTACAAATGGAAGATGAAGGCGGGCAAGATGCGAAATTGTTGGCCGTGCCTGAAGATCGTATTTTGTCCATCTACACCCACTGGCAAAAAATAGAGGACATTAATCCGCTACGTCGAAATCAGATCCAACACTTTTTTGAGCACTACAAAGACCTTGAGCCCGGAAAATGGGTGAAGGTTCGTGGTTGGGGCGGCATTGCTGATGCCCATACAGAAATCCTCGAAGGCATTGAACGCTACAACAAGGAAAAGGCATAAGCCTTGAACCCGTTTCACATTGCCCTTGCTCAAATCAACCCCGTAGTGGGGGATTTGAGCGGCAATGCGAAGTTAATTCGTGATGCAGCTGAAATTGCCCACCGCTCTGGCGCAAAGCTACTAGTCACTCCAGAGCTCGCCCTCACGGGCTACCCCCCTGAAGATTTACTGCTGCGCCCTGCTTTTATTGAGGCGGCAGCGGATGCCTTAGATCAATTGCGCACAGCTTTGGCGGCGTACCCAGGTTTGGCTGTCGTAGTCGGCCACCCCCTTAAGACCCCACAGGGATTACACAATGCTGCATCGGTGCTGCGGGATGGCCATTGCATTGCGACTTATGCCAAGCACGAATTACCCAACAACGAAGTCTTTGATGAGGTGCGCTACTTCACGCCCGGTAATGCGCCCTGCGTTTTTGATATCGAGGGCTGCGCGATTGGCGTGATCATTTGCGAAGACGCTTGGCATGCAGGTCCTGCGACCCAGGTTAAAGCAGCTGGCGCTCAGGTATTGATTTCTCTCAACGCATCGCCATACCATTTGCACAAAGAAAATTTACGCTTAGAGGTACTGCGCAAACTGATCGTTACAACCGGCTTGCCATTGATTTATGTGAATGCCGTTGGCGGTCAAGATGAGTTGGTCTTTGATGGCGGCTCTTTTGCACTGGATGCCAAGGGCTTGGTAGCCACTGCAATGCCCCAATTTGAAAGCGGCGTTGGTCTTGTGACCATAGGCGAAGATGGCCAGCCTGCGCTCGGGGCGATTGCACCCTCTGCCAGTATGGAATCGCAAGCCTATGCCGCCCTGGTACTGGGCGTGCGTGATTATGTGCACAAGAATGGTTTTCCAGGTGTCATCATTGGTTTATCTGGCGGGGTAGATTCCGCTTTGGTACTAGCCATTGCAGTAGATGCCTTGGGTGCTGAGCAGGTGCGCGCAGTGATGATGCAATCGCCCTACACTGCCGAGATATCGTGGGTGGATGCGCGCGCTTTAGCGAGCAATCTCGGCGTGCAATACGATGAAATTCCGATTGGCTCGGCGGTGGCGGCTTTAGAGGGCGCCCTTGCCAGTCAGTTTACTGGCCTCGCGCTAGACACCACCGAAGAAAACATTCAGGCCCGCGTGCGTGGCACCCTCTTGATGGCGCTGTCAAATAAAACCGGTCGTCTGGTTTTAACCACCGGCAACAAAAGTGAAATGGCCGTAGGCTACTGCACCCTTTATGGCGATATGGCGGGTGGCTTTGCAGTAATTAAAGACATCCCCAAAACGGTGGTCTATAAACTCTGTGCCTATCGCAACAGCCTTGCTCCAGTAATACCCGAGCGGATATTGACACGCGCCCCTTCTGCTGAATTGCGCCTGGACCAAACCGATCAAGATAGCCTGCCGCCGTATGAACTGCTGGACGCCATCGTTGAGGGCTATATGGAGCAAAACCAGTCGATTGCATCCTTAATTGAGCGCGGTTTTGATGAGGCCAGCGTGCGTAAGATCACCCGCCTGATCAAGCTCAATGAATACAAGCGGCGCCAGGCGCCACCAGGCGTGCGGGTCACCACCCGAGCATTTGGCCGGGATTGGCGTTATCCCATTACCTCTCGGTTTTTAGCCTAGCACCAAGAGCCTAAGGTATATACGTTTGCTAAGACGAGTCGGTTGGTTTTGGGTATGATTACTGCAACAGGGGAAACTTATGAAATTAATTACATCCATCATCAAGCCGTTCAAACTCGATGAAGTGCGTGAAGCACTTGCTGAAGTCGGCGTTACCGGCCTCACCGTTACTGAAGTTAAGGGCTTTGGTCGCCAAAAAGGCCACACCGAACTCTACCGTGGCGCAGAGTATGTGGTGGATTTTTTACCCAAGGTCAAAGTCGAGGTTGTGGTGGCGAGTGATCGCGTTGAAAGCGTCATTGAAGCCATTACTAAAGCCGCGCGCACTGGCAAGATTGGTGATGGCAAAATTTTTGTTAGTCCAATTGAGCAGGCCATTCGCATCCGAACCGGTGAAGCCAATGAGGATGCGGTTTAGGCTGGCGCCAAAATAACTACTGAGGTGCTGCTAGTCAACCTGTACTAGCAATATGCTTTTTGAATCGGCATTACTTGGTCGCACTCGAAAGCCTTGAAAGAATACTTCAGCAGATGATAGTCCGGAGGTCAGTAGCTTAAATGGCGGCTTACCGTAAAAAGAGTGCCCAAGGCCAGGCTCCATCGCTTTAGTTTGTACTTTTCCATCCCCATCTTCCACGCAGACGATTTGTGCCGTCGACACTTTGATGTAAACCATATTGCCAGGCTTACTTGGACTGGGTGATTTGTAGTTTTCAATAGAGGCGTCTGGCAATGGACAGGCTGGATTGGCGGCTACTGCTACCACGGGGTTTGGAGTAATTACAGGAGCCACCGGAATAACTTGCGGTGTCGCTGCCGCATTAGCGTTGGCCGGGTCAGCCGGAGGGCTAGTAGGGGCAACATCGACCGGCGCTGCAGTTAACGCAGTTTCCTCCACTGGCTTTGGCTTACCCATCAAGGCATCAAGCTGGACTTCTAATAGGGGTTGAAACTGTACTAGCGCGAGCACCAGCGCGCCAACCGGGAGCAACCAAACCCACTTTTTACCTGCTGGCTTTTGTTCGCGCCCACCAGAGTTCGCCCGTACGATTGGCTCTGGCTTAAAGGCCTCCACCAAAATAGGCTTCGCTTCCAGTTGACTGACTGCTTCCTTCTTTGCCTCTTTTGACTCACCTTTGGTAGTCTGAGTCGCCTCTTGTTTGGGCGCTTCCTTTTTTAAATCCAGTGACGACTCCTGCTCGGCGCCCGTTAATTCACTCTGGATTGAATCGGCGGCTTGAGCAAAGGGGAGCTCTGCTTGCGGCCCAAAATCAAATGCATCTTTTTCATCCAACTGAATTAATTGCGCTACTTTCTTGGCGGCAATGTATTTGATGGCGGGCGAATAGAAAGACTCACGACCGCCATTTTCGATTTGTTTGATTTGTTTTTTGGAGAGGCATGCCAGGTGCGCCAACTCCTCAACCGACATGGCGCATTTCTCCCGTGCTGCGCTAAATGCGGCTGCGCGTATCTCAGGGGTGGAGCGCTTGCTGGACATGTTTTTAGAGTTTATCTAGAGTAGCTAAGGGTAATTTAGGCGATTGGCATGACAATTTGAAGTCGCCGTAAGGCTAATACGCTTACTGGGTTGGCAATGACGGATCAAGGGATGCCTCCAAGTAGGATTTGACTAAACCTTGCAATGAGTCTGCGCGCATTTTTTCCATTACCCGCGCCTTATGGACCTTAATCGTGGCATCGGTGGTGCCGAGCTGCACAGCGATGTCTTTATTCAAGAGGCCTTGGACCAGTAAGTGGCAAACCTCTTTTTCACGGGGAGTCAGGGTACTGAAATAGCGCTTGACCTCAACGTCCTTGGAAACCCGTTTGAGCTGGCGACTGTCAAACGCGATTGCGTCGGCGACAGAAAGCAGTAAGTCCTCTAAATTAAATGGCTTGAATAAAAAATCCAAAGCCCCTTTTTTCAGGCTTTTGACGATCTGCTGCGGGTGACTTTGACCGCTCACAAAAATGATAGGCGTCTTACGACCCATTTGAATTAATTTTTCTTGTAGATCAAGCCCAGTCATATCGGGCATTTGCATATCCAGCAAAATCACTGCCGGCGCTATGGGGACTGAATGCTCGATAAAGGCTTTGGCACTTGCAAAATCATGGACGTTGTACTCCAACTCGCGCAGCATTCTGCTCAAGGAGGTCCGCATTGACTCGTCATCGTCAACCAAATACACGTGCCCTGATTTATTCACACATCCATCCTAAATTGCTAATAAGGCAAATGTAATAGAAGTACTGCCCTTTAGATATTAGCTTAATGGCTAACGTTTGAAGTCTAAACTACTGGTTTTATTATGCTTTTTTAGTATTGCAGTGCAGCAATCTATTTCGCCATAATTGGGTGTACATCGCACTGCCCCAGATCATTGCACAATAGAGGTTTTTCCGTAATTACAGATGGAGTCAGCCGCATGAAACGCCTCAACGAACGATCACGTAAGGTCACTGAAGGGGTTGCACGCGCGCCCAACCGTTCCATGTATTACGCCATGGGCTACAAAGAAGGTGATTTCACAAAGCCGATGATCGGCGTCGCCAATGGCCACTCGACCATAACCCCTTGCAATAGCGGTTTGCAAAAGCTAGCTGATGCCGCCATTGAAGCACTGGAAGCTGCTGGCGCCAAAGCCCAAGTGTTTGGTACCCCCACCATTTCAGATGGCATTGGCATGGGTACCGAAGGCATGAAGTACTCCCTGGTATCGCGTGAAGTGATTGCAGACAGCATTGAATGTTGCGTGAACGGCTTATGGCAAGACGGCGTAGTAGTGATTGGTGGCTGCGACAAAAATATGCCCGGTGGCATGATGGCCATGGTGCGCACGAATGTGCCTAGCATCTATGTGTATGGCGGCACGATTCAGCCGGGGCATTACAAGGGTAAAGAGCTTAATATTGTCTCTGCTTTTGAAGCGGTAGGCGAGTTTACGTCTGGTCGTTTAAGTGAAGAAGACTTCAAAGGCATCGAGCAGAACGCCTGCCCAAGCAGTGGTTCATGCGGCGGGATGTATACCGCCAACACCATGAGCTCGTCTTTTGAAGCCTTAGGCATGAGCCTACCCTACTCGTCAACCATGTCCAACATCGATGCTGAAAAAGTCGCCAGCGCTGCAGATTCAGCGCGCGCGGTAGTGGAGGCAGTGAAAAACAATTTGTGTCCCCGCGACATTGTTACCAAAAAATCGATTGAGAATGCCGTAAGCGTCATCATGGCCGTTGGTGGTTCAACCAATGCGGTATTGCATTTCTTGGCCATTACTAGCGCTGCTGATATTGATTGGACGATTGATGATTTTGAGCGGATCCGCAAACGCGTTCCCGTGATTGCCGACATGAAACCATCGGGCACCTACTTGGCAACCGATTTACACCAAGCTGGTGGCATTCCGCAGATCATGAAAATCTTGCTCGATGGTGGTTTGCTGCACGGCGATTGCATGACCATCACTGGCAAGACCATTGCGGAAGTTCTCAAAGACGTTCCCTCCGTGCCCCGTGCAGACCAAAAAGTCATACGCACTTTAGATAACCCCATGTATGCCGAAGGGCATCTGGCCATCCTGAAGGGCAACATTTCGCCAGAGGGATGTGTTGCCAAAATCACGGGCCTCAAGAACCCATCGATTACCGGTCCAGCACGTGTCTTTGACTCGGAAGATTTGGCAATGGAAGCCATCATGGCTAGCAAAATTAAGGCGGGTGACATTGTGATAATTCGCTATGAAGGCCCTAAGGGAGGCCCAGGAATGCGCGAGATGTTAGCGCCTACTTCGGCTCTAGTTGGCCAGGGTCTTGGGGAGAGCGTGGGCCTCATTACGGACGGTCGCTTCTCCGGCGGTACTTGGGGCATGGTTGTGGGTCACGTTGCTCCAGAAGCCTATGTTGGCGGCACTATTGCGTTAATCAATGAGGGCGATTCAGTCACGATTGATGCTCATAAGCTATTGATTCAACTCAATATTTCAGATGAAGAGATTGCAAAACGCCGGGCCAACTGGGTACAGCCCAAACCCCGGTATACCCGCGGCCTGCTCGCTAAATATGCCAGCCTTGCTAGTAGCGCCAGCAAAGGCGCCGTTACTGACTTGGATCTGGCAATTTAGGACTTTAGCTAGCCGAAAGTGCTGCTTTCATGATTTGATGTTAGCGCTGGGGATAAGCGGTAGAATATCGCTTTTCATGCACACTTCAATTTTATGCAATTAATTTGGATTCCTGGATCAACTTCGAGCGTAAAAAAGATCACGATTAGCAAACGCGGTCTCATCAAATTTGGCTGCCTCGCTTCCCTCACCTGCATCCTAATTGGAGTTGGTGTTCACTTTTTGGGCTTCCGAATAGCGATTCAATACAGCCCCGAACTCGCGCGCGATATGGGTGGAGTCATCACCGCCCAAGAGAAAGAAGTGATTGAATCAAGCTACCGCCAGCATTTGCAAGAACTGCGATCAGAACTAAGTCACCTCAGCGAGCGCATTACTGAAATCAGAACTCTAAAAGACCGCTTTGCAAGCCTTGCCACCCCATCCGTTGTTCGAAATAAGGCATTTGAAGAGAAGGGCAAAGGAGGTCCGTATCAGCCCATTCTATTGGTGCCACAGTCCAAAAATACCCTGGCCAATGATATGGAAAGTACTTTAGAAAGCACCCTGTATTTGCGTGAAGGGGTACAAAACCTAGAAAAGACTTGGCGCGCCCATTATGAATGGTTGAGTCAACTGCCAACCGGGTCGCCAATTGCCAATCGCGTCGGACTATCGAGCAACTATGGAACCCGAATCGATCCATTTACAAGGCAATTAGCGCAGCATCCAGGGATTGATTTTTCTGCTCCGCCCGGAACACCCATTTTGGCATCCGGCGATGGTAGGGTAATTAGAGCCGAGTTTGACAGTGCATATGGAAACTTTATTGAGATTGAGCATGCAGATAACTTCATATCAAAATATGCCCATGCACGAAAATTAAGCGTGAAAGCTGGGCAAGATGTAAAGCGTGGTCAAGTGATCGCTGAGGTAGGTAGCACCGGCAGATCAACTGGCCCTCACCTGCATTATGAGATTAGCCGCAATGGTAATATCATTAATCCAATGCAAATCTTAGTTGCTAGGGATGTATTAGTCGCGCAACAATCGCAATAAGTTTACTTCTTCGATTTAGCTGCTGGGCCTGAAGTTTCCGGATCTCTTGCAATCATCAACCCAAATAGTTTGGCCCCTGGCTCAATTCCAATCTGGCCGTATGTAATATCGCCACGTACTTCAGCTCCATCATGCAGCTCGACGCGCTCGGCTGCATAAATATTGCCCTCAACCTTGCCTGCCACTAAAACCCGATAGGCAATAATATCGCCTAAGACCTGGCCAGTAGCCCCCAATGCAATGCTAACGGTGCTATTAGGGAGAGCCTCAACGTTTCCGATTACCTTACCGTCTACTCGCATGTCTTTATCAATTACGATGCGGCCATGAATCTCGGTATTCGACCCAATAATGGTTTCAAAATGCTCGACCGTAGCTTGGAGAAAACCATTCGGTTTTTTCTGTTTAAACATACCGAGAAAGGCGATCACTATACCTTATTAAACTTACCGGTAATCTTACCGCCACGCTGAACATGAATGTGCTGATAGGAGATTGTTCCCTCGATCAAAGCGCGGGGGCCTATATTCAATTCTCGGCAAGTTACATCACCCACAATCTTGCCCTTGACTACCAAGATATCAGAGGATAGCTCACCCTCCACATAACCCTCCACGTCGACTAGGATGGATTGTGCCAACACCTTTCCTTTCACAATACCGGCAATATTTAATGTACCTTCGGATGTAATGCTGCCAATAAATTCAAAGCCTTCACTGATGATTGATGGCTTAGTGGGCCTGACCGAATTTAAGGTTTGGTTATCTGCGTAGGGATTTGCATCGTTCGAGATCTCTGCATCTTGACTTGAATCTGAGGAAGAAAATACTCCATCGGACTCAAGATCAGACTGGTCTGAGTTACTCACATCTGGGGTTTGCTTTTTAGAGAACATGGTATTAACCTAAATCAGACTAGGAATGGCTTTGGCTAAGCAAATTTAGGTCGCCATAAATTTGACCGCCCTTCTCAATCTCAATTTCAGCATAGCTAATTGCGCCGCTTACTTTGCCGCTGGGTCGAATAATTAATGAGCGCGTTGCCGTCAGATGCTCCGCAATCTCCCCGCGCACATCAACGGACTCACCAATGACTTTTCCACGAACAATACCAGAAGCCTCGACAATGACTTGCTTTGCAGTCAGATCGCCTTCAATAACTCCTGAAACGGATGCAATATCTGGGATATTAAAACTCCCTTTTAAAACAACGCCTTCGCCCACAAACAAGCAGCCCTGTTGATTACTTTCAGCCATTGCAACTCCAAATCTAAGATATAGAAATTATTAAAGGATTTATATCAAATTTATCACAAAGTATGGATGGGGATGGCCAAATATGCGAAATTCATCAAACTTAAGTAAAGGGGATCCACCCCTAGACGGATCCCCTTAGGCATTCTCTTTATTTAATGCTTGGGGCCATGCCCATGGCCTCCAGGCGCATTAACCGGCATTTTGACCTCCACTTCACCTGCCTTCGCAAACTTGAGTTTAACGGGCACAGTCTCACCCGCCTTCAGGGGCGCCTTGATGTTCATGAACATCAAGTGCAAACCACCTGGCTTGAGTTCGACAGCGCCATTCGCAGGCACATCAATTTGCCTTACTTCACGCATGCGCATCACATTGTTATCCATGGTCATGGTGTGCAACTGCACATCATCCGAGACGGTGGAACTTGCAGAGATCAATTGATCAGCAGCGCCATTGCTCGTAATTTTCATAAAGCCACCCGCGGCTGCTTGGCCTGGAACCGTTGCACGGGTGTAAGCGCCATTGATGGCAATACTACCTACTTTTGCATCTTGGGCATAGGCAGCGGATGAAAGCGCACATGCCAATACAGTACTGGCAATGAATGTGGGTAATGTGAATGACATTTTTTTCATGATTTCCTTTGAATTAATTTAATGGAGATGCATCTTGAGTTCCCGTTCAAATTGCGGGAGATCATCTCGGTTTACAAAAATACCGATCGGCATTTCTTGATCAGCATGTTGAAGTACTAAGCGATACAAATGCTTTTCGGTTCGGCTAATGCGAGCCCATATGGTATTGAGTTCTCTTTTCTCTACTTTACCGCCCCAGCTTTTTTCAATCGTCATGCTTTGTCCATCGATCGTAATCTTTTCATAATCGAGGGCATGGCGGCTATAGACATACAAAGCAATGGTTAGGGCAATGATTTCAATGCAGGTAAAGATCAAGACCATCCAAATACCCATGAGCAAAAACGAACCTGCCACCAAGAGCGAAAAAAAGACAATGGAGGCGTAGAAATACCCCACCTGCTTCGGTGAAAAAGAACAGTTTCGTTTCATTAACCAAATGCGCATGGCAATACTGTACTACCAGCTCAAGGTCTTTGTATTTGGCTTAAACAAGGCTTCGCCAGTAACCTTAGCGCCGCCCATCTTGATGCCCGGCAATACATCCGCCTCAGCAAAACCATAATGCCGCAAGCAAGGTGGGCACATAATGACCAGACCCCCTTTAGCAATGATGTCGGATAGCATTTTCTGCTGAGCTGGGTACTTTTCAGCCCCCGATTTCACCCCCAAAAATACCCCCTTATCGCTCAAAAATACGCTGAGCGGATGACCAGCATCGGCCATATGGCCCCCTAAATTCAACGCCATGGTGGCGCGGTGAGGCTCATCACTCGTTAGGCTAACAAAAAGTGGGTCATTGGGCCCAGCAGTTACAGGCAACGAGAGCGTTGCCAGAATGGCAAGCAATGTTGTTTTAATAGAACGATAGATCATAGTCTTCCTTTGGTGAATAAGTAATGGGTATGGGTTGATTAAATGGTTTCGTTGCATTTGCATGAGGGGATGACCATCAATGGCGCGGCAGTTTGAGTTTTAGAAATGCCTTGTTGTGGATGCATAGTTAGATAGAAAAATGCCCATCCAACCCAAAACATAATCAACAAAAAAGCCAATTGAGTACCTTGTTTGAGCCCTTTTAAAGCAATGGCATTCATTTGCCCACCTCGCCCACAGATTCAACGGTAGGGCTGCTTCCAGAGAGAGGATAGTTAGGCGCTAGCGCAATTGGGTTCATGTTGCTGTATGCCAAATAGGCAAAAATACCCAATGCGGCACCTAAATTAATCTGGGTAAGCCAAAACAAAACGCGTATTACAGTATGCACAGGTCCTCCTGAGTCCATGCTGGAGCTGCCAAGGTGGGCAGTACTCCAGCCAAAAAAGTGATTTGATTAAAGATTGATCGCCTAACCTACATCAAAAGCTGGTTGCCAGACCAATCGAGCCCCATGTGCCTGGCATTGGATATCCCTGTCGATAGCTGTACTGTTGATTAAAGAGGTTTTCAACCATTAAAAAAACTTCGCCTTTTTTACCTAGCTGTGGGATTGGATATGACACACGAGCGTTAGCAACGGCAAAACCATCAACCCGAGTCGTATTTGCTGATGCTAGCGCAGTATTTCTACTAAGTGTTTGTGAATAAAACGAAGATTGGTATTGGGCATCCAGTGATAATCTTGCCTTATAGATGTATCCAGTAATAGCTAAGTTAAATGCATTTTGAGGAACATATGGCAAGTTCTGAGTACTGTTATTGTTTAGATAGGTCCACCCACCATAAATAGTTAACTCAGGAATAATCTCTCTTTGCAATGACAGTTCGCTACCTTTAATCGTGTACTGCCCAAGATTGGTCCATGCGCCCGTACCTGGACCTCCCAATGTAAATCGATAGCGGTTTGAGATCGTATCTTGAAAGAGGCTTAAATCAACCCTCGTTTTCTTATCAATTAAAAACTTACCGCCTACTTCAAGGTGATTCATCTCTTCTGGGGACAAGTTTTTATAGTTCCAACTTGGTCCAATAACAGAGGCTGCTAAAGCAGGTCCTTCTAAACCTGGGTAATTAATGCCTTTTGAAGCATTTGCAAATAGTGTAACTTTATCAGAAATCAATGAAAGTCCTGCATAGGGGGCATTCTTTGACTCGTATTGATTATTCTGATAATTACGAATTCCTGCGGAAGGTTGTAATGCCCATTTATTATTGAGAGCTACTAGTTGACTAACGCCAATATAGGGTGATGTCATCTTATAGGTTGGCAGTGTTGTTTTTGTCGTAGTAGTACTCAACTGATTTGTGCCCATGACTAAAGGGGTACTGGTGACGCTCCCATTTGATTGATCATAGTCCAAGCCAAAGACAACGCTTCCTCCTTTCCATGCAGATATTTCTTCTTTAAAACGAAATCCTTGCATGGTGAACGCATTGAAGTTATTGCCGTAACCATTTGTTTTAAGATCGTTATTGAGATTGCCATTGCCCGAATTAGTGTAAAAACGCAATGTTCCTTTTGCTACACCATGGTCATGCTTGATAAACATGCTGGCCATCTGGGCATTTGTATCATAGGAAGCAGCTTGTAAAAGAGCGGCCTGAGTATTATCTCCTGGATCCTTGGACGTATTGTTAAGAGCCATTCCACTCGCGCCAATTTGCCAATTTTTATCGATCTTAAATCCAACGCTTCCCATAATGTTTGCTAGCTGTGCATTTGAATTTGCGCGCTGACCATTAGATTTAGAAAATCCCTGGGCTAAAGAAAATTCAAGATCATCCTTTTTTCCGGTCATATCCACTTGTTCAATTACGGTGTTAAACGACCCGTATGACACACGTGCATTGCCTTTTACTCCATTTTGAGCGCCAGCTGTTTTGGTATTGAGATTGATAGATGCAAAATTGTTTCCATTAATTTGTGGCTGTGGGCTTTTATAGATTGTTATGTCACTCATACCATTGACGGGCAATAGATCTAATAAAGCATGATTCCATTGCGGTAAATACATGGGCACATCATCAATATAGGTTTTGATCTCGCTACCAGGTCTACTAAGTCCCATGCCACGAATAAAAATAGAACCACCTTGATCACCATTAAACGAACCAACAGGTGCGTAACGTGTAATCTGAGTCCCCGGGGTATTACGCAAAGCAGAAGATAGATCTGCGGCATGTAAATCACGGATTGTGTCATCAGTAATCACAGCAGATACAGCTGAAAATTTATCAATTTCAACTTCAGCGATATCTGGCTTAGCTGTAACGATTACATTTGGTAAGCTTTGCGCATACACATTGCCAGTCACAATTAGTGAAGCGGCTAGTGCTAATTTTGTTTTATGTAGTTTCACTTTTTTAGTCTCTAATTAATGTTTTGAGACAGATCCATGCCGCATGTTATGACCCATAGTCACAACACCATCGAATGAATCCAGCTGTTTAATTTTTTGTGGGGGTAGCTTTGCTTCTGCAGTCTTTAGCTTTTCTGTGATGTTGTTGGCTATTCTTTTCGAAATACCAGCCGCTGCTATGACAGCCGGATCTTTAAATCCAGCACCACCACAAGCAATAATTTCCCAATCAACATGCTTTCTGGTGAGAAGTGCGCGACCGCCTTTCTCCCCTTGAACCCAATCAGCAATTGCAACCTTTCCCTCGATCACGATTGGATCGGTTTGCACTTTTAGGCTGGGCTGGTCAAAGGTTGTTGAAATGAGCTTCTGGATTCGCTCCCGAGACTCTTGCTCCCTTTGGGGATGGGCCATTGCGCTCGAAAGTTGGCATGCAGCGGCCACAAATACCAGCGCAAAATGCCCAAAAGAGGGTCTATATTTAAGAATTGAAGCCATTACTACTCCTCACATCAAGGCGGCAATGACATTGCCAACTGCATAGCAGGCGCTATGCCCTAATTACTGAATTAGGCGGATGTGGGAGGTGCGGCTGAGGGGGGCGTTACCCAAACTGCAAGTGGCTTGGGTGATTGATAGAACAACGCCGGAAAGAAGGCGAAGTGCTGAGGGTCTTGAAAACGCAGTTGGTTTTCAAAGACTAGATTAAAGCTGGCCTGTGCCTGGCAATATGGGCAGGGATTACTCTCTGCAGATTCGGTTTGTACTCCATCGAGGACCGCTATTTCAGTCTTGCTGCCATCGGCAGAACAGACCTCCATTGCAAAACCTTGGCCATTTTGAGCCACGGACACGGCTTGGGAAACCGCTGGCGCAATTGCGCTCATTAGGATGGATGCAGCAGCAATCCAGTGAATGAGTCGAGAGACCTTAAACATGATGGTGAGATTTTAGCAGTTTTAAATGTTTAATTGCTGCGGATCCTACCTTTTCCGACCTTAGGAATGCAAATGGGGGCGTAAGCCCCCATTTGGATCATGCATCATGCAAAACAGGCTTATGCTACTTTTGCCTTCTTGCCGGTGAACCTACCAATCAATGGCCAGAACAACAGGACTAAAGCCAAGGTGGTAATGGTGCCCACCAAGTAGTTCGAGAAAAATACATCGACAGCGCCTTGGGACATCAGCATTGACTGACGGAAGGAATCCTCAGCACGGTCACCCAGAACTAAAGCCAAGACCATGGGTGCCATTGGGTAATCGAGTTTCTTAAAGACATACCCGACCACACCGAAGCCCAGCATCAACCAAACGTCAAAGGTGGCGTTGTGTACTGTGTAGGCGCCAACGGCGCAAATCACAATAATGACTGGTGCAATGATCGAAAACGGAATCCGCAGAATCGATGCGAACAGTGGCACGCAGGTCAAGACTACGAACAATCCAGCGATATTACCGAGGTACATACTGGCGATCAAGCCCCAAACAAAGTCTGGCTTCTCAACGAAAAGCAATGGGCCTGGCT
>JBIILR010000122.1:0-4582 GCA_044338365.1 Polynucleobacter sp. | reverse complement strand
CGGCTTAACCATTACCGAGGGCGACGCGCTTAACTTTGATTTTCTAGGGTGGGCGCATACAAAAAAAGCCAGTGGCGCAAAACAGATCAAGGTCGTTGGTAATTTGCCCTATAACATTTCATCGCCCTTGCTGTTTCATTTGGTCGGCGCAGCAACGGAGATCAATGAGCAAGTATTTATGCTGCAAGCAGAAGTAGTCGAGCGCATGGTGGCCGATGCAGGCTCATCCGAATACAGCCGATTATCAGTAATGTTGCAAGCCCGCTATCACCTAGAAAAACTCTTGGATGTACCACCGGAATCATTTGATCCACAGCCCAAAGTCAATTCTGCGGTGGTTCGCATGATTCCACGCAGCAACTTCAGTGCATCCCCCGCAGAGTGGCGTGCCCTTGAAAAAGTGGTGGCAGCTGCGTTTGCGCAAAGACGCAAGATGCTGCGCACTAATTTGCAGGATTACGTCGGGCGTTTGGGGCTACACGAGGATGAGCTCACCAAGCGAGCACAAGATATCTCGGTTGCGCGCTACTTGGAGTGGGCTTCCGTCTTGGCTGCGTCCTCGTAGGCGCTGGGATCAATTGCCCGCATTTCTGTTTCGATCCAGGATTCGACGGCGCTATTGAGCTGCCCGCCTGTTTTACCTTCAGATGCAATCACGGGGCCAATAGAAATAATCACCAATCCTGGATACTTTAAAAAGCGATTGCGTGGCCAAACTCGGCCTGCATTGTGTGCCACCGGAATGACCGCAGCGCCAGTAGCAGTGGCTAAGCGTGCCCCTCCCTTTAAATAGGGTTTGTGCGATCCGACTGCAGTCCGCGTGCCTTCTGGAAAGAGCATGATCCATTTGCCTTCTTTCAGGCGTGCTCGGCCTTGACTTACTACTGAAAGGGCAGAAGTCTCGCGGTTGTCGCGATTGATGTGAATCATCTTGAGCGCGGCCATAACCCAACCAAAAAACGGAACCCACAGCAACTCCCGTTTAAATACATAACATAGCTGCTTGGGGAATAAAGCAATGTATGCAATGGTTTCCCAAGCGGATTGGTGTTTGCTGAGAATGATGATGGGTTGGTCAAGAGCTCCCAACATATATTCCATCCCCCGAATTTCATAGTGAATACCGCACAGCCATTGCAGAACCCAGAGAACGGTTTTATTCCAGCCGCTCACAAAACGGTAGCGGGTTTCGCTGCGCATAAACGGAAAGACCGACAGGCAAATAATTGCCCAGATCGGTGTAAACACCAGCAAGAAAAGTGCAAAGAGGGTAGATGTAAGGTAAATCATGTATTTGAGGCAGGTCCCAATAAGGACTTAGTAAATGCCATTAAATCGGCATGCACTACGGTACCCGCTGGCAATATGCCAGCGTCTACTGTCTTTTGGCCTTTGCCAGTAAGAACCAAATGGGGGCTTGCGCCTAAAACAGTGGCGGCCTCCAAGTCACGCAAGGAGTCGCCCACAATCGGTACGCCAGTCAGAGGTAAGGTCAAATCGGTTTTGCGGTAGCGGGAGGCAATATCACGCATTAGGCCTGGTAATGGCTTGCGGCAATTACACTGATCCTCATCGACATGGGGGCAAAAGAAAATACTGTCCACACGACCTCCCATGGGAGCCAATAGATCCATCATTTTTTGATGCATGGCATGCAGGTCATTGATGGTAAATAGGCCACGCGCTAAACCCGATTGGTTGGTCGCTACCGTTACTTGAAAACCAGCTTGATTGAGTTCAGCAATCGCTTCTAAGCTCCCCGGCAGAGGAATCCATTCATCGGCCGATTTAACGTACTGATCGCTGTCAATGTTAATCACGCCATCGCGGTCTAGAATAACTAATTTAGAAGCGCTGGAGCTCATGCCAAAGTGCCAAGATCGGCAACCAAATTCATTTGGTGGTGGAGTTGCTGTAATAAAGCCAAGCGGTTATCGCGCAGGACTGGATCTGGATCCATCACCATAACATCGGCAAAAAACTGGTCAATCGGCTGACTCAAATCAACCAGCGTTCGAAGTAGGGTAACAAACTGACGCTGGGTATGGGCACTAGTCAGCAGCGGAATGGCTTTTTGCAAAGCCCCATGCAAGGCAATTTCTGCCGGCAGTGTTAAAGCCGCTGCCGAGCACTGTGCTGGAATAGGCGTTGTGGTTTTTTTCAGAATATTACTGATGCGCTTATTCGCTGCGGCCAATTGGGCTGATTCGGGTAAGGCATTGAATTCCCGCACTGCACGTAGCCGATCCATTAGGTCATTGAGTTGCGCAGGTTGCTGACTGAGTACCGCATCAATTTCGGCGGTAGTAAATGGCTTGCCGGCTTCGGTTTGATCGCGCAAATAGGCGCGCAAACGGTCGATTACAAATACATAGATTGCGGCTGCATCGGCTTTCTCTTGCACGCCAGCTTGCTTAAACTGCCCGCGTGCCAGCTCGATGAGTTCAGGCAGGCTGCACGGTAAATTCTTCTCGAGTAGCAGTCTGCAAATACCCAAGGCATGGCGACGCAAAGCGTAGGGGTCTTTATCCCCGGTGGGAGCAAGGCCAACACCCCAGATGCCCACTAAGGTTTCAAGCTTGTCAGCAATGGCCAGTACCGTGCCCGTCATACTGCTAGGCAGTGCATCGCCAGCAAAGCGCGGCTGGTAATGTTCACTGCATGCCGCAACAACTTCGCTATCCTCACCATCGTGCGCAGCATAGTAGCTACCCATGATGCCTTGCAGTTCTGGAAATTCACCGACCATATCGGTGAGCAAATCAGTTTTGGCTAACTCGGCAGCGCGTGCCACGTGTTTTGGATCAACCTTGGTACCTTTACTCTGCAACTCACTTGCGATAGCAGTGGCAATTGCACTAACCCGCTTGGTACGCTCAAGCTGCGTTCCCAATTGATTGTGGTAAACCACCTTGCCTAAATCGGCAACGCGCGATGACAGCGGCCTTTTTTGATCTTGCTGAAAGAAAAACCGCGCATCGGATAAGCGGGGGCGTACGACGCGCTCATTGCCTTGAATGATGGATTGTGGGGTGGTCGTTTCGATATTCGATACGATTAAAAAGCGATTGCGTAGCTTTCCTGCGCTATCGGTCAAAGCAAAGTATTTCTGATTAGTTTGCATCGTCAGAATTAAGCACTCTTGCGGTACCTCTAAAAATTCCGAATCAAAATGGCAGGCATAGACTGCAGGCCACTCGACCAATGCCGTTACTTCATCCAGTAAATTGCCGGGCATTAAAACCGTATCGCCATTCGCTGCTTTGAGGAGTTCGGCCTCTATATGGGCGCGGCGCTCATTGAAGTTCGCCATCACCTTATTTTTGAGTAGCTCAGCAGCATACTGATCAGCGTGGCCAATCGTTAATACCTTAGGAGCTAAGAAACGGTGCCCTTCAGTTTGATTTGCAGCATGAATGCCTAGCGCATGAATCTGCAATGGAGTACTGCCATGTAAGGCTACGATGCGATGGGCTGGGCGAGCAAATTGAACGTCTTCTAAGCTTCCGTCTGCCTGCTTTACTTGGTAATGCATCATTTTTGCAATCGGCAGCGTTTGCAAAGCATGAGCAAGGGCAGTCTGCACGGTGTCCTGCAAAACGGCGCCGCGGGCTTGTACATTCAAGTAGAGCGCTTCATTTTTATCTTGCCCCGATCGCTCTAAGCTCGCGATATCAATATCGGGATAACCCAATGCGCTGAGTTTTTTAAACAATGGGGGCGTAGGTTTGCCATTGGCATCAAATGCGACACTGACTGGCAATACTTTTTCACGGATGGGAAAGTCTGCTGCTTTACTCAGTACGTGGGTAATCTGTACTGCTAAACGGCGTGGGCTCGCAAAGCTGGTGGTAACCGATTCAGAAGTACTTAAGCCAGCTGCCTTTAGGGAGTCTGTTAGCGATGCAGCAAATGTATCACCCAGTTTGCGAAGCGACTTTGGTGGCAGCTCTTCTGTGAATACTTCAATTAAAAGCGTTGCAGCCGAAGATGGAGAGGAAGGAGTACTCACAATAAAACCTTACGCAGTGACTTGCTGTTGGCACATTGGGAAACCCAATTGCTCACGGGATTCAAGGTATGCCTGTGCTACCAAGCGAGAGAGGGTACGAATACGGCCAATGTAGGCAGCACGTTCCGTTACCGATATGGCGCCGCGGGCATCGAGCAAGTTAAACGTATGGGCAGCCTTGAGCACCATTTCATAGGCGGGCAGGGCAAGAGGCACTTCCATTAAGCGTTTAGCTTCGCTCTCGTAGTTACTGAAATTCGTAAAGAGCATTTCAGTATTGGAGTATTCAAAGTTGTAGCGCGACTGCTCCACTTCATTCTGGTGGTACACATCGCCATACGTTACGCCATCAGTCCATACGAGATCGTAGACATTCGAGCAATTTTGCAAATACATCGCAAGGCGCTCAATGCCATAGGTAATTTCGCCCAAGACGGGCTTGCAATCAATGCCACCCACTTGTTGGAAGTAAGTGAATTGCGTTACTTCCATGCCGTTGAGCCAGACTTCCCAGCCCAAGCCCCAAGCCCCTAAGGTTGGGTTTTCCCAATCGTCCTCTACAAAACGAAT
>JBIILR010000019.1:0-15094 GCA_044338365.1 Polynucleobacter sp. | reverse complement strand
AAAGCGTTCGGTGAGGCGTGGCAAATGCTCTGCACTGATTCCCGGGCCAGTATCGCGTACTGAAAAAACACCCCGCCCCTGTGTATCTCTATCCCACTGAATCGTAATCTCGCCGCCATCTGGCGTATACCGAATGGCATTCGAAATTAGATTACCAAATGCAGATAAGATTTCTTGCTCATCACCCAAAAGACCTGCTGTCGCATCGCATTCAAAGCGGAAGGTATGTCGCCCTTGCGACAACGCCTCAGCATCGCCCCGCAAGTATGCAAAAACCGATCCAGAAACGACAATTAGTTTGCTAGCGGCTGGCAATGCATTCGATTCTAAATTGGCCAATGTCAATAAATCCTCTACCAGACTCTTCATTCGATGGCCTTGAAACATCATCAGCTCAAGGTATTCTTTTTTCTGTTTTGGCTCCAGCTCTAGGCTTTGCATGGTTTCCAAAAAACCCATCATCACGGTGAGCGGTGTGCGCATTTCATGCGAAACATTGGCCACGAAGTCACGCCGCATTGCTTCTGCTTTGCGTAAATCGGTAACATCCTGTGCTAGCAGTAAACGGTGATTTTCAGCAAAGGGGAAAATTTGCAAGAGCAGGCTCAAATTCGAAGCAGGTCCCATTTTTTCAATTAATAAGGGCTCTTCAAATCGACGGGCACTGAGGTATTGAACGAATTCCGGATTACGTAAGATGTAGTTAATGCGCTGCAAGGCATCACGCTTAAAGTTTAATCCGAAGAAACGCTCGGCAATTGAATTACACCACTCAATTTGATCTTGGTTGTCGAGCATCACAATGCCATTGGGCGAAGCCTGAAAGGCCTCGATAAAGCGCTGATGTTGCCGCTCAATATCGGCAATGCGTTTTTTGCTTGAGCGTGCTGCACGCTGCAAGCGAAAAAAAACATCCTCCAAATACCCGAATGCTGGAGGTAGATTTTCTATTTCATTGGCTTGCAGGTAGTTTTTTAATACCGAGAGCTTGATATAAAAATAGCCCAATGGAATGGCCAAAACGGCCAAACTCGCACTAAACGAAAGCCAGTTACCCCAAATCGACTGAGTAAGCCCATACAGGATTGCTGCACAGGCCAAAAGAAGAAGAAAACGGGTAATTGCGGCGAACATAGCGACATCTTAGAGCATGCGCATCAGCCAGCCCTAAATACCCTTAAAACCGAACTTAGGTCTCTACTGGATTCTTGGTGATGCGATAGCCGCTGCCGCGGACGGTTTCAACGAAACGGTCGCAGTCATAAGGGGATAGTGCTGCCCTTAGGCGTTTGATATGGACATCAACCGTGCGTTCCTCAATATAAGCCTCATTCCCCCATACATTGTCTAAAAGATGGGTACGAGAGTGAACGCGCTCTGGGTTGGCCATTAGAAACTGCATTAAGCGAAATTCAGTTGGCCCCAAAGACACGCTTTTCGGGCTTGAATTAGGTATCGTAATGCTTAAACGATGTGAGATTGGGTCCAATTGAATCGGGCCCACGCTCAGTGCTTTTTCTTCAACCACGGACGGGGCATGGCGGCGCAGCAGCGCTTTGACACGCGCTACGAGTTCTTTGGGAGAAAAGGGTTTGGTGACGTAGTCATCGGCACCCGCGTCGAGGCCAAGAACCTTATCGGCCTCTTCCCCTTTTGCCGTCAACATCAGAATCGGCAATGATTGGGTTGCTGGATTAACGCGCAATTCTTTTGCAAACTGCACCCCTGATTTACCGGGGAGCATCCAATCTAAAATAATCAAGTCGGGGGAGATATTGCGCATCATGAGCGCCGCTTCGTCCGCCTGAAATGCCCTGGCAACCGTAAAACCTGCATGACTTAGATTAATGGAGATGAGCTCAGCAATCGATGGCTCATCCTCCACAATCAAGATCAGTTGCGACATGAATATCAGCTATTCGCTTCGCGAATCATATTATCTTGGGGCGTATGACGTACATCCGCACCCTTCACAATGTAAATAACAAACTCGGCAATATTCTTAGCATGGTCGCCAATGCGTTCAATTGCTTTCGCAATGAAGAGTAAATCAAGGCCAGTCGAAATCATTTTTGGATCTTCGGCCATATAGGTAATTAATTTGCGCACAAACCCACGAAACTCCTCATCGATCTGCTTATCGTCTTGTACCACTTTAGCGGCGGCCACTGCATCTAAGCGAGCAAAACAATCTAAACTTTGACGCAATAAATCAATTGCCATCTGACCCGATAATTTGATCTCTGCCACATTAATTTTATAGTTTGACGATTCCTCAATTACACGGCGCGAGCGCTTAGCTACACGCTCAGCCTCATCGCCAGCGCGCTCCAGATTGGTAATTGCCTTGGAAATAGCCATAACCAAGCGCAAATCACGCGCAATCGGCTGGCGACGGGCGATTACCTCAACGCACGCAGAGTCAATTTCAACTTCGATCGCGTTAACGGATTTCTCACGCTCAATGACCTCATTGCACAAATCAACGTTGAGCTCTGTAAAACCGCGCATGGCAGTCTCAATTTGCTGTTCAACCAAACCGCCCATTTTTAGTAGCTGGGCACATAAGGCATTAAGGTCTTCATCGAACTGGGATGATAGGTGCTTATCTGGCATGTCTTCTCCTAATTAGCCAAAACGGCCAGTAATATAGTCTTCTGTTTCTTTGCGCTTAGGCTTGATGAATAACTCATCAGTCTTACCATACTCCATTAACTCACCCAAATACATATAGGCCGTAAAATCCGAGACACGGGCAGCCTGTTGCATATTGTGCGTCACAATCGCAATGGTGTAGTCTTTTTTTAGTTCGTTAATCAATTCTTCGATCTTTGCTGTTGAAATCGGATCGAGCGCCGAGGTAGGTTCATCCAGTAACACGACTGATGGCTTTACGGCCACACTGCGCGCAATGCACAGACGCTGCTGCTGACCGCCCGATAAGGACAATCCGCTTTGATTGAGCTTATCTTTTGCCTCATTCCACAGTGCCGCCTTGGTCAGCGCCCACTCCACTCGCTCATCCATTTCTGCTTTAGACAGGCGCTCATACAGACGTACACCGAAGGCAATGTTTTCATAAATCGACATCGGAAATGGGGTTGGTTTTTGAAAAACCATACCGATACGGGAGCGCAGTAAGTTAACGTCGTTACCATCGGCAAGGATATTCTCACCATAGAAATTAATCTGACCCTCAGCCCTTTGTCCAGGATATAAGTCATACATCCGATTTAGGGTCCGCAACAAAGTCGATTTACCGCAGCCCGACGGTCCAATAAAGGCCGTGACTTTCCTCTCGATGATGTCGAGATTGATGTCTTTTAGGCCTTGAAAGCTGCCATAGAAAAAGTTCAAATCCCGAATCTCAAGGGCATTAGTAGATGCGCCTGCACCTTCGCGATCGGCTACTGCCGCATCCGCCTCAGCCGAACCCGCATGCATTACTGTTCTCATCATTGTCATACTTTTACCTTTTCGCGAAACACCACTCGAGCCAATATATTTAAACCCAATACTGCAAATGTAATAAGAAGTGCCCCACCCCAGGCCAAATTAATCCAGTTGTCGTAGGGACTCATCGCAAACTGGAAAATCACCACAGGCAAATTCGCCATTGGGCCACTCATATTGGTGGAGAAGAATTGGTTATTTAGGGCGGTGAACAGAAGTGGCCCGGTTTCACCGCTAACCCGAGCTAAAGCCAATAAAATTCCGGTGATCACACCGCTCTTGGCGGCGGTCAAGGTAATGCTCAGAGCAACTTTCCACTTGGGCGCGCCCAAAGCATAGGCCGCCTCTCGCAGCGTTAAGGGCACTAACTGCAGCATATTTTCGGTGGTCCGCACCACTACTGGCACGGCAATCAAAGCCAAGGCAACCGTACCGGCCCAACCTGAAAAGCTCTTAAACTGATACACAATAATGGCGTATACAAATAAGCCGATCACAATCGATGGTGCCGATAACATAATATCGGTCACAAATCGGGTGACTTCAGCAAATTTACTTTTGCCGCCGTACTCGGAAAGATAAATACCAGCCAAAATGCCGATGGGCGTACTGATAAAAGTACAAGCGCCCACAATCATCAAACTACCTACGATTGGGTTGGCTAAACCACCGCCATCGGTACCAGGCGCAGGAGTACTCTCAAGAAAAAGTGACAGACTCAAGGCCGAAAAACCCTTGTAGAGCAATATCGACAAGATCCAAATTAAAAAGAACATACCAATCGACATCGCGAATAAAGACAAGGAAAGGCCAATAGCATTATTGCGCTTACGTTTCTTGAATAAGGACGAATCCATCCCTTTTGAGATGACCGAGCCCGATTTGAATTGAGAATTACTCATTATGTTTTTAATCCTTGTCTTGCTTCCATGCGCATCAACATAAACTTGGCCGATGCTAAAACAACAAATGTAATTACAAAGAGAGCAAATCCCAATAAAAAGAGGGAGGAGTAGTGGACGCCGATTTCGGCTTCACCAAACTCATTCGCTAAGGTAGAAGCAATCGAATTTCCTGGTGCAAATAAGGAGGCCTTCAGTTTGTGGGCGTTACCAATCACGAAGGTAACTGCCATGGTCTCTCCTAAAGCGCGGCCCAGACCCAGCATAATCCCGCCAATCACACCCGTTTTAGTGTAAGGCAGCACTACGTTACGAACTACTTCCCAGGTAGTACAGCCAATTCCGTAGGCGGACTCTTTTAATACGGGGGGCACAATTTCGAATACATCGCGCATGACGGAGGCAATAAATGGCAAAATCATCATCGCCAAAATCAAACCGGCACACAAAATGCCGATGCCATTAAATGCGCCTGTAAACAACAGCCCAATGCCTGGAATATGGCCAAAAGTAGCTGCGAGTGCGGGCTGAATGTAGTCCGCAAAAATAGGTGCGAAAATAAATAGACCAAACATGCCGTAAATAATGGAAGGCACGGCTGCCAAAATTTCAATAGCCGTACCGAAAGCACGTCGGAGGCTCTTAGGGCAAATTTCAGTCAGAAATACGGCGATACCAAAACTCAGCGGTACGGCAATTACAAGTGCAATCAAGGAGGTAACGACGGTTCCATAAATGGCGATTGCGCCACCGAACTCGCCATTAATAATGTCCCATTCCACCGTGGTGAAAAATCCAAAACCAAACTTTTGAAATGCAGGATATGCATTCACTGCAAGGGAAATAAGAATGCCAATCAAAGCGAGCAGTACAGTTAAGGCAAAAAGCTGGGTTACTAAATAGAAAAGTCTATCCAGAGTGCGCTGCTGTTTCGCAATCTTAACGGCCTGTTGACTAATTAACCTGATCGACGCGGTATTTTCCATAAATCAAACCTTCATGAGGTAATCCACTTGCAACTGACACAGCATATTGATTGAATATAATCTAAAAGTTGCCCCGCACGAAGCGGGGCAACTTAGATAGTAGAGCTAATTGTTACTTGTTTTGAATTTGTGACCAAACATTCTTTCGAATATAGTCTGTAGTAGCCTTAGGCATAGGTACATAATCCAAATCAATCGCCATCTTACCGCCTTCTTTGAAAGCATAATCAAAGAATTTTATCACTTCAGCAGACGTTGCTTTATTGGCAGGTTGCTTGTACATCAAGATGAAGGATGCACCAGTAATAGGGTAAGACTTGGCACCTGGAGCATCAGTGATGTAAATACCCATTCCAGGAACTTTGGCCCAATCAATTCCAGCAGCAGCGGCCTCAAAGGTCAAGTCATCGGCAGCAATAAATTGCCCATCTCTGTTTTTCATTACTACTGAAGGCATATTGTTTTTCTTGGTGTAGGCGTATTCAACGTAGCCGATTGAATTATTAATGCGGCTAACGTTTGCAGCAACACCTTCATTGCCTTTGCCGCCAACGGAAGAAGCTGCTGGCCACTTTACTGCTGCGCCAGCACCAACCGCACTCTTCCACTCGCTGCTTACTTTGGCTAAGTAGTCAGTGAAAATAGCGGTTGTGCCAGATCCATCGGCACGGTGAACTACGGTAATGTCGCCTGCAGGAATATTGAGGCCTGGGTTAAGCAGCGCAATGCGCTTGTCGTTCCAGTTGGTAATGGTGCCTTGGAAAATGTCAGCCAAGGTTACGCCATCTAATCTGAGTTGATTCTTTCCAATGCCTTTAACGTTAATCACGGGAACAACACCGCCGATAATCGCTGGGAATTGAACCATGCCGTCACGCTCGAGGTCTTCAAACTTCACTGGAGCATCGGTAGCGCCAAAATCAACTGTCTTGGCTTTAATTTGCTTGATACCACCAGATGAACCGATCGACTGGTAGTTCATGCCTGTTCCAGTGCGAGCTTTGTAGGCTTCTGCCCACTTGCCATAAATTGGGTAAGGGAAGGTCGCGCCGGCGCCAGTAATATCGGCAGCCATTGCTACAGGAGCAAAGCTCACTGCAGAAATCGAAAGGGTCGCTACAGTAAGCGCCTTCTTCAGTGTCAATTTCATTTCATTGTCCTTTAATAGAGTTACCGCATAGCGCGATGACTGAACAATAAAGAGCCTATGTGACGGCTTTGTGACACCGCGCTTTATATTAAAAAACCCATACAAAACAAGGCTTTAAATTAAATGATTCTTATGTGGGTATGCTTGCGGCAATGGTTTTAGCAAAGCGGGTTGCCTGCTCGAGCTCTTTTGCCTCCACCATCACGCGCAGAACTGGCTCGGTGCCCGAAGCCCGAATCAATACCCTGCCGGCATTACCAAGCTCGGCAGTCATTAAATTAACTGCCTCAACCACCTTGGCATCGGCCTGCCAATCGTAGCCAGAGGCGACTTTGACGTTCAGCAAAACCTGGGGAAAGACATTCACCCCATGCAGCAGCTCGGCTAAGGATTTGCCTTGATTGCGCATCGCCGCCAATACTTGCAAGGCAGCAACCGTACCATCGCCCGTGGAATGCTGATCAAGGCAAAGCAAGTGGCCCGAGCCCTCGCCGCCCAATGTCCATTGGTGCTTTTTCAGCTGCTCTAAAACGTATCGGTCACCCACATTGGCCCGCTCAAATTGCAGGCCTAGGGCCAAAATCGCCTGCTCAATAGCGGCATTGGTCATTAAGGTACCGACCACCCCGCCCAATTGCAGGCCTCGATCTACACGGTCCTTTGCTAAGACATACAAGAGCTCATCGCCATTAAACAGACGGCCTGTACTATCGACCATTTGCAAGCGATCGGCATCGCCATCCAGCGCAATACCCAAATCAGCCTGATGTTCTTTGACCTTGGCAACGAGTGCTGCTGGCGCAGTTGCGCCACAGCCATCGTTAATATTGCGGCCATTGGGCTCAACCCCAATGGAAATCACTTCTGCGCCGAGTTCATTAAACACATTTGGAGCCGATTGATAGGCGGCGCCATTGGCGCAATCCACAACTATTTTCAAGCCACGCAAATTCAGTGCTGCAGGAAAGCTGGATTTACAAAACTCAATATAACGTCCGGTAGCATCGTCTAAACGAAATGCTTTGCCAAGGTACTCCGAGCTTACACAAGACAGGGGCTGATCTAAAGCAGCCTCAATCGCGAGTTCCGATGCATCCGATAATTTATCGCCTTCGGACGAGAAAAACTTAATGCCGTTGTCTTGGTATGGGTTGTGTGATGCGGAGATCACCACACCCGCAGAGAGTCGCAATGCTTTAGTGAGGTAAGCCACGCCCGGTGTTGGCATCGGGCCGCAGAGCATGACATCGACTCCAGCCGCTGAAAAACCAGCCTCCAGTGCAGCCTCTAATAGGTAGCCCGATACGCGTGTGTCTTTCCCAATTAAAACAGTGCAGCGCTCTCCTGCAGGGGCTGCTTGCTTTAAAACGCAGCCTGCAGCGTATCCCAGGCGCATGATGAAATCCGGAATGATCGGGGCTTTGCCCACTTCACCGCGAATGCCGTCAGTGCCGAAATACTTTTTTTTGTTTGCTGTCATATCAATTGATTATAAAACTTGAATACAGTGACTTGATGATTTTTCAAGGATTAATCTGCTTGGGCTACAGCCCAGAGCCTTAGGGCATCGATGGTCTCAGGAACATCATGCACCCGCACGATGCTGGCGCCTCGCTCTGCCGCCAACACTGCTGCAGTTACGCTAGGCACAAGTCGATCGCCGACCTCTCGCCCGGTAATTTTGCCCAGCATCGATTTTCGGGAAATGCCCGCTAAAACGGGCTGGCCGTTTTGCGCGAAGCTTGCAAATTCTTGCAGCATTCTTACGTTGTGCTCGAGGCTCTTACCAAAACCAAAGCCAGGATCAATTGCAATCCGATCTGCAGCAACGCCTTGCTCAATTAAGCTTTGCGTGCGTTCCATTAAAAAGGCATTTACCTCACTGACTACATTCATATAATTTGGATTGAGTTGCATGGTGATGGGGTCACACTGCATGTGCATTAATACAATGCCGCAATTGCGCGCCAGCGCAGAATCAAGCACCACTTCTTCTGCGCCGGCTTGACGCAAGGCCCAAATGTCATTGATGCAATCCACACCCACCAGCAAAGCCTGCCGCATGGTTTCTGCTTTATAGGTGTCAATCGACAAAGCAACGCCGCAATCGTTGAGTGCCTCGATGATCGGCAGTACCCGATCCAATTCTTCTTGCAATGGAACTGGAATTGCACCGGGCTTCGTTGATTCGCCGCCTATATCAATCAGGTCAACGCCAGCAGCAATCATTGCCTCTGCTTGCCGCAAGGCATCGTCTTTTGCATGAAAGCGACCGCCATCCGAAAAGGAGTCGGGTGTGGCATTCAATATGCCCATCACTAGGGGCCGCTGCCGATTAGCTCGCCTTTGTCCCAGCTCAAAAAGAAAACGCCCGCAACGCCATGTTGCGGGCTGTTTAAGCAATTGCATTGCGCTAATCGAAGGTGCTATTTACGCAGCTGCGGGTGCACTACCCGCGGTTGGTCCAGTCGGGCCACCCGCCGAGTTACCAAAGGCAGTTGCGGCTACTGGCTTGGGCGCACGGGGAGGACGGCCATCCATGATGTCATTGATCTGCTCTGCATCGATGGTTTCCCAATCCATGAGCGCAGTGACCATCGCCTCTACTTTGTCTTTGTTGCTTTCCAGAATCGATCTCGCCATTGCATATTGGCTATCAATCAAACTCCGAATTTCTGCATCCACTTTTTGCTGCGTTAGCTCGGATACCGACTTCGACGTATTCGGGCCAAACATACCCTGCTGCTCGGTGTCTACATACACCATGGTACCTAAGCTATCGCTCATACCGTAGCGCGTCACCATATCGCGCGCCATCTTAGTTGCGCGTTCAAAGTCATTCGATGCGCCTGTGCTCATGGAATTCAGAAACACTTCTTCGGCTGCACGGCCACCAAACAAAATGGCCAGCTCCTCTAGCATCCTATCTTTGTATAAATTGACGCGATCAAACTCTGGCAACTGCCAAGTGACGCCTAATGCCATACCGCGCGGCATGATGGTAACCTTATGCACTGGATCGGCCTTTGGTAATACCTTGGCGACTACCGCATGGCCAGCCTCATGGTATGCCGTATTGCGACGCTCTTCGTCGCGCATCACAGCCGATTTACGCTCAGGGCCCATGTAGATTTTATCTTTTGCATCTTCAAAATCTTGCATATCAACCGAACGCTTATTACGGCGCGCCGCAAAGAGTGCAGATTCATTCACTAAGTTCGCTAAATCAGCGCCAGAGAAGCCCGGGGTACCACGCGCTAACACGGCTGCATTAACGTCAGGACTTATGGGTACCTTGCGCATATGCACTTGCAAAATCTGCTCGCGACCACGAATGTCAGGCAAGCCAACGTGCACTTGACGGTCAAAGCGACCTGGGCGCAGTAAAGCGCGATCCAAAACGTCCGAGCGGTTGGTTGCTGCAACTACGATGACGCCGCTATTGCTTTCAAAACCATCCATCTCAACCAGCATTTGGTTTAAGGTTTGCTCGCGCTCATCATTACCGCCGCCCATACCAGCGCCGCGATGGCGACCGACCGCATCAATCTCATCAATGAAAATGATGCACGGTGCATTTTTCTTAGCATTCTCAAACATGTCGCGCACACGGGATGCGCCAACACCGACAAACATCTCAACGAAGTCAGAACCTGAGATCGAGAAGAACGGCACTTTGGCTTCACCTGCAATGGCACGCGCCAGCAAAGTCTTACCAGTACCTGGAGGGCCGACCAACAAAACGCCGTGTGGAATATGGCCACCCAGCTTCTGGAATTTTTGTGGGTCCTTGAGGAAGTCAACAATCTCGAATACTTCTTCTTTGGCTTCATCGCAACCAGCAACATCACCAAAGGTAACAGTATTGCTGTTCTCATCGACGAGGCGGGCTTTTGATTTGCCAAAGGAGAACGCGCCGCCTTTGCCGCCGCCTTGCATCTGCCGCATCATAAAAAACCAAAAACCAATAATTAATAATGTAGGTCCGAGGTAATACAAGGCCGACATCAATAAATTGGGTTCGTCTTCTGCTTTACCAGTGACTTGGACGCCAGCCTTCATTAGGTCGCCAACCATCCAGATGTCCCCTGGAGAAATCAGGGAGTACTTGTTTCCATCGACCGGGGTCACTTGCAAGGTACGGCCTTGGACGTCAACGCGGCGGACTTTGCCATCCCGTGCGTCATCCATAAATTGGGAATACGTCACTCGCTCAGGCGTATTTGGCTTGTCGAACTGTTTAAACACAGTAAAAAGGACGAGGCCCACAATGAACCAGACGCCGATTTTTTGAAACATATTGTTGTTCAAATGCCCACCTTTGCCGGATTAATCCGGGAGTTCTTCCATTACAAAACCAGTCGAAAAGACGGTTTCCTTCTGTATTTGATTCTACTACCACCGTAATTCAAGGGTTTAGCCTATTTTTATTAGCTAAAACCTCTAAATAAATAGGGGTTATTCACTATTTTAGGGCTGTTTTGGCGGTTTCAAGTGGCGACCGAGCAAAAAGGTCTCCGACGAGCGATCGCGGGAGGCTTTGGGTTTTCGCGCCGAAACTGTCTTAAAGACCTTTTTAAAGGTTTCCACAATTTGGCTATAGCCGCTGCCATGAAAGCATTTAATCAACAAAGCGCCATCCGGCTGCAGGTGGTCCTTGGCAAAATCCAAGGCCAACTCAGCCAGGGTTGCCATGCGCGCTGCATCCGCAATACCAACGCCCGATAGATTGGGTGCCATGTCCGATAACACTAAATCGACCTTGCCATTGCAACTGGGGGGCAATAAGGATTCAAGTGCCCGCAAGCCCTCCTCTTCCCGAAAGTCGCCCTCAATGAAGTTGACGTCGGCAATGGCTTCCATGGGTAGCATGTCAATGGCAACAATCACACCATCGGGCTTACCGGATTCGATCTTGGGGTTGTGTTTACCCAATTCGGTTAAGCGATTACGCACGTACTGCGACCAACTGCCGGGGGCACTGCCCAAATCGACCACCACCATACCAGCCTTGATCAAATGGTCCTGCTCGTCGATTTCGCTGAGCTTGTAGGCCGCGCGTGCGCGATAGCCCTCTTTTTGCGCCATCTTGACGTAGGGATCCATCAGGTGGTCCTGCAACCAGCTTTTATTGAATTTATTCTTTGCCACGTAATCCCAATCGGTTAAATCAGCTCCACCTTGATGCGCTGAACGCTCTACTTTACCTGCTTATTCTGCTCTCATAAACAGCAATGCTCTATGATCGAGGCATGACTGCACTTATCATCTCCCCCGCCCAGCGTAAAGCGCTTAAAGCCAAAGCCCACGACCTCAGCCCAGTTGTCATGATTGGTAACGATGGATTAACCCCGGGCGTTGTCAAAGAGGCAGAAATCGCAATTAATAGCCATAACTTGATTAAAGTACGCGTCTTTGGTGATGATCGTGAAAACCGCATCGCAATCTACGAAGCCCTGTGCGACAAACTGGGTGCCGCGCCAGTGCAGCACATCGGTAAATTACTGGTTATCTGGCGCCCCGAGCCCCTCATCAAAGATGCCAATGCACCCTATGCACGCGGCGGCAACAAAACCAAGAAATCAATTCAGGCGCCACGCTCTCCTAACCGTGCTATCAATCGCGGCGCTACCAGCACATCGGAGCGCTCTGCGCGGCGCACCGCTGCAGCCAAGCCATTCGGTAAACCCGTAGGCAGTAAAGCAGAAGCGCCTGCTCGCAAGGTGGCTTCCAAAAGCGCATCGGCACGCCCAACGCGCGCCGATGCTGCAGAATCGAAGATTGGTTGGTCCTCACCCGGTTACAAGCGGGCAGCAGCACCAACAGGTCCGGTAAAGCGCCGCAAGGTGCGGCAAGCCAGTACCAAGAAAAAATCCCTGGGTTAATTTCTGTTCTGCGGGCTAAGCGTTTGTTGGCTGGCGCGTTAAACGCCACACCATCCACAAGCCCAAGAGACTCTGAATTAAAAATAGTCCGCTGGAGATGCCATGCAAGCGCCCAAAGAGGCTTGCAGACGGCGATGCCATCACTGCTACCCCCAATAGCAGTGCCTCTTGGCGGAGCGCGTTCATGTAGGGAATTAAACCGAAACACGTCATAGCCGAAATCAAAAGCAGTACGAGGATCACCCAACGGGTACTGCGGTAGTTACCGACGTTGCGCTTAATCAGAGCATTGGCCATCAAAAGCAAAGCGACACATACAAGCACACTGACGTAGGCCTCGGCTTGAAAAATGGCTGCAGCAATCATGCCGGCAACTTGACGATCTTGTAAGTTGGCGAAGATGGTAGGGGCCACCAAATAGCCTACAGTAAAGAGGCTGCCTACCCATACCCCAGCAATCAAGACTAATAGGCGCTGGAATAGCGCAAGGCGATCCGCTGCAACGGTAGTCATTTAAATGTAGCGGACAGCCAAAATCTCCACTTGGCGGTTTCCGCCTGGGGCCTGAACCGCCACCACATCGCCCTCTTCTTTGCCAATCAGCGCACGCGCAATTGGCGAGCTAATCGAAATTTTATTCACTTCAATGTCCGCCTCATCGTCGCCGACGATTTGGTAAGTGAATTTCGTGCCGTCTTCCAAATCCTCCAGGTCCACGGTGGCGCCAAACACCACCCGGCCCTCCACTTCCAAGGTCGCCGGATCAATAATTTGAGCGCCTGACAGGGTGGTCTCGAGCTCCTTGATGCGGCCTTCAATAAAGCCTTGCTTTTCTTTTGCAGCATCGTACTCGGCGTTCTCGGATAAATCACCCTGCGCACGCGCTTCTGAAATTGCATTGATCACGGCCGGACGCTCGACGTGCTTGAGGCGATGCAGCTCGGCCTTTAGCAGTTCAGCGCCAAATTTGGTAATGGGAATGGTGTTCATGCTGCAACCTAGCTTATCTACGAAATAAAGAAGTAGTTTAAGCTAGGTTTACGGTATTTACAGAGACTATTCGAGGCTGCGGTGTAAATTTTGCAGCGAATAGACTTCGAGTGAATCTTTAGCACCACTTTTTGACGCCATCAGACCATCCATCACAGCCCGTGCTGCACTGATCGTGGTGTAGTAAGTAACGCCGTTGGCCTGCGCACTGGTTCGAATCGAACGGGAATCGGCAATCGCAGTACGGGTCTCATCCACGGTCGTAAAGACCAGTGAAATTTCCCGGTTTTTAATCAGGTCAACGATGTGGGGCCTGCCGTCTTTTACCTTATTGACCACGCGCACGGGCAAACCGGCAGCAGCAATGGCTGCGGCAGTACCCTTGGTTGCAACCATCGGAAAGCCCAGTTCATGCAAGAGCTGGGCTACTGCAACAGCCTTGCCTTTATCGCTGTCTTTCACGGTCAATACCACCGTACCGGTCTTAGGAAGCTTGATGCTAGCGCCCAGTTGCGACTTAAACAAAGCTTCACCGAAGGTTTTACCAACCCCCATTACCTCGCCAGTAGAGCGCATCTCAGGCCCCAAAATAGGATCGATGCCGGGGAATTTATTAAATGGAAAGACCGCTTCCTTGACGGAGAAGTACGGCGGAATGACTTCGCGTGTAATGCCTTGTTTGGCTAAGGTCTGGCCCACCATGCAACGCGCTGCAATCTTCGCTAATTGCAAACCGGTTGCCTTCGATACAAACGGTACAGTCCGCGACGCACGGGGATTGACCTCGAGAACATAAATCACATCATTGCCGTCGACATTCTGAATCGCAAACTGCACATTCATCAGACCAATGACATTCAGGCCCCGAGCCATCGCTGCCGTTTGACGCTTGATTTCGTCAACCGTAGCATCGGATAAGGAATACGGCGGCAATGAACATGCTGAGTCACCCGAGTGCACGCCAGCCTGTTCAATGTGCTCCATCACGCCGCCAATAAAAACGCTTTCGCCATCGCTGATGCAATCCACATCGCATTCAATCGCGTCATTTAAGAAGCGATCCAATAGGACCGGTGAGTCATGCGATACCTTTACTGCCTCACGCATATAGCGCTCGAGATCACGGCCATCGTGCACAATTTCCATTGCCCTACCACCCAGCACGTAGGATGGGCGCACCACTAAGGGGTAACCAATTTCCTCGGCCAATCGCAAGGCCTCATCTTCGGCGCGTGCTGTGCGGTTCGGCGGCTGACGTAAGTTTAGGGTGTGGAGCAGTTTTTGGAAACGTTCGCGGTCTTCTGCGGCGTCAATCATATCGGGGGATGTGCCAATAATTGGAACGCCATTGGCTTCCAAATCCAAGGCCAGTTTGAGCGGTGTTTGACCGCCGTACTGCACGATCACGCCCTTTGGCTTTTCTTTGGCAACAATCTCCAGAACATCTTCTAAGGTCAATGGCTCAAAGTACAAGCGATCCGATGTGTCGTAGTCCGTTGATACGGTCTCGGGATTACAGTTCACCATGATGGTCTCGTAACCATCTTCGCGCATGGCAAGAGCAGCGTGCACGCAGCAGTAATCAAATTCAATGCCTTGACCGATGCGGTTCGGTCCGCCGCCCAAAACCATGATCTTGTCGCGATTCGTTGGCTGCGATTCACATTCGCCGTGCTCTGCTTCGTAGGTTGAATACATGTACGCCGTATTGGTCGAAAACTCGGCAGC
>JBIILR010000121.1:0-4600 GCA_044338365.1 Polynucleobacter sp. | reverse complement strand
GCAACAGTGAAATTTATGAACGCCCAACAGGCAAGTCAATTTATGACGGCAGATACGCAGCGCTGGCGTACTGTAATTGAACGTGCCAAGATTCAAATGGATTGATTCAGTATCCGATAAGCGGAATTCTTTAACACCCTTCAAAAAGGAATTCTGCTTGTCTTTACTTCGCAGGCCGATGCATGGCACAAATCTTATTGCCAACGGGATCGCGTAACCACGTAATGTAAATGGTGCCAGCGGCGCCCTCGCGGTAGCCAGGATCGCCTTCACACTCAAAACCGCCGTTCGCTAAACCAGCCGCATGAAAGGCATTTACATCCTCAACTGATTTGGCGCTAAAGCCAATCGTGCCACCATTAGCAGGACTTGCTTCTTTTCCATCAATCGGTTTAATGATCGCAAACACACCGGTCGGGCTGCGATAGAAATACTTATCGTGACTAAATACGCCGGGCCTAATACCCAAAGTAGCAAGGGTTGCATCGTAGAAGCCTTTTGATACTTCTAAATCATTGGCGCCCAACATAATGTGGCTAAACATGGTTTTCCTATTAAAAGATTGGTGCAGTCAAAATTGATAGCGATAGCTTATGCAAATCCATCGCTATCAAAGTCACCACCAAAGTCGCTGTCGTAGTTACTGGCATTGTCATCGTAGTTTTGAGCCACTTGCTGACCTGAATCTGCGGGGGCGTTGGAATGGCCTAATCCATTGCTTGCATCTGGAGTGCTGTTGTGTCCCATCATGCTCTGAATACCTTGATAGAGCATCGAGCCAGCGACGACACCAACCGCAGTCGTTGCGATTGCACCGAGCATGCCCGATCCCCAGCTACTTGGCTGCGCTGCTCCAGCTGCTGGTCTTGCAGCCATTGCATTTGCCGGTGCACCTTGCGCTGGCGCTGCCCTGCCCCACGAGTTGATGCCACTCAAAAAGCCAGAGTTAGGTTTGTTGGCTTGATTGGCTTGGTCGATTTGCGCCTGCATATCTGCCATTTGCTTTTGCGCCACTTGCAAGGCCATCTCTAAACCCATGGCACGCTGGACTAACAGATAGGATGCGTCGGGCTGCTGTTTGATTGATTCCGCAATCAAAGCATTGGCATCGCTGTCTTTTGCTCCCGCCTGGGTGCTATTGAGCTGCTGTAAAAACTGCTCCAGTTGGGCTTTTTCTTGGGGGTTCATATTGGGCACTCCTGCTTTGGTTGATTGAGTCCATCTTAGCTGAAATACGCCAGGGGGTTAGGGCGCTAGCAATTAATGCTTATGCGCTGAATTAACCAACTTCTCGGTATACGCAATCGCAACGGCAGACAACACAAAGGTTACATGTATTAGGGTCTGCCACAGCAGTGTTTTTTCATCATAGGAAGACGCATTAATAAAGGTCTTCAATAAATGAATGGAAGAAATGCCGATAATCGCCGTTGCCAGCTTTACCTTCAGTACTCCCGCGTTCACATGCGATAACCACTCGGGTTGATCGGGGTGATTTTTGAGATCCAGGCGCGACACGAAGGTCTCCCATCCGCCGACGATGACCATCACCAACAAATTGGAGATCATCACTACGTCAATGAGGCCCAAAACGATCAGCATTAATGCGGTTTCCGTCATGGTCTTATCGGCCATCATGCCAATCAGGTGCACCAGTTCCAGCCAGAACTGCCATACATATACGCCCTGAGCCACGATCAGGCCAATGTACAGCGGTGCCTGCAGCCAACGGGACATAAAGATCCAACGCGGCAATGGGCGTAGTTTTGAATAGTCGGGGGTATGGTTATCTTGGTTCATGGGGAGATTTTAGCGACTTTTATGACGGGGTGATTACAGCCAGTCCAGCTTGATTTACGTCCACAGGCTCAAAATATGAGCCTTTAGCCCATTAATCTGCTTTAATTGCGAATAGTTCTATTTATTAAGGAAATGCCATGAGTGATATGGAGCGCCTGCACCGCATCAAGTACATGATTCAGGCACGCAAAAGTGTGCCCAAACAAGCCTTTTTAGATGAACTTGAGATCTCGGATGCTACTTTTAAGCGGGACTTGGAGTATCTCCGTAGCCGCATGAATGCCTCCATCGTGTATGACCGCTACTCCGGGGGCTATCAGTTTGAAAACCCGCAAGATGCAGAGAAAACCGAATTGCCCGGCTTGTGGTTTACGGAAAAAGAAGCCACTGCCCTCGTGCTGATGCAGCACTTACTCTCATCACTCGACCAAGGCGGTTTAATTGGTCCGCACATTGAGCCCCTCACGGCCATCATCGATGGCATCTTAGGCCAATCCGAAACCACTGCCAAAGAACTGCGCAAGCGCATCAAGGTATTGGGTATGGGCAGTCGCAAGAACAGCATCGAGAACTTCGCCGAGATTGGCGCAGCCCTTCTCAAACGCAATCGCTTGGATGTGACCTACTACTCCAAAGGCAAAGATGAATTAACCCAGCGGATTATTTCACCGCAACGCCTGATTTTTTACCGTGAGAACTGGTACCTCGATGCCTACTGCCACCTTCGTAAAGAATTGCGCAGTTTTGCAGTGGATGGCATTCGGAAGGCAGTTCTAACGAATGAAACCGCCGATGAGGTATCTGAAAAGCAAGCGCAAGCGCATTTTGCCGAAAGCTATGGCATTTTTTCTGGCAAGGCGACGCAACGGGCCAAGCTGCGCTTTACCCCTAAGCATGCACGCTGGGTTGCCACTGAAAAGTGGCATGGGCAACAAGTAGGCAGTTTTGATAAAGAAGGCTTTTATATCTTGGAGTTTGATTACAACCAAGATCCAGAGCTGATCATGGATATCTTGAAGCACGGCTCCGGGGTTGAAGTGATGGGGCCGGCCGGGCTAAAGAGCAAAGTAAAAGCAGAATTAGATAAAGCGCTTCATTTGTACACTAGTTAAAAAACGGCAGCGTATCAATTTTACTTATTAGATTCTCTATCTTCTAATGCCTTGTCCTTGACTTTGGCATCGCTATCCGATTCTTTCATTACCTTCTGAATCACAATCGCAGCGATTGCAAGCAGTAAAACAGCAGCACTCTCGTAAATCAAATCGATCGTACTAATGCCTTTGCCTTGCAAAATGATGAGGCGGCACAGGGCTGTAATAGCAATGAAGATCGGAATGGTAATCGGAATCTTGTTGTATTTGTAGAAGGCTGCCACCATACCAAGGACCTCGGCATAGATGAACATCAGCAACAAGTCCGTTAAGGAAATCTTGCCGTTGATGATCACGGTATACATCTCAATCCCAACACTAATAATCGTAAAAATGGCGATCAAAATTAAGATCGCCTTTTCGGCCAGGGTAATTAAGTCATACATCTTCATCGCAGATAATCGTCTTAAATGATTTACTTTTGTTCCAGTTTATCGTATTCACTCGCAAAAGCATGGTTCGCATCGCGGTGCCCTGCCTCATCTTCACGCACTACTAGTACGACATCGCGCAGAGTTGCGTTGGCTGGTAGCTTCCAGTAATCAATCGCAATTTGGGGCGCTGGAATATTGGGCGTACGGCCTTCATCAATCTCTTTTAAATACTCGGTGTAGGAATACACTGCCTCTTCTTCAAAGTAACCCACAATGCGGTGCGCGGTGCGTGGAAAGAAGACATAGATAAAGAAAAAGACATGCCAAAAATGGCTTGTGCAAATAGAACCAAATAACGCTCGAACCGATTGGGCTTGGCAATCTCAATGAATGTCATCAGGTGCATCCGCTCGTTCTCGGCTTCCGCTAAAAGAGTGCGTATCTTGGGACCATAGCCATGGCGCATTTGTCGCAAACTCATGAGGTGGGTCCACATGCCCGCAACCATACCGGGCACACCCGCCACTGTTTCTAAGACGACCGCACGGTGGCCATAGCGTTTCTGAAAGAAGGTATCCGCAAAGAAACGCATGCTTTTCGTAAAGGACAGGGCAACCCTGTCGGACATCGTAATAACTTGGTAGTGTTCCATGGGAAAGACTAGCTTAGATAGGTAGGAAAGTATTCCTAGATGTTATTAGAAACTGGCTATTTTTGTTTGAATGAACCGAAATCGATCAATTTAATCAATAGAAGCGCGTTTAGCTCACGTTCCGCCGGATAGTGTTCTACTTGGAATTAACTTTTCGAGCTCATCTACGTTGGTATAGCCCGTGACCGGCATAAAACTTTTGGGTGAAAAATTCTTTTCACCAATCAGCATCGCTGGCACACCCTGAAAGCCGTTTGCCTTGAACTCTTCTTCGTCGGCAATCACTTGCTTGGTCACTACCCCATCATCAAACGCTTCGCGCAATGCATTAGGTTCAACGCCGACTTGTTCGGCGAGTTTAATGATCTCATCCTCATTGCTAATGTTAGCGCCCTGACTAAAGACTGCTTTAAAAATAGCCAATGCCAATTGCAATGATTTACCGTGCTTATTTGCAAAACACACACTCTCCTGCGCTAACCAGGTGTAGGTTAGAAAGGTCGGGGCATTTAACGCCAACTGATTCTCTTGCACGATCGGCTCTGCAGCAGCCTGCTGGAGTTTATTTAGATAGGAATCCGATGGCGGCATCGTGCCAATCGTAGGAGTCAACTCAATCG
>JBIILR010000120.1:0-4621 GCA_044338365.1 Polynucleobacter sp. | reverse complement strand
ATTAGCCCAGAATTACTCGCTGAATTACAAAATAGTTCTGAAGCGGTCATTCGAAAGCTCGATCCCAAAGATGCCCAGGGCAAAGCGATGAAAGAGCTGACTGTGACCGAATCAGCCTTTCGGTTGCAACTCAATGACGATGCCATGGCAACGGAAAAACTCGCCGAGGGCATACGGGCGTTCTGCAGCGATATAGTTAAATTAGAGACACTACTTAAAAGCTAGGATTAGCTTGACCAACCGTTTTTTTACCTGTAAATTGTAAATAACAGTTTTTACAGGTAAAAAATGAAGCCCCTATCTGACCAGCAACGGCTTTTTTTAGTGGAATCAGACCAACTCTATCGAGCTTGGCGGGAGCTTGCTTGGCGTCACAACGAGCACAAATATGGCATGCGCTGGAAACATGTCAACGGCGCCGATTACCTTTTAAGAATGACCAGCGCAAATGGCAATAGCAGGTCGCTTGGGGTAAGAAGTCCAAAAACTGAACTGATTTATGACCAATTTCAGGCCGGTAAAGAGCTTGCCGAAGAAAAATACCAAGGCCTGAATGCCGCTCTAGCAACTCAATCCAGACTAAACAGAGCGGTACGTCTTGGTAGGATGCCACGAATTATTGGAGACATCTTAAAAAAACTAGATCAAGTTCAAGCCCTCTCCGAGTTAAGGGTAGTCGGAACGCATGCGATCTTCGCGTACGAATCGATGGCCGGAGTCGAGCTCAAAATGGAACTACTGGCATCGGGTGATGTGGATCTTTTGTACGATGTCCGCCAACCGGTTTCCCTGATTACAAAAAAACTGGATGGTGAAGGGCTCTTGGGATTACTAAAAAAAGTGGACAGGACCTTTGAGCTTTCCTCGACAGAACAATTTCGGGCAATCAACAAAGATGGCTTCATGGTTGATTTAATTGGGCAAGACAAAGGCATGTTTTCTGTAAAACCAAGCCCTATGGCCAAGAATGATTTTGAGCTTGTAGAAATACCCAATTTAGAATGGCTGGCAAACTCACCGCGAGTAGAACAGGTGGTCATTGCTGGTAACGGAGATCCTGTCATGATGCCGGTGCCAGACCCCAGGGCATTTGCTATCCATAAAGCCTGGCTATCGCATCAAGCGGACCGCGAGCCTGTAAAAAAACAGCGAGACCTAAATCAAGCGCTCATGGTGGTTGCCATCTTGCAAGAGCACTTACCGCACTTACTAATGAATACAAAGGATTTGCGATATTTTCCAAAAGGCGTATTAAAACGCGCGCTAGCTGATTTCAAAACTAATCAATAGGTTTGCCATGATGAAAACTGCAAACGATAGTTTATTAGTGAAATTTCGTTCCAAGGATACCCAATTTGGTGTGACGCGTGCAACGGTTCAGGCAATAGCAAAAAAATTAGGGGTGAATGAAATGCAAGTTATTCACATGGCCTTATCGAGATTCGCTGCGGATAATTTGCCTGCCTACAACCCTGATGATGGTCCGTTGACCGCAAAACAGATTTTAGTATTACGCAAGGATGCTGCTAAACACTTACCAAAAGGCAGCGTTCTTTTGCGTGACACATTGTTTGCATAAATCAAAAATACAGGCTTTCAACTTCGAGCAATGCTGTTTGGTGAGCCGCCTTTGTGCTGGTCGGATAAACCTACGATGCGAAAAGCCACCCTACTTGAGGCTGCGTTGACGCAATGCCTCGTACAAGCAAACGCCACTGGCCACCGAAACATTGAGGCTTTCAACCACACCGTGCATCGGAATGCGCACCAGCTGATCGCAATGCTCGCGGGTTAAGCGCCGCATCCCCTCGCCTTCTGCGCCCATCACCAACGCAATGGGTCCGGTTAAGTCGAGGTCATAAATCGACTTCTCTGCTTCATCGTCAGTACCGATGAGCCAGATCCCCATTTCTTGCATCTCACGCATGCTGCGCGCCAAATTAGTCACGGTGATTAAAGGCATTACTTCCGAGGCGCCGCTGGAGACTTTACTCACGGTAGCGTTGATGTGCGCGGAGCGATCCTTTGGGACTACTACCCCATGCACCCCAGCACCATCAGCAACGCGCAAGCAAGCACCTAAATTGTGCGGATCAGTAACGCCATCCAGCACCAGCAAAAGCGGTTTGCCTTCGATGCCATCAACCAGCTCGGCTAGGGTGCGGGCCACTGTCATTTTTTCAGCCAAAGCAACGACGCCCTGGTGACGGTCATGGCCGGCTAATTTATGCAAGCGCTCCGAATCGGCAGAATGCAGTCGATCGCCCAAAATCGATTCGGCTTGCTTTAAAAAATCACCCATGCGGCGATCGCGCCGCGCTGGATCAAAATAGACTGCCTTCAGGCTATCGGGATCAAGACGCAAGCGCGCCTGTATCGCATGAAAGCCGAGCATAATTTGTTTCATTAACGCTTCCCTTTACGTACCGGCGGTTTGCTACCAGCAGGTTTACCTGGGGTACGAATGGATGCTGACTTGCCACGCGACGCCTTAGCTGACTTGGATTGCTTGGCGCCTTGCTTGCCAGCTGCCTTGGCTGCATTGACATTGATACCGGAACTTTTCTTAGGCGCTTTACTCGAGGGCCGTGACTTTTTGGATGCCGCTTTTTTATTGGGCTTGCCCGTATCGCTCGCCAGCACGAGGGTGCGGCTACGCACGCCATCACGCTCACTGATGATGGACTTGACTAAGGAGAACTCGATCTTGCGTGCATCCAAATCAACCCGGCTAACCAGGACATGCAAGCGATCGCCCAAACGGTGGCGCATACCGGTGCGCTCGCCGCGCAACTCCTGACGGGCTTCGTCGTATTGGTAGTAGTCGCCGCCCAGTTCCGTGACGTGGACCATGCCCTCAACAAAGAGATTTTCCAGCTGAATGAAGAGCCCGAAATTCGCTACTCCCGTAATGGAGCCGGCATATTCTTGACCAAGGTGATCGCGCATGTAATAGCACTTGAGCCAGGCCTCGACATCGCGCGATGCCTCGTCAGCGCGTCGTTCGTTGGAAGAGCAATGCACGCCCAGTTGACCCCATATCGCGAGTGCGCCGCTGGCAGCGGCCCCTTTGCCCTTTTGTGGGCCGGCTGCTTTACTGGCGCTCTGTGATTTTTTCGCTTCCGATGCATTGGTACGTGCTTGTCCCTTGCGTGGCAAGGTGAGATTGAGCGGCACCCGCTCCGGCAGACTGGGGTAATAGGGTTTCTTTTGCAGGATGGCTTTAATCGCACGGTGCACTAATAAATCAGGGTAACGCCGAATTGGACTGGTGAAGTGCGCATAGGCTGGATACGACAAACCAAAATGCCCGACATTTTCAGGCTGATAGACCGCTTGCTGCATGGAGCGCAACACCACGGTTTGCAACATCGTTGCATCTGGACGGGGTTTGATGTCTTTAATCAGACGGGCAAAATCTTTAGGTTGAGGCTTTTCACTACCGCCGAGGCTCAGTGATGCGGTACGTAGCACCTGGCGCAGCGTCATGATTTTCTCTTCCGATGGCTCGGCATGGACGCGGTACAAACCCAAGTGGGCATTTTTTTGTAAAAAATCAGCAGCGCAGACGTTGGCAGTCAACATGCACTCTTCAATCAAGCGATGTGCATCGTTGCGCGTGCGAGGCTCAATGCGCAAAATCTTACCGAGCTCATTCGAAATAATTTGCGTCTCGGTGGTTTCAAAATCCAGCGCGCCGCGCTTCTCTCGCGCAGACAATAAGATCTTAAATAATCCATACAAATTACTCAGCAGCGGACGGAACTGCGCAAAACGGGCTGCATCGGGACCGTTGGAGTTACTAATCACCTCCCACACTGCATCGTAAGTAAAGCGCTGCGCCGAGTGCATGACAGCAGGATAAAACTGATAGGCCAGCACTTCACCATTCAGATCAATGACGGAGTCACAGACCATACACAGGCGATCTACTCCCGGATTTAAAGAACACAGTCCATTGGAAATCTTTTCTGGCAGCATTGGAATCACGCGGCGCGGAAAGTACACTGAAGTAGCCCGCAGTAATCCCTCTTCGTCCAAGGGATTGCCTGGCTTGACGTAGTGCGATACATCCGCAATCGCCACAATCAGGCGCCAGGCTTTGACCTTGCCAAACTGCGTTGGCTCGCAATACACCGCATCATCAAAGTCGCGGGCATCAGCACCATCAATGGTAACGAGAGGCACATCACGTAAATCCACTCGCCCTTCTAAGTCGGCTTGAGTTACTCCGTCTGGAAGCGCAGCGGATTCTTTCATGGTGGCTGCGGAAAATTCATGGGGCACGCCGTACTTACGAACCGCGATCTCGATTTCCATACCGGGGTCATCGATTTCACCCAAGACCTCAACGACTCGGCCTACTGCCTGACGGTAACTATCGGGGTAATCAATGATTTCTACGCTGACGACTTGGCCCAGTTTGGCATTGAGCTGTCCCTTAGGCGGTATCAAGATATCGTGACCGATGCGCTTGTCTTCTGGAGCAACAATCAAAACGCCGTTTTCATTTAAGAGGCGTCCGATGACAAGGCGATTCACATGGGTGATCACCTCGACGATTTGACCTTCAGGACGTCCGCGCCGATCGGTTCCCATGACCCGTACCTTGACTCGGTCA
>JBIILR010000018.1:0-15450 GCA_044338365.1 Polynucleobacter sp. | reverse complement strand
GCCACCCATCGGCGTGAAGCTAACACCCAAACATTACGCCTATTTAAAAATATCCGAAGGCTGCAACCACCGCTGTACGTTTTGCATCATTCCCAGCATGCGTGGCGATTTAGTCTCTCGGCCGATTGGCGAAGTGCTGCTGGAGGCAAAGCGCCTGTTTGAGTCTGGCGTCAAGGAACTGCTCGTTGTTTCCCAAGATACCAGCGCCTATGGCGTGGATGTGCAATACCGTACGGGATTTTGGGATGGTAAGCCAGTTAAAACCAAGATGCTGGATTTAGTCAGTGCCCTCAATCAAATTGCGCGTGAACATCAAGCGTGGGTGCGCTTACATTACGTCTACCCCTATCCGCATGTCGATGACGTATTGCCGATCATGGCTGAGTTTAAAGAGCATGGCTATGGACTTTTACCGTATCTTGATATTCCATTGCAGCATGCCCATCCCGATGTGCTCAAGCGCATGAAGCGTCCTGCTAGTGGCGAACGCAATTTAGATCGGATTCAGGCATGGCGTGCTGCTTGCCCAGAGTTAGTTATCCGCAGCACCTTCATTGCGGGATTTCCGGGGGAAACCGAAGATGAATTTAGTTACCTATTGGATTTTTTAGATCAAGCGCAAATTGATCGGGCTGGCTGCTTTGCCTATTCGCCAGTAGCAGGCGCCACAGCCAATGCACTTGCTGGCGCATTGGATCAATCGATTCGGGATGAGCGTCAGGCTCGTTTCATGGCGAAAGCAGAAAAGATATCGGTTGATCGGCTCAAAAATCGGGTGGGACAACGTATGCCGATCTTGGTTGATCATGTGAGCGAAGCCGGTGGAATTGGCCGTACTGCGGGTGATGCCCCAGAAATTGATGGAATTGTGCGCATTTTGCCGGTGAGTAAGCCATCCAAGCGCTATCGGGTGGGGGATTTTGTACGTGGAACAATCGTAGAAACACAGGGGCACGACCTAATTGCTCAATTGTAGGTAATCAGGTAAAAAAGCCTCTATAGAATGAATGCTTTACAGGTGCAATGCTTAATTTAAGGGGATTACTATGAGTCGTGAAGTCGTTGTATTAAGTGCGGTACGTTCTGCCATTGGCGCCTTTAATGGGAGCCTAAGCAGCATGGAGCCATCCGAACTCGGCGGCATCGTCATGAAAGAAGCGGTCGCACGATCCGGCGTTAATCCCCAAGATATCAATTACGTTACGGTGGGCAATACCATTCCGACCGATAGTCGCTATGCCTACGTTGCGCGGGTGGCTTCGATTCAGGCGGGCTTACCAATGGAGTCGGTAGCGATGTCTTTAAATCGCCTCTGCAGCTCTGGTCTGCAAGCCATTGTTACGACCTCGCAAGCCATCATGCTCAATGATTGTGATTACGGCATTGGCGGCGGCGTTGAAGTCATGTCCCGCGGTATGTATGGATCACCTGCAATGCGCAGCGGCGCGCGCATGGGCGATACCAAAATGATTGACCTCATGGTCGCAGTCTTAACCGATCCGTTTGATGTAGGACACATGGGTGTAACCGCAGAAAATCTCGCTGAAAAATGGAAGTTGACCCGTGAAGAGCAGGATGCATTTGCGGTCGAGTCGCACCGCAGGGCTAGCGTGGCGATTAAAGAAGGTCGCTTCAAGTCGCAAATTGTTCCTATCACCATTAAGTCGCGCAAAGGCGATGTGGTGTTCGATACCGATGAGCATTGCAAGCCCGATACCACCATGGAAACGCTCGGCAAGATGAAGGCGGTGTTCAAAAAAGAGGGCGGTACGGTTACTGCAGGTAACGCTTCTGGTATTAATGATGGCGCAGCATTCTTTGTACTAGCTGCTGCCGATGCGGCTGCTAAGGCGGGTCAAAAGCCGATTGCGCGATTGGTTTCGTATGCCGTTGCTGGCGTACCCAACCACATCATGGGCGAAGGTCCGATTCCCGCATCCAAAATTGCATTGACGCGCGCTGGATTAAAGCTAGATCAAATCGATGTGATTGAATCCAATGAAGCGTTCGCGGCACAAGCTCTGGCTGTAACTAAAGGCTTGGGACTCGATCCTGCAAAGACCAATGTGAATGGCGGTGCGATTGCGCTGGGCCATCCGATTGGCTGCTCGGGCGCCGCGATTGCAACCAAAGCAATTCATGAACTCCACAGGGTGAATGGCAAATACGCTTTAGTCACCATGTGTATTGGTGGCGGCCAGGGAATTGCGGTGGTATTCGAGCGTTTGTAAATTACCCGCAATACCTTAGTAGCTCATAATCGGTTGATTCTAGGCTCAAGTCCTGGTGAGACCATCAGAAAAAACCCCTCATCAGAAATGGTGGGGGTGGTTTTCTTCTGGGCAAAAATAATTAGCACCTTAATTGCTGATAAAATCGCCAAGTATCTGCACACATTCGCTCGATTCCATGTTGACTTTGCCAACCTAATAAGGTTTTCGCTAAACTCGGATCGGCATAAATTTTGGCACTGTCACCTGATCGTCGCTCGATGACCTCATAGGCAATCTTTTTATCTGAAGCCGTCTCAAATGCGGCAATCATTTGTAGCACGCTCGTCGGAATGCCTGTTCCTAGGTTAACTTTTAGGAGCCTGGGCCGACTTTCCAGGGATTGCAAAGCCAGCAGATGGGCAATCGCTAAATCATCCACATGAATGTAGTCGCGCAGTCCTGTGCCATCGGGTGTGGGGTAGTCTGCACCAAACACCGGTAGACGCTCACGCTTACCTAATGCTACTTGCGCAATGTATGGCATTAAATTATTGGGGATGCCACGAGAATGCTCACCAATGAGCCCTGAGGCATGCGCCCCCACGGCATTAAAGTAACGTAAACATGCAATAGCAAGTGTTGGCTGGGTCTGAGCGAGATCTGTGAGAATTTGTTCAATCATCATTTTGGTTTGACCGTATGCATTAATTGGCTTTAAGGGCATCTCCTCCTGATATGGCACGTCTGGCGAAGCTCCGTATACGGTGGCCGAAGAAGAAAATACTAAAGTCCTCACTCCGGCCTTTTGCATCTCTTCAAAGAGGGTAATACTACCAAGCACATTGTTGTGGTAGTAGAGCAGGGGATCGTCTTGTGACTCCCCAACCGCTTTTAATCCAGCAAAATGAATTACTCCATCAATCCTATGAGACTGAAAGATCGATGCCATCAATGAGCGACTACAAATGTTACCCTCTACAAAAATGGAGCTTTTGCTGGTAATCTGGGTAATCCGTTCATGCACACTACGTTCGCTATTGGAGACATTATCCAAAATGACGACGCGGTATCCACTTTCTAGGAGTTTGACAACGGTATGGGAGCCGATGTAACCCAGGCCCCCAGTTACGAGGATGGTTTGGGTCATGTGATGCTAGAAAAAGAATCGAACGCGTGCAGAGGCAATTTGATTAAAGTAACCAGATGAGGACGACTGTAAATCGTAACGAATACTCAACTCTATATTATCTTTTGTTTTACCAACCAATCCCAGACCTGCACTATACAACAAAGGCGATAGAGATAAACCGTTCGTTACAAAATTGCCTCCACCACCTACAAATGCTGACGTAACTTGAATTTGTTGATTGATAACGTTGTATCCTGCAGTCAAGTTACCAACTAGCTTTAATCGATTCGGCAAAGCATACTCGGCTTTTGCGCCAGTTGTCATTAGCCATTGATTGTAATTTTGTTGATTGACATTTAGATTTAAAGGACCCGCACCACTTTCCGTATACGCATTTGAGATTACTCCAATATAGTCTGTCCGAATTAATGGTATTAACGTTAAGCGCTCATTTACACGCATGCGATGGTTTAAGCCAAGACCCAAATGAGATGAGTAACTGTTATAACTTGAGTTTGCAGTCGTTCCCATGAAGCTAATGGAGCGGCTACCTTTGTTCTGATTGATACCAATATCTGCTTGATAGTTGATGACCGTCGCCTGGGTGAGACGATGATGCCCATAAAAACCCAATTGATAGCTATTGATATTTAACGAACTTGGGGCTGCCGATGAGGTAGACGAAATATTGCTATTGGCAAAGACCAAGGCTGCTCCAAGGCTCGTGCTTGCATTGATGCCTCGATCAATCCCTAAGATGACTCCACCAGTATTTGCACGATAACCTGAAACATTATTTTCTTGACTTTGCTCGGCCCAACTTCCAATCGGCTTTAACCAAACTTCTTGATTACCAATAAATTCTTCTTTGCTAGCCAAGCCCTGCTTGACCGAGATGCGCGAGTCAATCACATCATTAAAGTTTTGCATCACCATTGCCGTGGCTTGAGAGCCGGCTCCAACCAACAGTGGAACTGTTTGGCTTACCCCATTAGACACTTGCTGGGTACTGCCCATCTGGTTAAAGGCAGTAAATACTGGATCCCAGGCGGGCGAGGGAGATGCAGATAAAGTTTGTAAGGTTGCGGCGGCACCTAACGCTGATGGATTGTTATTGCTTTGCACAGCGCTTACATAATTATTTGTAGACGACTGACGCGCTATCAAATCTAGGCTATTCCCCGATACCGCTAATGAAAAGTCTAAAAGTGCACTGTTATCCGTTACTGTGATTGCTGCAGCAGTTGCTGCCAGAGTCCCCGTTGCTGAGATGATACCGCTCATGGTTGTATTGCTTGGGATTGATGGACTGCCAATTACATTGACATTGACCTGTGCGCCATCATTAATAGTTGCATTTCCGTTTACACGTAGTTGCCCGTAACTTGATGCGCCCGCAACCCCAGTTTGAAAAACTGCTCCGCTAGCTTGGCTATAGTTACCGGTTAAGGTCTGGGTAGATCCAGCTGTAATTGCAAGGGTTCCAGAATTATTTAGTGCCTGTCCAGAGCCTGATATCGTCATTGCATTGGCCATTGTGAAATTGGCGCCACTTTGAATCTGAAAACGACCCACATCGATCGTGCCTGAACTGGTTAGGGCGCCACTGAGATTCACTGCACTACTGGAGCTTCCTGAAATTACACCGGTTACTGTATTGGTAACAGCATTTAAATTCAGGGTATTAATACCAAGAATGATATTGCCGTCAATTACTCCAGTATTGTTGATGACAAAACCGCTAGCAGTATTACTCAAATTCAATGCATTAGTGCCACTTAGGGTTCCACTATTGCTAATTTGGCCAGTAATCACACCATTATTCGCCACTTCAATGGCCGATGAGCTCCCTATGATTTGCCCAGAATTATGAATGCTGCCACTGATGGTGCCGGCGAGTGATCCGCCAATCTGAATGCCTGTTCCACCTGTTGATTGAATCAACCCAGAATTGCTGATGGCATTGCCTGAACCATTATTGGCAAGAACCCCATCGACCTGAATACTTGTAGTGCTTCCCGCAATCGTTCCGCTGTTGGTTAAGCCGTCTGTTAATGAGGACAAATTCTGAATCTGCACACCATACGAACCGCGCCCGATGGTTCCTGAGTTGGTCACGCCACCACTTAGCGTACTTGCAAAGAAGCCATCACCAACCATCAGCCCTATGGCACCACTGGCTGTTCCGCCAATCGTACCCAGATTGCGAATTCCTCCACTTAGACCGCCGCTACTTGTTGCATTTGCTCCGGCAATCCAAATACCGCTGCTATTGGCCCCACTGCCCGTAATGATTCCCGAAACAGAATTGGTAATACCGCCCGTAATCGTGCCGTTATGCAGAGAAATTCCGGACGTTCTGCCCTTAATTGTTCCTGAGTTTTGAATACTGCCGCTCAAAGTACCCGCATAGGAAGTAGGGCCTATAGAAATTCCAGAACTAGTTCCGCTATCAATCGTGCCGGTATTGACAATACTGGCCCTACCGCCAAAATTGGAGACATGTCCAAGAATTTCAATCGCCGAGGCTCCACCAACCCCCAGGATTCGAGTCAAGATGTTGCCAGAGTTACTGATGCCGCCGCCGATACTGCCGAACTGGTTGACAAAAATTCCAGTTTCGCCAGAAATATCGCCATGATTCGTAATGCCCGAAAAGACTATGGCTCGCGATGAAGAGCCGCTACCAATAAAACTAATTGCCGTGCCCGAGCGCCCGGAGGCGCCTCCATAAATGAATCCAGTATTGAGGATGCCGCCGTTAATCGTTCCAGCATTGGAGATACCGTAACTAGCAGAGGAGCCAGTAATTGTTCCGTCGTTGAATAATTGCCCAGCCAGTGTGCCATTTTGATCAATCCGAATTGCAGTGCTGCCGGTAATTAAGCCCGTGTTGGAGATGCTGCCCGAGATTGTTCCTGCGATCGTTCCAGAGCCAATCTGAATTGCTGCATTACCTGACCCTGAAATCGTGCCTGAGTTAACAATTGCGTAGCCTGAACCTGAATTATTCGATAGAGTACCGAGAATACGTAAAGCAGTTGTATCTCCTGTAATGGTTCCGCTGTTAACGAGACCATGTGTGAGTCTAGAGCCATTATCAATGTCAATCGCGATATTACCGAGGCCAATCGTCCCAGAATTGGTAATTCCAGGAATGTAATAGGCGCCACTAACTGTCCCGATATCGCTGCCATTACCAATTTTGATTGCTGTGCTACCGGAGGCCGTGCCGCCTATCGTGCCACTATTACTTATACCCTCCCGAATTCGACCATTTGCAATCCATAGCGCTGTACTATTTGCTAGGTTTCCTGTAATCGTACCTGCAAAATTTCGTAATGCACCTAGACTGCCATTTTGAATATAAATGCCAGTATTGCCGCCCTGAATAAGCCCTTGGTTTTGAATGCTATGGCTGATGGTACTGCTAAAAGAGGTCGAGCCAATGTGAATACCCGTAGTTGTTCCATATATTGATCCCGTACTGGTGTTGTTAATACTACCTACGTGATTCGTACCACCATCGAGTGCAATCGCTCGTGTTCCAGCAATACGCCCACTATTGAAGATCGTGCCATAAATATTACTCGTCGCGCCTGTGCTTGAGTTGCCGGAGCGGAAGGCATCACCGCCGGAGGCTGTGATCGTTCCGGAGTTAGAAAGAGGAATATTTGTAGAAAAATTATAAAAGGAGGCAGTATCAATCCGAATAGCCTCTGTAACGCCACTAATCAAACCGGTATTACTAATACCTCCAGCAAGGCTGCCAGCCGTTAGGCGGATACCGATGCCTGACGCACCCGAGCCCGAGATCGTCCCAGTGTTGCTAATAAACCGGGTCATATTCGTTAAATTAATTGCGTTGTCAGTGCCTGATATGGTTCCACTATTGCTAATGAAGCCATCAAGAGTTCCAACGGCATTGCGAATACCATCGGTGGTGCCGCTAATTACTCCAGAATTACGCAAAGAGCCCGATGTAAAGACCCCTGTAGTTTGCGCGGCGGCTCCTGTCGTAACCACAATCGCTTGCGATCCAGTGACTGTTAGACCAGGGCTCGCGGGTAGCTCACAGGTGCCTGAAATCGTGTTACCGCCCGCAAAGCTACAGTCCGCGGCTTGGGCTGAAATCGAGATCATCGCAGCAACGGAGCTTAGTAAAAGTGCTCCCACCACAAGAGATTGCCCTGGGCTACCTCTAGTATGGGAGCGAGCATTTTCAGCTACAGCTACTAAACAACCGTGATGTTTACTCCATATCAGTCGATAAATTTTGTTCATTTTTTAGTCGACTGTTATGTGATGAATGAAGTTTCTAACTAACTTGTAGGATAGACTAATTAGCCTTAGGGTAATCAAGGGTTAACCCTAATACTGCTTCTTTTACAGCCTCGATCACAGGCTCCCAATTTCCAAATTCGGATTGATTCAAAATTTGCATCGACGCATACCAAGGCGACTGACTTTGATTGCATAACCACCGCCATTCACCATCGTAGCGATTGAGTAAAAAAACAGGTTTATGAAGTGCGCCAGCAAGGTGGGCAATCGCCGAATCAACTGCGACCACTGCATCTAGGTTTTCAATAAGCGCTGCTGTATCGGCAAAATCATGCAGCTCTGCAGTCCAATCCAACCAGCTTGTTGGATCGATGAGACTGACATCAATATCGCGATCCCACTTTTGCAAGCACACCCAATCGACTTGGTTTATGGCCAAAAGTGGAGCTAATTGGCAAAAGGGAATGCTACGACGCGAATCGTATTGCAAAGTTTTTCGGCCTGACCATGCAATACCAATCTTAAGTCGACCCTGGCGAGTTTGCTGTAATCGTCGTTGCCAATATTCCTTAAAAATAGGTGGTACCCGCAAATAAGGGGTATCCGCAGGTATCGTATCAAGTCGCGTGTGGAAAATACCTGGCAAGGATAGAAGTGGAATGTGGGACGTCCATTGATCTAAGCGAGGCGGCATGGTGGAACGAATATCTATATTTTCAAATGACCACTCCATTAAGCGCCGCAGGCAATCTGGCACATGAAAGCTGATGTTATTACAACGCTTCTGCAGTTCATTTAGGTAACGGCAAAACTGAATCGTGTCTCCAAATCCCTGCTCTGCAAGTACTAAGATCCTGCTATTTTCATATTCTTGTACGCCATCCCAGAGTGGAATTGCCAGATTGGGCTTTGTTTGCCCCTGGTTGATTGCTTCAGCCGAACCTGTCCAACGCGATTCGTAGTTTTGCCAGCCCGCTTTCCAGTCACCTAGCTTTAATTGCAAAAGACCCAAATTAAGCTTTGTCATATCAGAGCTCGGATCCAATTTAAGAGCATCTTCAAATGCTAACTTCGCATCCTCATAAAAACGCATATCTTGCAATAAAAAACCGAGACTATTAAGTGCTCCGGCAAAGCGCGGAGCCATTCCGATCGCCTCTTGATAGCATTGGTGTGCACTTGCAAATTGATTTAACTTGTAATACGAGATCCCAAGCAAATGCCACAGCTGAGCCATCTCGGTTAGCTTGCTGGCAGATTGCACTTCTGATTGCAACAACTCAATCACTGCGATATGCCGTTGCTGATTTTGAAAGCCGCTTGCTAAGTTGGCTAGTGCCATTAAGTAAATCGCCCCTCCTGCAGGGTCAATCAGGTGCTTGAGATTATTCTTGGCCTCTAAAAAACTAGGACGCGCTTGCAAAGCCAACTCAGTACATGCGCGGGCTGCCTCGTGTTGGTTGCGCCGATACAGAATCGATCCCTTGTTGCATTGGGCTTCAGCGTGACTAGGATTGATCTGTACCGCCATGGCATATGCCTCATAGGCCTCATCGAGTAAACCATGCCGTTGATAGATAGAACCTAAATTATTCCAAGCGAGTCCATGGTTGGGTTGCAGGCGGGTGGTTTCTATGAAAGCATTTTGTGCATGAAGATCCTCTTGCAAATCCAAATACACACTTCCAAGGTTGTAGTACGCCGTTGATTCTTGCGGAAAATCCTTGACTGCAATTTGCGCCCAATGTAAGGCATCCGTTAATTTCCCCAAACGGCGGTTAAGCTCCGCTAGATTCAGAATGTAAGTTGGATCCCTTGAATCTCGCTGCCGGGCACCTAAGGCATAATCCAGCGCGTGATTTAAATTACCCTCTAAAAGTGCAATAAGGCTAAGGCGATGCCAGACCTTGGCCTGGCTAGCATGCTTCTTAATGAGCTTCTCATAAATGGCTTTTGCATCGCCATACTGTTCATCTTGAAATAAGCGATCAGCCTCTTGCAAGCGCTCTGCCAGAGTGGGTCTTGAGGATGAATAAACCATAGCAGTATATGCAGTTAATAGCGCGAGTTAAGGCGCAGTAAACACGAATGCGTCCCATCGATGGTAATGACATTGTAGGCAGATACTTGATCCCCAAAATGGTGATCCCCAAAGCCTGAGTCGTACTGTGGCAACCAGGCAATCTCACGCAATTCACAACGCGCTCGCACATAATTTGGAGTTTCACCCCCGGCAGCCAAAATAAGATCTTGGGTACCGAGTGTCAATTTACGTTGCAATAACTGCACCGTGGCGATGATCTCATCGGCATTGGCTAAGCGCGAGCGTGACTGGGTGCGCACGCGGATCAATGGGGATTTAGAATAGTCACTTAGGAGAGCAAGCTCTAAGTGTCTCGGCAAATCCAATAACTGCGGTAGATGACGTTGGAGGTATTGCAAACCTAAGACCAAGACATCAAGGCATTGGTACTTGACCGCTAAGGCATGCATAGCCCCCCAATCAATCTGCGCTTGATATTTGTTAAGTAGTAAGCGGGCATCACATACCCAACGCACCGGCGGTAAATGATTCCAAGCCACGCCATGCAAAATAGTAGTCAATAGATTGAGGGTAGGATTAAGCACAGCAAAGGATTGACCCTGTACTGTAATCGAATGAAACTCCCCCAAATCGGCAGGATCATAGGCATCACTCACAAAATCCTCACAGGGACGCCAATGAATATCAACCATCCCACCGCCAGAATGGCGATAGGTACTCGCATATTGAAACCGCACGCGCGGAGGGGCGGGCGGGTCATCGCTATGCCAACCTAAACGGGTGAGTAGTTGATGCGCAGTAGTGACCTCAGTGGGGTTTATCAAGACATCCAAATCAGCCATCGGTCGCGATCCCAGATCACCATACAGATCAAGTGCATTGCCAATACCTTTCAAGAGCACCAAGCTGATTGCCTCTTTTTGAAAATGCGTTTGTAGCTCCAAAAGGGTTGATAAACGAGTCGCATTCTCAAAAAAACTTTTTTTCCACACTCCTTTTAAAACCTCGCGATTGGCGCCATCTTTCGGGGCTAAGTGCGTCTCAAAGCGCTTATGCAAAAATGGCAATAAGCGATTGGCACCGGCATCAAATCCACTCAGCGGATACGACGCCACCAATTGATTCCATCGAGCCGTAAGCTCGGTATACGGTGTATCGAAAATTAAGTGCAAGAGTGATTCGTGATGCGCGCTGGGCCAAGCTGCCCCCTCATGGTTTTTCGGAATAAAGATACCCATCCACTCCAGTGCCGCCGGATTATTTGCCACTTGCGCTTGCCAGCGTTGGGCATCAGGATAATAGGGGTTTAGCGCAATCGCAGCCATGGCCTCGGCTTGAGCCGCTGCTGGATCATTGGGCTCTAGCAGTTGCGCAGTTAAATAGCGGGCACAGGCATTGGAACGCCACGTATCTTGCGCCAAGGCAGTAAGTGCTTCGGAGGCGCTAATCTTATTCACTTGCAGTGCTTGGCGTAACTCCAAATATGCCAACGTGGATGCTAAGCGCGCATCACCTTTAAACTGTGCGCAAAACCACTGCACTCCTGCATCGAATTGCGTGGTTTCGTTTTTGCTAAGGGCATAATTCAGATAGCTTAGACATTCAGCCCAAGGCAGCATCTGCTGCGCCATCAATTCTTGAGCCATAATAGTGGCATCGATCCACCGACCCTGTTTCATAAAAATGCGATAGCGATGCAAATTAACCAAGGGCATATCGCTTGCTTTACGAAATTCAGCTTCATGCAAATAGCGATCAGCCGACTCATCAAAGCCATTTACCAGTTCTGCAAGCCCCAATGCGGCAAAGGTATTGGCATCATTGGGAGCAAGGTGTGCAGCCCAGCGGGCAACTAATAAGGCCATGAGGTAATCGGTTTTCTCAATTAAATCTTTAACGCTATGTAATGTTTTCAACCCTAGCTCGGCCTCAAAATCCAAGGCTGACATATCGAGATCGACTTTAGCTAAAAACGCAAAGCACGGCAAATGCGAGGCGGCAGAAGTAAATGGATTCACCTTGAGTCGTTGTAATAATGAATCGCGCTGTGTATCGACGGTAAAAAGCTCAATAATTTGTGCTAAGAGGTGAATTGGGTGATTTGCAGGGGCGGCTGCTACTACCGACTCATTCCATTGCTGCCATAGCTTGGCATAGTCGTTTTGGGTAAAGGTATATAAAAGCTCCTCCGCATAAATACCTTGGTGTACAGGATCCTTGGCCAGTGCAGCATCAATAAACCACTGGGCTTTCGGAAATTGTGCTTGACGCAAGGCCAAATGAGCCGCCATGACCTGCGGAGTAACTGCGCCATCGGTACGTTTTAATTGCTGCGTGACACGAAGCGCTGCCGCCGCAAATTGCCCGTGTTGGCATTCATAGATTAATGCGAGGTAGTCGGAATCAAGACTCACGTCAAGCGCTTTCGTGCAATTGCCAAGGCAGCCACCTTAAGATAGTCATTGACATGCTGCTGACTTGTTAACGATGAATTGCTCTTATGAATTCGGCGCCTTAAGACTACCTCATCGAGCACTACTGGATGCGGATCAATGGCACGAGCGCGATCAAACCAATCAATAAACTCACCTACACGCAATTGTGGATTAAATGGCCCGACACTATCAAAAAACGAGTGGCGCACAAGCATCGCACTCGCAAAATAACCGGTTTGGATCGGTGGCAAGGATTTACTGGGCATGGGCTGCAATTCTGGGGAGTAAAAATGCTCGATCTGACCAAAACACCATTGCCCATTACCAAGCGAAGCTTGCATCTTTGCTAAACGATCTTCTGGCCACCAATCATCTGCATCCAAAAATGCCAAATACATTCCCGAGCATGCAGCAATGCCTTGATTTCGCGCTATTGAGATACCACCATTAACGCCACGACGAAGGAAGCGAATCTTGGGGTGAGCGAGTTGCAAAACGAGGTCCGCACTACCATCGGTACTTGCATCGTCAATCACAATGAGTTCACTCACCCAATCCCCCTGAGCCAATACTGAAGCAATTGCCTCCTCAATGTAGGCGGCTGCGTTGTAACAAGGCATGATTACGGATATCGACATTACGTACTCTTGATTTTTTGACGTGCAATACTGGCTGCCACTACCCGCAATAATTCGCGTTGATGCTTGGCAACCTGCTGACTTAAATTATTACCATGTACCCGCTTATATAAGAGATCATCTGTTAGCGCTGTGCTCTTAAAGCCTTGATCCTTCGCCCGAAAAAACCAATCGACATCATCGGTACCCGATACCAAGTGTTCGTCAAAAAAGCCAATCTTGGCAAAGCTTGTTTTTCGCACCATTACCGTGCCGGGCAAGTATCCTGGTAGGCTGGTATGCAATAGATCTTGGCGCAACCAAGGTGGTGCATGGGTTTGTTCCGCTGATAAAAAATACACCTGCTGGCCAATCACAAAATCAATCGCAGTATGCTCATCTAAATACGTGGCTTGCAGGCCTAATTTATGGGGTGGCCATAAATCATCCTGGTCTATAAAGCATAGGTAGTCACCCCGCGCGTGCTGCACACCCCAATTGCGAGCATGAGCGACTCCTTTATTACGATCAAGGCGGTACACTTGCACGATTGAGCTTGGCCAAGTTGATGTCATTGCTTCTAGCGCTCGATTACTTGAGCCATCATCTACCAAAATTACTTCAAAATTTGAATACGCCTGTTGAAGGACGCTTTCCACGCAAGCCACTAGATGCTCGGTGGGATTAAATACAGGAATAATGACGCTTACTAGGTGCATCACTGCGATTGACCTAGGGTTTTCCAAAGCGCTCGAATGCGCGTCACGTTTTCAAGCGGCTGCGCTGATAAATGTACGGCATGACTTGGGCATAGCGCAAGCATGGCCTTGGCACGCTGTAAGTAGCGTTCACCCAAATACGGGTGCTGCAATACTGCACTCACGGTACTTTGCATCGCGGGAGTGGCGCGATTGGTAGTTGATTTCTCTTGTGTTTGCCAATACGGCTCCATAAAAGCCAGCACCTCAGCTCCAGTCGTTTGCCACATTGAATCATCGCTCTTTGGAAAGTAAATCATTTTCTGTTTGGCGCCATAGTCTTGAGAGGTCCACCGATTCAAGCAGTTAAAGGTGTTAATTAGAGGATTACCCACTTTTGTTTTTACGGTTGTAAATAAAGGATAAACCCAAATATGCCCATCGGTCATCGACAGTAGATTAAAGTCGTCGCCGGTGGTTTGCATGCCATATTCAACGCAGGATAATGTAGTCGTCGATTTACCCACACCACCGGGCCCTAAAATAACCAGTGCCTGATCAGATTGGCAAACTACCCCAGAGTGAACCAAGAGTGCATTATTAAACAGCGCCCAATAATGCCAAAATTCTTTGAGTGGACTAAAGATCTCCCACTCGGCAAATATGTGCCCCGGACAAACTAATACATAGGCGATCCGATGATCAAAATCATATGCCCTAAGAGTCTTTGTGAATGGATCATAAAATGCCAATTGCGTCGCCGCACCTTGCTCTTCTGTTGTTAAACCTGGAGCAATTATTTGACCATAGCGATTGCAGTCATAGGGTCTGACTAGCTCAGCCATCTGCTCACTTGAAAGGGACAATCCAAAGACCTTCCAATCGGTTTTTGCATTCGAGATTAAATCACTTGAATTAAATAGAGCTGTGCGGATGTCTTGATGTGGCCAATTGGGGCTTAGATGAAAAGAAAACGAATGATGACCAAATAGGCGTATCAAAAATGTCTGCGCATCTGCAATCTGTGGATGCAGCGTATTGGCAAGTTGCGCAAACAGTGCGTTCAAGCTAATTAAGTCTTTGGCTGATGGGGCCATCCAGTGCTCGGATCAGCTTCATGAATCGGATCTAGGCCCAACAAATCTTGCATATCGGTAAAGGTTTCACACACCAATATAGAATCGTTAAGCACAATGGCTGGGCAGGAATGAACAATTGGTTCCTTGGCACTCACTCGAATGAGGCCTTGCCCCAACAATTGCGCAAGAAAATCCAAGACCGCTTGGTTTATTGTTTGAGCAAAATCCTTATTCTCTACATTAATCGCTTTTAAGAGCGTTTCGGTTGCAATTGGTTGCTGTAGATTCTGCCAAATCTGCGCTGCGTTGCTATTTAAATTATGGTACGTACCCGTCTCTAAATTAATGATGACGGTTTCATTGCCGAGTGACTCAGAGATCACATGGGGAGTATTTATTTCGTAAATAGCGCTCATAAATGGGATTGGGGCTAGGGTTGAGGTTGGTGAAGTCTAAGCATAGCAAAGATTTGTGCCAAGCTTTCTAAACGCTGGGATCGTGAAAACTGTAAGGCAACATGCTGAGCAAGGGCTTCGGATTGGGATTGCTGCACCTCACTCGGTAGCGTGAGGCGCGCTTCCAAGGCCTTGGCAAACTGGGCAGGATCTAATTGGCTGCATACGTTCGCCAATTGGCTAGTGTCAAGCTCAATACCTTCGAGCCCCATGGGTGTTGAGAGTAGGGGGCGCTTGAACATCAAGGCTTCAACCACCTTGCGTTTGAGTCCCGCCCCATAACGCAGCGGGGCAATAACGAGAGCTGCAGCTTCATAGTGACGCAATAATTCATTCTCGGTGACTGAACCACACAAAGTTAGATGGCTGCTCTCTTGTAAGGCTGTGCGCGCAAACTCTTTGAGTTGCTGCTGCGCATTGGGATCCCATTGCCCCACAACACGTAACTCGATCGGTAGCGATAGTTTAGGGGCCACATCGCGCACGAACCACATGA
>JBIILR010000024.1:0-14530 GCA_044338365.1 Polynucleobacter sp. | reverse complement strand
TTATTTTTTAAGCAAGCCAGCTCATCCTATAAAAATTCAATACTTAGGAACACTTTTAATAATTTATCCACATTGGCTGTGGATAACTTGGCATCAAATAAATTGATTGACATTTAAAATCATTTTGTAGTGAAAATTTCATTCACTTATCAATACGCTTGTGGTCCCGCCGACAGGAATCGAACCTGTATCCCACGCTTAGGAGGCATGTGCACTATCCATTGTGCTACGGCGAGTAATCGCTTTAAGGCAGGCTCTTAAAAACCGCACAGCGCCCAAACTGCATTCGTTAGCGCAACCATCATATCCGGCCTAAAGTAAGCCATAAATGTAAGGGCAAGTACAGCAAGAACGAGGGTGTATAAAGCAAGCTCTTGCCATCGTCGTTTTCGAGGGGGTTGCGTAAATAGGTAGCGCATGGTGAATTGTACCCAGCTATACCTGGCGTGCCAGGAAGCCTATTTAAATCGACTGGGGGCGGCCAATAGCACGCTCCTGAATCGGCAAATTAATCAACGCAGCAAAAATACCTAGGCCAATCGCAATCATCCATACCAAATCATAAGTGCCAGTGCGATCATACAAAAGGCCGCCCAAATAGGCGCCACAAAAACTCCCCAGTTGGTGTGAAAAGAACACTAAGCCAGAGAGCATGCTTAAGTACTTCACACCAAAAATCTGCGCCACGATTGCGTTCGTTAGAGGCACGGTGGAGAGCCAGAGAAATCCCATCACTGCTGCAAAGAGGTAAGTTGAGAATGGCGTGATTGGCATCAATACAAAGAGGGCAATGGCAACAGCGCGGCTCGCATAGATGCCAGAGAGTAAATACCGTTTCGGAAAGCGCTGACCTAAAACGCCTGCATAAAAGGTACCAAATACATTAAAGAGACCAATCAAAGCCAGAGCAGTACTCGCGATTGCGGGAGAGCCAACCGATGGGACTGTCTTGGAGAGATCGCTGAGGTAAGGTGCCAGATGCACCGATATAAAAACCACCTGAAAGCCACAGACAAAATAACCCAAGGTGAGTAACTGAAAGCTGCGGTTATGAATGGCTTCACCGAGTGCCTCCCTAATCGTTTGATTGCCTAAGTGCAGATGGGTCAATCCTGCCGGCTCTCTTAACTTAAAGGCAATGGGCAACATCAAGGTGGCCATTAAGCCCAGCAGCAAGAGTGCGTCAGTCGCGCCAAAGTGGGTAATTAGGCCTTGCTCTACCGGAATCAACAGGAACTGGCCGAAGGATCCTGCTGCCGCAGCAATTCCCATCGCCCAAACGCGTTTGTCAGCAGTGACGTTACGACCCAAAATGCCATAGACCACGCTATAGGTGGTGGCAGTTTGGGCTAAACCAATTAATAGGCCGCCTGCCAAGGTGAAGTTGAGGGCGTCAGTGGAGAGGCCCATACCAGCCAGACCCAAGGCGTATAAGATGCCGCCCATCACAATGATCCGAAAGGCGCCAAAGCGATCGGCGAGGGCGCCGGTAACCGGCTGCAGTGCGCCCCAAATTAAATTTTGCAGGGCAATCGTGAGTGCAAAGGTTTCGCGATCCCAACCGTTTGCGGCAGTAATGGGGAGATTAAATAAACCAAAGCCATGGCGAATGCCCATCGATAGAGTGACAAGCAGACCGCCGTAAATCAGGACTTGTTTAAGTGGGATGGCTGCTTTAGATTGCGCGCTCGGCATGCGATAGACGCTTAGATTGCCTGCTTTTGGCGTAAGGCACTAATCTCTTCGGCGCTGAGTCCAAGGCGATCGCGCAACACCTCATCGGTGTGCTGACCCAAGGTCGGTGGTGCCATGCGCACTTCCACAGGCGTTGCCGATAACTTGATGGGGCTGGAAACCAATTTCATGGTGCCGGCAGTTGGGTGCGGCACGTGTATTTCAACTTGGCGCGAGACGACTTGCTCATTGGCAAAGACTTCTTCCAAATCGTTAATCGGTCCGCAGGGTACGTTGGCTTTTTCTAGAGTGGCAATCCAATCCTTCTTGGTTTTGGTCTTCGTCATCTCGGTGAGTAATGGAACTAAAACAGAGCGGTGTGCAAGGCGCGATGGATTATCGGCAAAGCGCGCATCGTCTGCAAGCTGTTCTTGCCCGCCGGCTTTTACAAACTGACGAAACTGACTGTCGTTCCCAACGGCAATAATCATCCAGCCATCGGAGGTCGGGAAGGTTTGATACGGAACGATATTGGGGTGGGCATTACCCCAGCGTCGTGGCGGAATTCCGGTACACAAATAATTGCTCGAGATATTGGCCATGATCGCAATTTGGGTATCGAGTAAAGCCATGTCGATGTATTGACCAAGTCCGGTGCGATCGCGGTGAATAACGGCGGCCAAAATGGCTGAGCTGGCATACATGCCCGTAAATAAATCCACAATCGCCACCCCCGCTTTTTGGGGTCCACCGCCCGGCAAATCATCGGCTTCACCGGTAACGCTCATAAAACCACCCAAACCTTGAATAATAAAATCATAGCCAGGTCGCTGCGCATACGGTCCAGTTTGACCAAAGCCAGTGACGGAGCAATAAATGAGATCGGGCTTCTCTAAAGTGAGGCTGTCGTAATCCAGCCCGTATTTTTTTAACTGACCCACTTTGTAGTTCTCAAGCACCACATCGGATTCGCGCGCTAACTTCCGGATAATGTCTTGGCCCTCCGGCGTACTGATATCGACGGTAATCGAGCGTTTATTGCGGTTGATTGAGATGAAGTAAGCGGCTTCTGCCGTATCTTCACCCTGTGGATTTTGTGCAAACGGAGGGCCCCAGTGGCGGGTATCGTCACCAACAATTGGGCGCTCGACTTTAATGACGTCAGCGCCTAAATCAGCTAAGTTTTGGGCGCACCATGGCCCTGCAAGAACCCGGCTAAGGTCTAAAACCCGAATATGACTAAGTGCACCCATGTTCCAATTTTGGCATGAATGGGTAAATAATCGCGTGCAAAGGCCAAAGATCGCCTCAAAATGCGCAAGTAGAGCCCGTGCAACGGTAAAAAAAGAAGCGAATCCCAGACATGACTACAATTTCTGCGCATGGCAACCCGTAAAACCTCCGAATACAGCGAATCATCGATTCAAGTTCTGAAGGGACTTGAACCCGTTCGTCAACGCCCTGGGATGTACACCAGGACCGATAACCCCCTTCATATCATCCAAGAGGTGCTGGATAACGCATCCGATGAGGCCCTGGGAGGCTTTGGTAAACAAATCATGGTGACCTTGCATGCCGATGGCAGTGTCAGCATTGAGGACGATGGTCGAGGCATTCCGGTGGGCATGCACCCCACCGAAAAGTTACCCGTGGTGCAAATTGTCTTTACCCAGCTGCATGCGGGTGGCAAGTTTGAAAAAGGCAGCGGCGGGGCGTATGCCTTCTCCGGCGGCTTACACGGCGTTGGGGTTTCGGTAACCAATGCCCTTTCCAAGCGCCTTGATGTCACGGTGTGGCGTGAGGGTCAACTGTCTACCTTGGGTTTTGCCGATGGCAATCTCATTGAGAAACTCAAAACCAGACCAGCCGATAAGGGCGATAAAGCCCACGGTACGCGCGTCCGGGCCTGGCCCGATGGCAAGTATTTTGATAGTGCCACCATTCCGATGGCGGATCTGATTCGTTTGCTGCGCTCCAAAGCAGTATTGCTGCCCGGCGTGAAAGTCACTTTAATTCAAGAAAAAAGCGGTGAGACGCAATCCTGGCAATACGCCCAGGGTTTGCGTGGCTACCTGAATGAAGCCTTGGCTCAGGCGGGCCACAGCGCTGAAGTGATACCGGCATTTGAGGCAGAGCAATACGCCACCGGTAAGGCCGATGAAGATACCTTTGCTGAAGGCGAGGGTGCTGCTTGGGTAGTGACCTGGACCGAAGATGGCCCACCCGTTCGCGAGAGTTATGTGAATTTAATTCCGACGCCCGCTGGCGGTACCCACGAAAGCGGCCTGCGTGAAGGTCTATTTAATGCGGTTAAAGGCTTTATCGAAATGCATGCTTTGCAACCCAAGGGGGTGAAGTTAATGCCCGAGGATGTGTTTGCACGTGCTTCCTTTATTTTGTCTGCCAAAGTGCTTGATCCGCAGTTTCAGGGGCAAATTAAAGAACGCCTGAACTCACGCGATGCGGTGCGTTTGGTTTCCGGTTTTTCCAAATCGGCACTCGAACTTTGGCTAAACCAGCATGTCGACTATGGCCGTAAATTAGCCGAACTAGTCATCAAACAAGCCCAAGCCAGAACCCGTGCTGGGCAAAAAGTCGAAAAGAAAAAATCCTCTGGCGTTGCAGTGCTGCCAGGCAAGTTAACGGATTGCGAGAGCCAAGACATTGCACTGAACGAACTCTTTTTAGTCGAAGGTGACTCTGCAGGCGGTTCAGCCAAAATGGGTCGCAACAAAGAGTATCAGGCCATATTACCCTTGCGCGGTAAGGTTCTTAATACGTGGGAAGCAGAGCGCGATCGCTTGTTTGCGAACAATGAGGTGCATGACATTGCGGTGGCGATTGGGGTTGATCCCCATGGTTTGAATGACACGCCTGACCTATCCAATTTACGCTATGGCAAGATCTGCATTCTGTCGGATGCTGACGTCGATGGTTCGCACATTCAGGTTTTATTACTCACCTTATTCTATAAACACTTTCCGAAGTTACTCGATGCTGGGCATGTGTATATCGCCAGGCCACCCCTCTTTCGGGTCGATGCGCCTGCGCGCGGTAAGAAGCCAGCGCAAAAAATCTATGCCCTTGATGCTAGCGAACTCAATGCGATCGAAGATAAGTTACGCAAAGACGGTGTTCGAGACAATGCCTGGCAAATTTCCCGCTTTAAAGGCCTTGGCGAAATGAGTGCGGAGCAATTGTGGGATACCACACTCAATCCAGATACGCGTCGCTTGCTGCCGGTTACATTGGGCGCGCTCAGCGAGCAAGATACATTTAAAACCATGGACATGCTGATGGGTAAATCCGAATCCGGTGCAAGGCGGGATTGGCTTGAAGAGCGTGGCAATGAAGTAGAGGCAGACATTTAATGGCAACGCGCAAACCCAATCCAGCGCCCAGCATGCAAGAGCAGGCTGATTTATTTACGATCGACGCCGCTGGCTCAAATTCGAATTCACCTCCAACTCCGCCACGGTCTTCATCCGACAACATGGATGGCGATGGCAGCGAGGGCTTAACGCTGGCCGTCTATGCAGAGCGGGCGTATCTTGATTATGCAATCAGCGTTGTAAAAGGGCGCGCCTTGCCTGAGGTGGCCGATGGCCAAAAGCCAGTGCAGCGGCGCATTCTGTTTTCGATGAGCGAGATGGGATTGCGCTCCGATGCAAAGCCAGTCAAAAGCGCTCGGGTGGTTGGTGACGTACTAGGCAAATTCCATCCGCATGGCGATCAATCGGCTTACGATGCCTTGGTTCGATTGGCTCAAAGCTTCTCATTGCGTTACCCTTTAATTGATGGCCAGGGCAATTTTGGTTCGCGCGACGGAGACGGCGCTGCAGCAATGCGTTATACCGAAGCACGCCTGACCAAGATTGCAACGCACTTGCTGCTCAGTGAAATCGATGAGGGTACGGTTGCGTTTGCGCCAAACTACGATGGCTCGTTTCAGGAACCTAAATTACTGCCTGCGCGTTTGCCTTTTGTATTACTCAATGGCGCATCCGGCATTGCAGTGGGCATGGCGACAGAAATTCCATCGCATAATTTGCGCGAGGTGGCTGCAGCTGCAATTGCATTAATGAAGTCGCCCAATATGAGTAGTGCTGATTTGCTGGAAATTCTTCCAGGTCCCGACTTTCCAGGCGGCGGTCAAATTATCTCGTCGACGAGCGATATTGCCCAGATTTATGAGGGCGGTCGCGGCAGTTTAAAAGTGCGGGCACGCTGGTCGGTGGAGGAGTTGGCACGCGGTCAATGGCAAATTGTGGTGAACGAGTTGCCGCCTGCAACCTCGACTCAGCGGGTACTGCAAGAAATTGAAGAGCTTACTAACCCCAAAATCAAATTGGGTAAAAAGTCCTTAACGCCCGATCAAAGCAATACCAAAGCAGCCATTTTGAATATGCTCGATTGCGTTCGCGATGAGTCCAGCAAGGATGCTGCGGTGCGTTTAGTGTTTGAGCCCAAGAGCAAGAATGTGGAAGTCAATGACTTCGTTAATTTACTGCTGGCACACACCTCACTTGAATCCAATGCGCCAATCAATCTCGTGATGATTGGCAATGATGGTCGGCCACGCCAAAAGAATTTAAAAGACATTATTTCTGAGTGGATTGCGTTCCGCGTTGCAACGGTAACGCGCCGCACCGAGCATCGCCTTGCTAAAGTCAATGCCCGCATTCATATTCTGGAAGGTCGCCAGATTATTTTGCTCAACATTGATAAGGTCATCAAAATCATTCGTAATAGCGATGAGCCCAAGGCCGACCTCATTACTGCTTTTAAGCTCAGCGATCGTCAAGCCGAAGATATTTTAGAAATTCGCTTGCGCCAATTGGCACGGCTTGAGGCAATTAAGATTGAGCAAGAGCTCAAAGAACTCCAAACCGAAAAAGCCAATTTGGACGGCCTGTTGCAGAGCGATAGCACCTTGCGCAAATGCATCATCAAGGAAATTGAAGCCGATGCCAAAGAGTTTGGCGACGTGCGCCGCACCCTTATGCAAGAGGATAAGCGTGCCATCGCAGAGGCTAAAGTGATTGATGAGCCGGTAACGGTCATCGTGTCGCAAAAGGGTTGGGTTCGCGTTCGCCAAGGCCATGAACACGACGCACAGCAGTTTTCGTTTAAGTCGGGTGACGCGCTCTACGCCACGTATGAGTGCCGTACTGTTGATGTGATGCAGGGCTTTGGTAGTGATGGCCGTGTTTATACCGTTCCCGTTAGTGAATTGCCGGGTGCACGCGGCGATGGTGCGCCCTTAACCAGCTTCATTAATTTGGCAGCGGGCTCGCAAATGGTGGCCTATTACGCCGGCCAATCGGATGATTTGGTGTTGATTTCAACGCGGGCCGGTAATGGCTTCTTGGCCAATGTGGCCGATATGCTCACCCGCAACAAAGCAGGCAAATCGTTTATTGGCGTTGATAGTAAATTCAGTACTGGCGATGCGCCATTGGGTGCAAGCAAGGTACGCCCTGGCATGAAGCAGGTTGCCTGTTTATCGGAAAGCGCACGGCTGCTGGTATTCCCACTCGATGAGCTCAAGCGCCTACCAACCGGCGGGAAGGGCGTTATCTTGATGGGCCTGGATGACAAAGAACGTCTTGCGTCGGCCATTGCCGTGGGTCCAGATGGCGCTACGTATTCTGGCGCAGGCCGAGCCGGAAAGCCAACTGAGTTAAGTCTCGACAGCAAGACCTTAAAGTCATTTGCAGGCAACCGCGCGCGCAAGGGCCATTATTTAGACCCGCGTTTAAAGGATGGAAAGCTGAGCCCGAATTAAGTCAGTGCTTTCTACTAGGTGCTACTCAATCTCAGCAATGAGTTCAATTTCAACGCAGGCACCCAGTGGAATTTGCACCACACCAAAGGCGCTACGAGCATGTTTACCGGCTTCGCCAAAAACCTCAAGAAACAGTTCAGAGCACCCATTGATCACAAGGTGTTGCTCTGTATAGAGATCGGTGGAGTTGACCAGGCCCATGACTTTAACGATGCGCTTAACGCGATCGAGTGACCCTAAATGCGATTGCAAGGTAGCCATTAAATCGATCGCGATTGATCGTGCCGCGGCTTTGCCGCTAGCGGTATCCATATCCAGACCTAATTTACCAACCCAAGGCTTGCCCCCTTGCTTGGCGATGTGCCCAGAAACAAAGACGGTCGAGCCGCTGGTGACGGCCATAACGTAGGCGGCAGCAGGACTTGCTGTGGAAGGAAGCGCAATTCCGAGGTCTTTAAGGCGATCGCTGATGGGTTTGGTGAGCATATAGATAGGTGCTTTTTAGGGGTAAAGGGAAGGGTAGAATCTTACCGCTAAATGCTGTAAAAATGAGTAATTCAATGACGTCCGCTATACTCCGTGTATCAAAATATTAGTCTTTTATGTAAGTTAATCGATTCCATGAAAAAACCTACCGTGACCCATTTGTTGTCCACGCTGATATTTACTGTCGGCGTTGGATTTTCTGCTCTATCCCTGAATGCACAAGCACAGGACGTCAAAGGCTCCGCTGCTGCTGGCCAAGCTAAAGTTTGGCTTTGTGCTGGCTGCCATGCCATTCCTGAATACCGCGCCGATTATCCTTTGGTCTATCGCGTACCGAAAATTGGCGGACAAAATGCGGCCTATATCTACGCTTCCTTAGAGGCGTATAAATCAGGGGAGCGCAAACACCCCACCATGCGCTCGATTGCGGGCAGCATGACCCCCCAAGATATGGCCGATGTGAGCGCGTATTACGCCGCCCAAAGCCCAAACTCCCCAAAAAACCCCTTGAAGTGATATTGATTTAGAGGCCTATTTATGAAAGTTGCACTCCTGATTTCTTTTTTACTTTCCAGCATTGGTATCGCTCAGGCATCCAATCTGGCTAATGGAAAAGAGCTGGTTGAAAAGAACAATTGTGCTGCCTGCCATGGCGCCAATTTGAATGAGCCAGTAGCGCCGGCATACCCTAAGATTGCTGGCCAGTACGCCGATTACTTGTATTACGCCTTGCGCTCGTACCAGGTATCAACGAACCCACAATTCGGCCGTAAAAATGCCGTGATGGTTTCTCAAGTGGCTCAGTACAGCGAGGCTGATTTACGCAATATGGCCGCCTACATTGCCTCATTGCCAGGCACGATGGTGATTAAGAAATAATTGAATTACTAGCGCGCAGCCTCGAGCCCACGCGCCAGGTGAGCATGCATTGCCTCTTCTGCAGCAGCGCCATCCCTTTTAATTAATGCTTTCAGTATGTTGCGGTGCTCATGCAAAGCGCTTTGTAACCGTCCAGAGCGCCCCAAAGAGTCCCTGCGCTGCAGTTTTAATACCTTGCGCAGGTCGCCAATAACTCCATTCATCCATCGATTGCCTGCAATTTCCATGATCAGCTCATGAAAGCGCACGTTGATCTCAAAAAATTGCTCAACATCCCGGTCTGCAGCGGCTTTTTCCAGCTTGAGGTGCAAATCATCCAATTGGTTGAGCTGGGCTTCGCTGGCTTTAACCGCAACTTCCTTGGCTGCAAAGCCCTCTAATTGGGCTAAAACAGCAAAAATCTGCTCCAAATCGCCTCGTTCTACCTCGGTAACGTAAGCGCCACGCCTCGGTTTCATGGTGACTAAGCCTTCGGAGGCCAGTACCTTGATTGCCTCCCGCATGGGCGTTCGGCTAATGCCAAAGGTGAGAGCTAAGCTTTGTTCGTCCAGCCAGCTGCCTGGTGGCAGGGTATGGGCAAAAATCTGCGCACGCAGGCGCTCCGCAACGTCATGGTAGAGCGGTCTATTGCTTAAATTCATGGCTTATTTATTGAAATTGTATTCATAATTATGTATACAATATCTAGACAGAAGTCGATTTGTCAAGCAAAATACCAAATATTAAATGTGATGTCGTAACTAAGCCAACAGGAGCAAGTTGAATGAGTTCACCCAATGCCAAGCCCAACTCGTGGCCTGATTCCAAAAAAGTGGAATTGAGCGATTGGGAAAAAGCAGCGCAAAAGTCAGCCCCGAATGGCAATACTGAAGCGCTGGGCTGGAATACGCCGGATGGCATCCACTTGAAAGCCTTGTATACCGCTGCCGATTCCGCTGCGCTGCCGTATGCCAATACCTTGCCCGGATTTGAGCCATTTGTGCGTGGGCCGCAAGCCACGATGTATTCGGTGCGGCCTTGGACCATCCGCCAGTACGCGGGTTTTTCCACCGCAGAAGAATCCAATGCGTTTTACCGCAAAGCACTCGCTGCCGGCGGCCAGGGTGTTTCTGTGGCATTTGATTTAGCAACCCATCGGGGCTACGACTCCGATCATCCCCGTGTGACCGGCGATGTGGGCAAAGCTGGGGTTGCGATTGACTCGGTTGAGGATATGAAAATCCTCTTCAATGGCATTCCGCTCAATACCGTTTCGGTATCCATGACCATGAATGGCGCTGTATTACCTGTATTGGCAGGTTATATCGTTGCCGGCGAAGAGCAAGGCGTTAGTCAGGCTCAGCTTTCAGGGACGATTCAGAATGACATTCTGAAGGAGTTCATGGTTCGCAATACCTACATCTATCCACCCGAGCCATCGATGCGCATCATCGGCGACATCATTGAGTACACCGCAAAGCACATGCCCAAGTTCAACTCGATCTCGATCTCGGGTTACCACATGCAAGAGGCTGGTGCCAATCAAGTATTGGAGCTTGCCTTCACCTTAGCCGATGGCAAGGAGTACGTCAAAACTGCATTAGCCAAAGGCTTGGATGTCGATGGGTTTGCTGGGCGTTTGTCCTTCTTCTTTGCGATTGGCATGAATTTCTACTTGGAGGTTGCAAAACTTCGCGCTGCCCGTTTGCTCTGGTGGCGCATCATGAAAGAATTCAATCCGCAAAATCCGAAATCGCTGATGCTGCGAACCCATTGCCAGACCTCAGGTTGGTCTTTGACTGAACAAGATCCGTATAACAATGTGGTGCGCACGACAGTGGAAGCCATGGCAGCCGTATTTGGTGGCACGCAATCCCTGCATACCAACTCGTTTGATGAAGCCATTGCCTTGCCATCGGAAACGTCCAGTCGCATTGCGCGAAACACCCAGTTAATTCTCCAAGAAGAAACCCACATCACTAGCGTGATCGACCCCTGGGCCGGCTCCTACATGATGGAAAACCTGACGCAAGAGATGGCTGATAAGGCATGGGAGATTGTGCTCGAAGTCGATGCGATGGGCGGTATGACCAAAGCCGTTGAAAGCGGTTGGGCCAAGCTCAAAATTGAAGCCGCTGCTGCTGAGAAGCAAGCCAAAATTGATTCAGGAGCCGATGTCATTGTCGGCGTCAATAAATACAAGCTGGATAAAGAAGAATTAGTCGATGTCTTGGTGATTGATAACGACAAAGTGCGCGATAACCAAATCGAGCGCTTAAATTCGATTAAGGCATCGCGTGATAGCAAGAAAGTGGCAGCTGCACTCGCGGCGCTGATCAAGGCAGCGGAAGATCAAACCGGCAATTTATTGGAGTTAGCGGTGGCTGCAATGCGCTTGCGCGCTACCGTCGGTGAAGTGTCTGACGCTTTAGAAAAAATCTACGGGCGCCATCGCGCCGATACGCAAAAGGTGACCGGTGTGTATGCAGCTGCTTATGACTCAGCCGAAGGCTGGGAAAAACTCAAAGGGGAGCTCGCGCAATTCGCGAGTGATTTCGGTCGCAGACCACGCGTCATGATTGCCAAGCTCGGTCAAGATGGCCATGACCGCGGTGCAAAAGTGGTCGCCACGGCATTTGCCGATCTGGGTTTTGATGTGGACATTGGGCCACTGTTTCAGACTCCAGAAGAATGCGCGCGCCAAGCGATTGAGAATGATGTGCATGCGCTAGGCATTTCTACCTTGGCGGCAGGACATAAAACCTTGGTGCCGGCGATCATCAATGAACTGCGTAAGCAGGGTGCCGATGACATTATTGTGTTCGTCGGCGGCGTTATACCAAGGCAGGATTATGACTTCTTGTATGAGGCAGGAGTAAAAGGCATCTATGGCCCAGGCACGCCGATTCCCGCTTCCGCCAAAGACGTACTCGAGCAAATTCGCAAACAAGCAAAGCCGCTCTAATTCGTCATGCTGCCTGCCGCTGACCAAGCCTTGTTTGATGCGATTACGGGTCCATCAGGACCAGTGCAACGCCGCGCCTTAGCCAAGGCTATTACCTTGCTCGAGTCGACACGCCTCGATCATCGTAAGCGTGCAGACGATTTACTGAATGCCTTGCTGCCAAAGACCGGTAAGTCCTTTCGTTTGGGTATCTCAGGTGTTCCAGGAGTAGGGAAGTCAACTCTGATTGAAACCCTAGGACTCTATTTAATTGAGCGCGGTCACCGCGTTGCTGTTCTGGCAATCGACCCATCGTCGAGCCTATCGGGCGGCTCGATCTTGGGCGATAAGACCCGCATGGAGCGTCTATCGGTCCATGAAAGCGCCTTCATTCGGCCAAGTCCGTCTTCCGGAACACTGGGCGGCGTTGCTGAAAAAACCCGTGAGGCGCTACTCGTTGCTGAAGCCGCTGGGCACGATGTCGTGATTGTAGAAACCGTCGGCGTGGGTCAAAGCGAAATCGCTGTAGCCGGTATGACGGATTTATTTTTACTATTGCAATTGCCTAATGCAGGCGATGACTTGCAGGCGATTAAAAAAGGGGTGATGGAGTTAGCCGATTTAATTGTGATCAATAAATCCGACATTGATCCCAATGCCGCGATGCGTGCACAAGCCTTTATCACCAGCTCACTGCGATTATTAGGGTTTCAAGGAAATCCAGACCACGCGACGCACGATGCCGAGTATTGGCATCCGATTGTGATGCCCTTATCTGCCTTGCACGGAACTGGCATCACTGATTTATGGGAGCACATCCTCCGCTTTCAGAAATTGCAAACGGCCAATGGCCGATTGAGCACACGGCGCCAGATGCAGGCAGGCTCTTGGATGTGGGAGCGCATTGATGCTGGTCTTAAAAGTGCATTTAAAAATAATCCTGCAGTTCAGGCTTTGCTTCCCGAACTGAGCAATGCCGTCAATCTCGGCACCATCGCCCCCTCGGTTGCTGCAAGGCGGCTACTTGAGGCGCTGGGTCACACCTCTTTCTAAGGAGTTAGCATGCAAGACATCATCCAACAACTGGAAGCTAAACGTGAGTTAGCGCGCCTGGGCGGTGGACAAAAACGGATTCAGGCACAGCATGCCAAAGGCAAGTTAACCGCCCGTGAACGCATCGAATTGCTCTTGGATGCAGGTAGCTTTGAAGAGTGGGATATGTTTGTCGAGCACCGCTGCACCGATTTTGGCATGGCCGATCAAACCGTTCCGGGTGATGGCGTTGTCACCGGCTACGGCATGATCAATGGTCGACTGGTCTTTGTCTTTTCACAAGACTTTACCGTGCTCGGAGGCTCCTTATCCGAGGCCCATGCAGAGAAGATTTGCAAAATCATGGATCAGGCCATGAAAGTCGGCGCGCCTGTAATCGGTCTAAACGATTCGGGCGGCGCTCGCATTCAGGAGGGGGTTGCTTCCTTGGGCGGCTATGCCGATATCTTTCAACGCAATGTGACTGCTTCCGGTGTCATTCCGCAAATCTCCTTAATCATGGGGCCATCTGCCGGCGGCGCAGTGTATTCACCAGCCTTGACCGACTTTATTTTTATGGTCAAAGACAGCTCGTACATGTTTGTTACGGGCCCTGAGGTTGTCAAAACCGTAACCCATGAGGACGTCACCGCAGAAGAGCTGGGTGGCGCGGTAACCCATTCAACGGTTTCAGGCGTGTGCGATTTGGCCTTTGAGAATGACGTTGAGGCGATCATGGTGTTGCGCCGCTTTTTTAATTATTTACCCCTATCCAATAAAGAAAAGCCACCGACATTACGCTCGGCCCGGCGCGATGAAGCGCCCGATTATTCCCTGGATACCTTAGTGCCCGCCAATCCCAATCAACCCTACGACATGCATGAGTTGATTCGCAAGATTGCAGACGATGGTGAGTTCTTTGAGTTGCAACCCGATTACGCTAAAAATATCTTGATTGGTTTTGGTCGCATGGAAGGGCAAACCATTGGCATCGTTGCCAATCAACCTTTGGTGCTGGCAGGCTGCTTGGATATCAAAGCATCGATTAAGGCTGCCCGGTTTGTGCGGTTTTGCGATGCTTTCAATATTCCCGTTGTCACCCTAGTGGATGTCCCTGGCTTTATGCCCGGTACTGCGCAGGAATACGGCGGCATTATTAAGCACGGCGCAAAATTACTCTATGCCTATGCGGACTGTACGGTTCCGAAGGTAACCTTGATCACCCGGAAAGCCTATGGCGGTGCCTATGATGTGATGGCATCCAAGCATCTGCGTGGCGATGTCAATTTTGCATGGCCTTCGGCTGAGATTGCCGTGATGGGCCCGAAAGGCGCCGTCGAAATTATTTTCCGCGAAGAGAAGGGCGATCCAGAAAAAATTGCTGCGCGCGAAGCGGAATACAAAGCTAAGTTTGCCAATCCCTTTGTAGCGGGTCGGCGCGGTTACATTGATGACGTGATCTTGCCGCATGAATCGCGCAAGCGCATTGCCCGCTCACTGGCCATGCTCAAAGACAAGGACCTCAAAAATCCAGAACGTAAACACGGCAACATACCCCTGTAATGGATAGGCAAAATCTCATGAAAACCACCCTATTTAAAAAGATCCTGATTGCCAATCGCGGTGAGATTGCATGCCGCGTGATTAAAACAGCCAAACGCATGGGCATTCAGACGGTTGCTGTATTTTCTGAAGCCGATCGGGAGGCAAGGCACGTGCAGCTCGCAGATGAGGCTGTCTGCATTGGA
>JBIILR010000119.1:0-4752 GCA_044338365.1 Polynucleobacter sp. | reverse complement strand
CGTTTCATGGCCATGACCCCAGAAGAAATCCAGGATTGGTTCTAGGGCATGAGTTTTCTGGAGTAGTGGCAGAGTCCTTATCTACCAATGTACTAAAAGGTACGCGCGTAACTGGTAATCCTTTAATAACGTGCGGGGTATGTGAATATTGCCTGCAGGGGAGAAATAATCTCTGTTCGAATCGCACCATGATTGGCATGACTCGGCCGGGCGCATTTGCGGAGTACATGAGCATTCCTGCCAAAACCTTAATTAGCATTCCAGCAAGCTTGTCAATGGATGCGGCGGCCCTGACAGAACCCGCCGCTACCGCTGTGCATGCCATTAATCTGTCGATGAAAGCATTGCATCGGCCAATTCAAGAATGCAATGTGTTGGTCATCGGAGGCGGGGCCATTGGTATGTTAGCTGCTTTATTGCTTAAGCATTTTGGAGTTATCAATCTTGTTGTCGCTGAAACAAACCCGCTGCGTAGAGCCTCAATCGATCAATATGTTGGCTGTAAAACAATTGATCCAATCACTCACTCAGTTACAGAAAATACCTATGATTATGTAATTGATTGTGTGGGGACAAAGTTAACACGTCAATCAGCTTTTGTTGCGATTAAGCCTGGTGGAGTCATTATGCATGTCGGCTTGCAAGACTGGGCCAGTGAAATTGATATGCGTAAATTGACCCTTGCAGAAATTACGTTATTAGGAACATATACTTATTCCACCGCAGATCTAAAGGCGACAGTAAACTATTTAGATCAAGGCGTGTTCGGCAACCTGGAGTGGGTAGAGAAGAGATCGCTTGATGATGGTGTTAAAGCCTTTGATGATTTACACCAAGGTAAAAGCGGTTCAGCAAAAGTCTTACTTAAACCAACTATTTAATTTTTAACCCCCTGTAGATTAAGTCAAATTAACGATTTCACCTATTGTTTGACATATCTGCTTAAATATAGAATGATAGTAACATTAATTCTAAATGCCTAATTATGAAAAAACACCCTAACATTTTATTCATCATGGCCGATCAATTGACGGCTAGCGTATTGCCAGCATATGGACATCCTTTAGTAAAAACACCAAATCTTGATCGTATTGCTTCGGGTGGTACTGTTTTTGAGAACGCCTACACTCCTAATCCAATTTGTGCATCTTCTCGTTTTGCGATGATGTCTGGGCAATATTCGTCACGCATTGGAGCATTTGATAACGCCTCTGAGTTCCCGGCTTCAGTGCCAACATTTGCGCATTATTTACGCGCTCTTGGTTACGATACGTGTTTGTCAGGAAAGATGCATTTTGTCGGACCAGATCAGCTTCATGGGTTTGAAGATCGGGTTACTACGGATATTTATCCTTCTGATTTTGGCTGGACAGCTGATTGGGATAAGAAGCATGAGCCGTACGCCCCAAGTCAAATGAGTATGCGTGGTGTTGTAGAGTCTGGGCTCTGTACTCGATCATTGCAGATGGATTATGACGATGATGTTGCAAATCAATCTGTTCAATGGCTTTTTGATCAGGCGCGACGTAGTACAAATAATCCATTCCTATTAGTTTCTTCATTCACTCACCCTCATAATCCATTTACTATTTCTGATGAATATTGGAATATGTATAAGGATTCGGATATTGATATGCCGAAGGTTCCTTTCATACCTTTCGATAAGCGTGATCCTTGGAGCCAGCGATATTACAAACTGATACGTCAAGATGAGCATAATGTAACGGAAGCCCATATTCGCTCAGCTCGTCATGCATATTATGGGATGGTGAGTTATGTCGATCAAAAAATTGGAATGCTTTTAGATACTCTTGAAAAAATTGGTGAGATAGAAAACACCATTATTTTATTCACTGCTGACCATGGTGAGATGCTTGGCGAGCGCGGCATGTGGTACAAATTTAATCCCTTTCAGAACTCTATTCGAGTTCCCTTAATCATCAGCGCTCCGGGAGCAAAAGCGGGGCATCGAGTAAGCGCTAATTGCGGATTAGTTGATCTGCTTCCAACATTATTGGAGCTTGCTAATAATAGAGAAAAATTTGAATTAATCGACCATTGTGATGGTAATAGTCTTGTTAATTTACTTCATGGAGATAATCATGCCTGGAAAGATGAGGCATTAATCGAGTTTACAAGTGAGGGTGTGTATGCGCCGGCTTTTATTTTACGTAAAGGTAAATATAAGTATATTTATTGTGAGGGTGACCCCGGTATCCTATTTGACTTAGAAAGCGATCCAAATGAACTTCGAAATTTATGTAAAGAGCCAGAATTCGCTTCTTTAGCGCAAGAATTAGAATCTGAAATTATTACAAGATTTAATCCTGCGGCTGTTAAATCAAATGTCTTAGCAAGTCAAAAAAGACGTTTATTTTTACATTCAACGTTACTGAAGGGTTCATATACCTCTTGGGACTATCAAGTTCGGAAAGACGCATCTAAGCAGTATGTTCGTAGCGTAGCTACCACAAGCACAACCGCCACTAAGGCTAAAGCAAGGCTTCCCTTTGTACCAACTACGCCACCCGATTACCCACGAAAGTCTTAATGGAATTGTAGTTATACCTATTTTTATTTATATAACTTGAGTTATTTAGGAGGGGGATTTATGTCATTAATTTATAAATTTATTCTTAGCCTTGTATTGTTTGGTATTTCTCCATTACAAGCGCAGACTTATCCACAGAAACCTGTTCGAGTGATCGTGCCATTCCCGGCGGGGGGCGTTGTTGATATATTAACAAGAGCAGTTACTGAGAAAATAGCATCCAATTGGGGGACCCCAATTATTGTTGAAGCAAGACCGGGTGCTGGCGCATTAATTGGCACAGAGGCTGTATTTAATTCGCCTCCTGATGGCTATACCTTTTTAGTGGCAACTATTACCGGATCAGTCGGTCCCATCATCAACCCACAATTTAAATATGATCTAAGGAGAGATTTTACGGCTGTAGGTATGTTTGCCACTGCACCTAATATTGCAGTTGTCCCTGCATCCCTTTCCGCTTCTTCTGTGAGTGAAGTTGTTGCTATGGCTCGAAAGAATCCAACGGCATTGAACTACGCCCACACTGGAGTTGGCTCTACTAATCATTTACCCGTAGAATTCTTAAAGATATCTCGGAATGTGCAGATAACCCCAATAATTTATAAAGGACAGCCCCAGGCCATTACGGATGTGATTAGTGGTCAAGTTCAACTTTTCTTTGGTGCACCAGCTCTTCTTGTACCCCATGTGAAGGCTGGTAAGCTTAAGGGAATCGCAGTAACTTCCAATAGTCGTTTTGATGATCTTCCAATGGTTCCTACACTTACTGAAAGCGGCTTTGGTGATTTAGTTGGGGCTTCTGGATGGTTTGGTATTGTTGCGCCAGTTGGTACGCCATCTGCAGTTGTGAACCGCTTTAATGAGGAAATTAATAAAGCCTTGAAATCACCAGAGGTTATTGAGCGCCTAAGAAAGTCATATGCGTTTCCAGAAGGTGGTACACCCGAAAGTTTTACTAAATTTTTGGCGGATGAAGGGGTGCGGTGGACGAAATTAGTGCAAGAGGCAAATATCAAACCAGATTAAGACTGCTCTCCATCATCCAAGTAGGTCCATGTCAACCCGTATGTAATCGCCTCGATAGCTTAGTTCACCAAGGTAAATAATCGTGCCATCAGAAGAGCAAATTACTCGTCTAACCAAGGCAATAGGTGCCGAGACTGAAATGTTTAGAGCTTTTGCTACTTCAACACCGGCTGTAGATATAGTAAGTATTTGTTTAGCAGATTTAATTTTTATAGATTTTAAATCCATCAACACGGGAATAATGACTTCTTGACGAAACTGTCTCGGTGCAAGTTTAAATATGCGATCATCAATGTATGCAGAAATTACTGAGGTGAGTTGCCTTTCACCGGAATGGATGCGCTTAAGGAGGCGATATTTGGGGGCAAGAAGCCCATCCTCTTTTTTTATACTGGGCATCGCAAAGCCCTCCGACAAAGGTATTAGTCGGGGGGCATACTCGCGATATAGTTTTGCAAGACCCACTAAAGAACTTTCAACCTTCATTCTTGGATGGACCTCTGGCTTAGCAATTACAAATGTTCCTAAACCTTGCAATGGATTAAGTAATCCCTCGTTTTTGAGCAATTCGATTGCCTGTCGAACCGTAATAATGCCAACTCCAAATTCTGCTGAGAGCGAGGGTAGAGTTGGGATTTTATCGCCTACCGGCCATATTTCTTTAACAATTCGCTCACGAATTACATCAGATATTTGCGAATACAATGGACTCGAGCTGTGGTCAAAATAATTTGCCATGTTCTTAGGTAAATAGTTAAGTTTTAACTTTACTAGACTAAACCATTTTTAACGATAATCTTAATTAATATGCCATCTCTAGATAGTTTTTGGATGCCCTTTACTCCTAATCGAGAGTTTAAAGCATCACCTCGTATGGTCTCTTCTGCATCTGGTGTGACATACCAGACAGAGGATGGAAAAACGATATTAGATGGAACCTCTGGCTTGTGGTGTGTTGGCGCAGGTCACAGGCATCCCAAAATATCTGAGGCAATGAAGACTCAAATCGACACCCTGGATTTTGCTTCCAGTTTTCAGGTCGGACATTCAGGCGCATTTAAGCTAGCAGAACGTATTGCATCGATTGCGCCAAAAAATCTGGATAGGATATTTTTTGTGAATAGCGGATCCGAAGCATGTGATACCGCTATGAAAATGGCGCTAGCCTATTGGCG
>JBIILR010000118.1:0-4773 GCA_044338365.1 Polynucleobacter sp. | reverse complement strand
CGATCCCAGCCTTAGCAGTGCTAGCATCTTCGGAAGCCTTCACGCCGGAAACGCCGACTGCGCCGATGGTAAATCCATTTACATCGATATTGACGCCACCCTCCAGCATCCCTTGAATGTGGGGTGCGGATAAAAAGGAGGTGCGGCCGTTGTTAATTAATTCTTCGTATATGCGAGTCTCGCGCTTACCCATTGCAGCCGTACGGGCTTTCTCCTGAGCAATATAAGCAGACACAGGGGCGCAGCCATCGCGGCGAATCATGCCGAGCATATGGCCGCCATCATCGCAGACCGCAATCGTCACCGCCCAGTTGTTTGCAGCAGCATGGGCATTAGCAGCGTCCAGAATGGCTTGCACGTTTGCTTGGGTCAGGTATGGTTTGTTTGCCAACATAGTGTTCTCCTAATGGTGTTTTAGTCTGAATTCGGTGGAATACCGCAACGGTCGCTGTTGAGGCTCAAAATCCCTTGGCTCAATCCGACGCGGGTCAATTCTCTGAAAGCCAATTGCCACGTAAAATCAAACTTCTGTAAAAAACAGGGGATCAAGCTGAAATAGTCGGTCTTTTGTAGAATTTCACTCGATTCTGAATGTATTTGCTATTTTCCCATACCTTGAGCCATGCCAACAAAAACCGCCCTGCCCCCTGAAATCAGCTCCCAATTGCAAAAGCACATCCGTGGGCAGGTGCTAACCGACACCCCAAGCCGGGGTCGCTATGCCACCGATGCATCGATTTACCAGCAATTTCCGGTTGGGGTTGTGATTCCCGAAGATGCGGCCGACATCGAAACGGCTTTGGCAATAGCCAGGGAGCATTCCATTCCAGTGTTGCCACGCGGGGGCGGCACGAGTCAATGCGGTCAAACCACCGGGATCGCACTGGTAATTGATAACAGCAAGGCCTTTCGGAAAATCCTCCAGATAGACCCTGAAAAAGCCACTGCTGAAGTCGAGCCGGGTTTAGTTCTAGATCACCTCAACGCCAACCTAAAAAAACACGGTCTGTGGTATCCCGTTGATGTATCGACCGGAGCACAAGCCACGATTGGCGGTATGGCTGGAAACAATTCCTGCGGCAGTCGCTCGCTCGCCTACGGCAATATGGTGCACAACGTCTTGGGCATCGATGCATGGCTGGCCGACGGCCAACTCGCGCAATTTGGCAACTACGGTCAGAGCAATGGAACCGCTAAACAGCTCGGTGATTTTGTCAAAGGCTTGGCCGATCGCTTGCAGCCGGAAATTGAAGCGATGTTTCCGAAAGTCATGCGCCGGGTTGCTGGCTATAACTTGGATGTATTTCATCCGCAAAGCGAATTGCCCTACACCAAAGATGGCAGCGTTAACTTAGCGCACCTATTAGTCGGCAGTGAAGGGACGCTGGCGTATTTCAAATCACTGCAACTGAAGTTATCGCCATTACCGCAGCACAAGGTGCTCGGCATTGTGAATTTCTCCAGTTTCTACCGCGCCATGGATAGTGCGCAGCACATCGTCAAACTGGGCCCTACTGCCGTTGAGTTAGTGGATCGCACCATGATTGATTTGGCACGGCACAATCCCAGCTTTAAAAAGACCATTGAAAGCGCGCTGATTGATGCAGCAGGCCCAACACCAGAAGCCATCTTGCTCGTGGAGTTTTCGGGTGAAGCGCATGCGCCGCTGTTAGAACGCGTTGCAGCACTCAATGAATTGATGAGCGATTTGGGCTTACCTAATTGCGTGGTGTCGATGCCCGATGCGAACTTGCAGAAAAACCTCTGGGAAGTCCGTAAAGCGGGTCTGAATATCATGATGAGCCTCAAAGGCGATGGCAAGCCTGTGAGCTTTATTGAAGACTGCGCGGTACCACTCGAGCACCTCGCTGAATACACCAGCGCACTCACCGACGTCTTTTCGAAATACGGCTCACGCGGTACCTGGTATGCGCACGCATCGGTGGGTACTTTGCATGTCCGGCCGATCTTGGATATGCGCCGCGATGGCGCGCAGAAGATGCGGGCGATGGCAGAAGAAGCGTCTGAACTGGTGCGTCGCTATAAAGGCGCGTACAGCGGCGAGCACGGTGATGGCCTTTGCCGTGGCGAATGGATTACCTGGCAATTTGGCCCCAAAATTACCGATGCCTTGCGTGAGATCAAACATGCGTTTGATCCCGATAATTTATTTAATCCCGGCAAAATCATTGATCCGCCGAAGATGGATGATTCGAGTTATTTCCGCTTTCCGCCGGAATACAAAATCATTCCCCTCAAAACCAATTTAGATTGGTCGGCATGGAATGTGCAAAACAATCCCGTCACCGAAGAAACGAGCGCGCCCGGTAGTGGTGGCGATCCAGCGCATGGCTTCTCTAAAGCAGTGGAGATGTGCAACAACAATGGCCATTGCCGTAAATTCGATGCTGGCACGATGTGCCCGAGCTTCCGCGTGACCCGCGATGAAAAACACCTTACCCGTGGCCGTGCCAACACCTTGCGTCTAGCTTTATCTGGGCAACTCGATGCTGCGCCCGGTGAAGATCCGCTGACGACTGCCGCAGTCAAAGAAGCCATGGATTTATGCGTCAGCTGCAAAGCCTGTCGCCGTGAGTGCCCAACCGGTGTCGATATGGCCAAGATGAAGGTGGAGTATTTAAGCCATTACAAAAAACGCCATGGCCATACGCTGCGCGATCGCTTAGTAGCTCACTTGCCGCACTACGCGCCAATGGTTAGCCGCATTCCCGGTCTGCCGGCCTTACTGAATATTCGTAATCGGATTCCAGCCATTGCCAAGATACAGGAGTGGCTCACCGGTATTTCGGCAGAGCGTACGCTGCCAGTCTGGCGTAGCGATACCTTTTGGAATGCGCCGATCGACTCGGCAGCAAGTTCAGCACAATACCGTTTTACACCAGAGCAACTGCAAGAAGAAAGCAAAGCAGTTGTACTGTTAGTGGATACCTTCAATGCGTATTTTGAGAATGAGAACGTCCACGCAGCAATTCAGGTTCTGCGCGCTGCCGGGTATCAAATTCACATTCCACAAATGGATACCGCAAATAACGCATCCACCACAGAGCAGCAATGTTCGAAGCAGTTTTGTTGTGGTCGTACCTACCTTGCAGCCGGCATGGTCGATGAGGCTAAAGTTCGTTTGGGCGCCTTGGTGGATCACCTTGCCCCTTATGCAGAACGCGGTATTGCCATCGTTGGTCTTGAGCCCTCTTGCCTCTTTACCCTAAAAGACGAGGCCTTAGTCATGGGCTTTGGGCAAAAAGCAGTGATAGTCAGCCAAAAGGCACAGCTGCTGGAAGAGTTCCTGATCGATGAATCCAAGTCCGGCAAACTCAAGCTCAATCTCAAACCAGCCGATCGCTCTGTGCTGTTCCATGGCCACTGCCATCAAAAAGCATTTGCTGCGGTGACGCCAGCACTGGAACTCCTGCAACTGATTCCGAATGCAAACCCGACGCTGATTGAATCGTCTTGCTGCGGCATGGCCGGTAGCTTCGGTTATGAAGTCGAGCACATTACGGTGTCAAAGCAAATGGCAGAATTGAGTTTGTTACCAGCAGTACGGCAAGCGCCGGATAGTTGGGTGGTTGCCGATGGCACGAGTTGCCGCCACCAGATTCACGATGGCACCCAGCGCGAGGCTGTGCACATCGCTCGCATTTTGGCAGCCCACTTGCAATAAACCCCCCAATACAACCGAAGCTCTCTTACAGTCCTTACCGAATCACGCCGTACGAAACCATCAGCAGGCTACCAATCAGTAAGGCCGGAACAAGACGCTGCTGGGGTTTTGACAGCATGATGCTGACGCTAATAACACAAATCAGAATGCGTATCCACAGCGGTACGGTATCGAGTAAACCAATTGGCAACACAATCAAGCGGACGGTTAAGGCCGCAACCATGGCGTAGGTGACTGCCGATAGCCAGCGAAAGATCTCGCTGTCTTGATTGATTTTTCCTGCCAGCATGACGCCAATTGCTCGGCACAGGTAGGTACCAATGCAGGCGCTTGCGAGGGCAATCCAAACCCCCCATCCCTGTAAGTACGTGGCCATCACAGCATGCCTTCGTCCGATGCTGACCTGCGCTTACGCAAATACTGACGGTCAATCCAATACGCTAAAGTACCCCCCACAATGCCGGTCGTCAGCAAGCTAGTGTCGCGATCTAGCATATAAAAAAATGGACCCATCACGCAGCCTAAAGCAATCGCGATCCGATTAATCCATGGCTTAACCTCAGCAAAGGTCAGCAAGAAAAACAATGGGTTAATAAAAATCAAGCCGAGCGTAATAAAGACAGGCACTACGCCTGCCAGTAAATAACCCAGGATCGTCCCCGGTACTGAAATCATCCAGCACAGCAAGCCAAGGCCGGCAAAGTAACTTAAGCGGTGCTGCGGTTCAATCCGCGCAAACTCCCGCATCGACACGGCCCATGCCGTCATCGCTAGCAAATGAACGGACGCATACAAACGCTTATTTTGATCACGCCGATCAAATTGCGGAAACAAGCTCACGGTCATCGTAATAAAGCGCGTTGAGGTCAATGTCACAGCAAGGGCAATGGCAAAAAGTGATGCGCCCTCTAGCATCATCTCCATCAGCACCACTTGGCCCGGTAGGGCAAACATCAAAAGGCTACTTAAGGTGGTAAAGCTGAGATCAAATCCACTGGTTTTGCCCATCGCCCCAAAACCGACCATGCCAGCAAAGAGCACCATTGCAGGGGCACCGCTCGCATGCTTGAGACCAGTCCGAAACGCAT
>JBIILR010000017.1:0-15826 GCA_044338365.1 Polynucleobacter sp. | reverse complement strand
GTTCCAGCTTTAATGTTTTCGACTACCACTACACCAACAACATCTCCTGGCTCATGCACGACAAAGTGGATCATTTATTGCTCCTTAAAAATTGTTATATAAACTACTTCGCCCAATTCCGACGAATGCCGGATTGAATTTCTTCTAGTACTGCATCTGTAACATCAATACCTTGCTCCAGCGCAGTAGCGCGCTGCTTGAAACGACGTTGCCCAGGTAAACGTATCCCAGCATCGGCGGCCAATGTCTTTAAAAAATCGCTCATGCGATTTGCAAATACCTGCCCACCGGCAAGACCTGGATCAATGGTTAATAGAAGCTGGCCAATACGGGGGCGATTGCCCTGCGCATCAAAGAAGGAGTCAGCTTCGTATGAGAAACGGCTCCCCGACAATCCGACAACAAGCAACTCCACAATTAACGCCAATAAAGCACCTTTATCTCCGCCCATGGGAACCATCAAGCCTTTGAGGCCCTCATTGGGATTGGTGGTCGGCTTACCGTCTATGGTTAAAGCCCAGCCCTCCGGAATGGACTCACCCTTTTTTGCAGCGACGAGTAACTTGCCACGCGCTACAGCAGATAAAGACATATCAATCACAAGGGGGTTTGCTTTAGCAACTGGAAATGCAGCTGCCAAGGGATTGGTTCCAAAGATGGCTTTACTGCCGCCCACCATTGGCATGGCCGCAGGGGTATTGCCAAAGAGCAAAGAAATATACCCAGCACGCGCAGCCGCTTCGGTGTAATGACCTGCGACACCAAAATGATGGCTATTGGTGACGGCCACAAGCCCTACGCCATTTTTGGAGGCCAAATTAACCGACAAATCGGTTGCCAGTTTTAAAGCTGGAAACGCAAGGCCATCGCATGCATCCACTAAGGCGGCGGCCGTTTTAAATCGCTTTACTCGCGGCTTTGCTTTTAACTCAATACGGCCATTCATGGCATGTCCAGCATACTGCCCCACCCGCGCCAAGCCATGCGATGCTAAACCATCGGCCTCGGCTAGAGCCAAAAATTCCGCGGTTTCGATTGCTGCTTTACGATCAATGCCGCTCGCTTGCAAACCAGATGATGCCAACTCAACAATCTGGTCGAACGTCATCTTCATTTACTGCTCCCCAAAAACTGAATGACCTCATCTGCAATCATCTGACTAACGCGGTCATTACTCTCACTTGTAACCCCAGCAATATGTGGCGTTGCAATGAGGTTGCTTAATCCAGCAAAGTGAGAAAGGTCTATCGCAGGTTCTTTTTCAAAAACGTCCAAGGCTGCCCCGCCCAAGCGGCCAGAGCGCAAACGCTCGGCTAAGGCTTTTTCGTCCACAATGCCTCCGCGTGCTGTATTAATTAAGCAAGCGCCCTGCTTCATTTTGTCTAAGGTTGCAGCAGAAAATAGACCGCGGGTTTCTGGCAAGAGGGGTAAGTGCAAGGTAACGGCGTCACTGGCTGCCAATAAGGTATCTAGCGTTACAAGCGGGACGGCAGTGCCGCCAACATCGATCGATTTACCAGGCAACATAGGATCATAAGCCAGGCACTTCAAACCAAAGGCGAGGGCCTTTTGTGCTGTTACACGGCCAATACTGCCAAAACCAACTACGCCTAAGGTCTTACCAGTGAATTCATGGTATCCAGAAAAATGCGGGCGTGGCCAGCTACCGCCTAAGGTTTGTACTGTTGCCGGCAAAAAACCACGCGTCAATGCTAGTGCTGTACCGATTACATACTCTGCAACCGACTCTGCATTCGCACCCGTTGCGGGGATAACCTTTATATTGCGCTGCGCACATGCCGGCAATTCAATGTTTTCTAGGCCGACACCAAGGCGACCCACCACTTTTAGCTTTGGTGCGCCATTTAAGAGCTCTTGATTGACTTGGGTCAAGTTACGAACAATGAGGGCATCACAATGCTGCAACGCGGAAATTAATTCTCCACGCTGCTTATAGCTCTCTGGCGCATAAGTGACATCATGCTTAGAACGCAGGGTTTCTAGGGCTTGACTTGTAATGAATTCGGAGATGAAAATAGATGACATATCTACATCATATAGATGATTTAGATGTCTTGCAATACCCAAGTATATTTTCTGTTTTCCCTGTATTGTTTAGCTATTAAATAAAAAGTAAAAAAAGCGCCGAAAAATACAAAGGTGTTTTGGAATTTAAATCAACAGGAGAGTGTCATGTTTATGAAGTCGATTAGTTCTATTAAAAGAAACGCCATCAAGCTGTTTGGTTTGATGCTCATTGCGGGTGTTAGTACACTAGCCCAAGCCCAAAGCTGGCCAACAAAGCCAATCAAATTAATCATACCGTTTGCTGCAGGCGGCACAACCGACATTCTGGGACGCATCCTAGCCCAGCAAATGACTACAGTACTTGGCCAAAATGTGATTGTTGAAAATCGCGGTGGCGCGGGCGGGAACATCGGGGCTGAGGTAGTAGCAAGATCGCCAGCAGATGGCTATACGCTTTTATTGGCCTCTGGCAGCATGCTTACAGTAAACCCATATATGTATAAAAAAATGAGCATCAACTACGGCACCGATTTTTCGCCCATTACTACCCTCGCTAGCGGTCCAATGATTATTTCGGTTAATCCAAAGTTAGGTGTAAAAAACTTAAACGATCTGATTGCCTTAGCAAAAACACGAAATCTTAATTTTGGTTCCGCTGGTGTAGGTAGCCAGGTTCATTTGGCCGGAGAGAATTTCATTACAGCCGCAGGCATCAATGCTACCCACATCCCTTATAAAGGCGAGTCTGCCGCATTGACGGATTTAGTTGCAGGGCAAATTGATTTCTGTGCCTGTAATGTGCCAGCATCTACCGGCTTCATTCGCAATGGTCAACTTCAAGCCTTAGCAGTAACCAGCGCAAAACGCTTAACCCAGCTTCCTAACATACCTACTGTCTCAGAAGCTTCACTGCCAGGATTTGAAAATGTCGGTTGGTTTGCCTTAATGGCGCCATCCAGCACACCAAAAATCATTCGCGATAAAATATATGAGGCCGCAGCAAAAGCCGTTAAATCGGAAGCAATGCAGAAGAGCCTAGAAATTAATAGCTTGACGCCAGTACTTAACACCACCAAAGAGTTAGAGGCACAAATTGCTTCTGAATCAACAAAATGGGAAAAGGTGATTAAGGCACGTAACTTAACTGCTAATTAATCTTTTTAGAACTCCTTATAAAGCCACGATTAATATCGTGGCTTTTTTGTTCGGACAAGAAAAATTGGGTATCCAGTAGTTTTTTAAGAGAGTAAAAAAATGTCTACGAAAATGAAACGTGGCGCTGATGCATTGGTTGAATCAATGCTGGCCGCCGGAGTAAGCAATATATTTACTCTATCTGGAAACCACATCATGCCCATTTTTGATGCTGTTTATGATCAGAAAATCAAGCTGATTCATACCCGACATGAGGCTGCAGCAGTCCATATGGCCGACTCATGGACAAGACTTACCGGAGAGATAGGCATTGCCATGGTAACGGGCGGTCCCGGTCACGCCAATGCGGTATCTGCGCTCTACACTGCAGGAATGGCTGAGTCACCGGTTGTACTGCTATCAGGACATGCGCCCATCAACCAATTGGGAATGGGGGCATTTCAAGAGATGGCACAGGTTGATATTGCCGCTCCGCTAACAAAGGCATCCTGGGTTTGTAAAAGCGTCTCCGAACTACCTGGTGATTTTGCAAAAGCTGTTTCCATTGCGAAGTCTGGTAGGCCGGGTCCAGTACACATCAGCCTCCCCTCAGATGTTTTAGATAATGCTTTCGACAGCGGAACATCAATGCCAAAGGCAGCGGATTTTGAACCCATTCCGATCAAGGCAGATAAGCAAGTGATCAAGGAAATGATTGCTGCATTACTCAATGCAAAGAAGCCCTTAGTCTTAACTGGCCCAATGATGCAATCAAAGGCAGGCCGTAAAATTCTAGCTGAATTGGAAGCCTCTCTGGGTGTTCCGGTCATTGGCATGGAAAGCCCAAGGGGCATTGGAGATCCTAGCTTAGGAGCCTTTTCTGAGGTGCTTGCCCAATCCGATTGCGTCTTGCTGCTTGGCAAAAAATTAGACTTCACTCTGAAATTTGGAAAGGCGCCAAACTTTCATAAAGACTGTGTATTTTTTCAAATTGACCCCGAGATGAGTGAGATTGAGCGAACCCAAAGGGCGGTTGGCTCGAGACTTCGATTAACAACGCGCGCAGATGTGCATAGTGCCATCAACGCCATCGTCGAATTATGTGGGCACCCGACAACCGCAGGCCGTGAATGGCTCACAGAAGTACATGAAGCAATCGCCTATCGTCCGGCAGACTGGAGTAGCGCTCCTTCTAGCGCAAATAAATTGCATCCAGCGCAAGCATTTGCACCATTGCAGGCAATATTAGATAGCCATCCCGAATCCGTTTTAGTGAGCGATGGGGGCGAGATTGGTCAGTGGGCCCAAGCATGCTTAAATGCGCCGAATCGGGTACTCAATGGCGTTGCTGGATCGATTGGTGCAGGATTGCCGTTTGCTACAGCCGCAAGTTTAGCCAAGCCTGGCGCACCCGTTGTTGCCGTTGTAGGGGATGGTACCTTTGGATTTCATTGTTCAGAAATTGATACGGCGGTTCGCTATCAGCTACCCTTCTTATTGATTGTCGGCAACGATGCCTGTTGGAATGCCGAACATCAAATCCAAATTAGAGAATATGGTCAAGCCCGCGTCATCGGCTGTGAATTATTGCCAACGAATTACGAAAAAGTCTGCGTTGCTTTTGGTGGATTTGGAGAGCAAGTCACCGCGAAAGATCAGGTTTTGCCGGCAGCCCATCGGGCAATTGCCAGCAAGTTACCGTCATGCTTAAATATCATGATCGACGGAGTGCCCGCCCCAAATATTCGAAGGGCTTAGGTTGTACGAGAGTACCAATCCCCTCCTTGCGGAGTTTGCCGATGCTATCGGAGAAGAATACGTACTGAGCAAGGATGAGGATAAAGCCCCTTATTTAATTGATTGGGGCAAGCGCTTTAAGGGAAATGCATTGGCTGTCCTGCGGCCAAAAAATACAAGCGAAGTCGGGGCCCTTGTCAAGATATGCAAGCACCATCAAGTGCCAATGGTCCCTCAGGGAGGAAACACTGGTCTTTGCGGCGGAGCAACTCCCGACTCAAGCGGACATGCTGTCGTTATTTGCTTGCGTCGGTTAAATCAGATTCAGGCGCTAGACTTAGAAAACTCCACCATTACCGTGGGTGCTGGCGCAGTACTTAAGCATGTTCAAGAAGCTGCCATTTTACAAAATAGGCTTTTTCCCCTGAGCTTAGCGGCAGAAGGGAGTTGTACGATTGGCGGAAATTTAGCCACCAATGCGGGCGGTGTTCAAGTTCTCCGATATGGGAATATGCGAGACCTGACTTTAGGTCTAGAAGTAGTTACCGCAAACGGTGAAATCTGGAATGGGCTACGAGGACTTCGAAAAGACAATACCGGCTATTCATTAAAAGACCTCTTTATTGGATCGGAAGGTACGCTTGGCATCATTACTGCCGCTACCTTAAAAGTCTTCCCATTACCTAAAACAAAGATCACAGTGCTTGTAAAGGTGAATGATGTTGCATCGAGTATTGCCTTATTACAGCAAGTGCAAAAAGTCTGCAGTGCCGATTTAACGGCATTTGAATTGATCTCAAACCGAGCAATTGAATTGGTCTCCGATCGATTTATTTTGGCTCAGCAGCTATTGCAAGATCAAGCCGATTGGATTGTTTTAATCGAGATCTCCAGCATGGAATCGGAAGAGAAGATTAGGTTAGATCTTCAAAATCTATTGATGGACGCCATGAATTCCAATCTGGTTATGGATGGCATTGTGGCTGATTCTATTCAGCAATCTAAAACAATGTGGGGAATTCGGGAAACCATCCCAGAAGCCCAACTCCAACTTGGAACTGTCATAAAACATGACATCTCTCTCCCGATTTCAGAATTGAGTGAATTTATCCAAACCATGGATGCAAGGCTAAAAGAATCGTGGCCTGATATCGAAATTATTGTCTTTGGTCATGTAGGAGACGGCAACCTGCATTACAACATCGTAGGCATGAATCTTGAAGTATCTGCACTCTTAGAAAATAGACGGGGTCAAATAAATCAGCTGGTACACGATCAAGTGTATCTCCATAATGGATCTTTTTCGGCAGAACATGGTATTGGGCAGGCCAAGGTAACGGAATTAACTGAGCGTAAATCTTCTGTTGAAATGGCTTTAATGGGGGCCATAAAAAAAAGGTTAGATCCGCTTTGCATCATGAATCCCAACAAAGTTCTATTACAAGATCCTAAATAATTTTGGAACTTCCTTCAGTAAAAGCATCGATCCTGAAAAAAGCAAAATACTTCCATAGATGCTGAGAATGTTTGAACTGCTCAATTTGCTATGCACTTTTGTGCCCACCCATAAGCCAAAAAACATCGGTAGAAGCATACAGATAGCCAACGCCACGATATCCAAACGCAGGAGTAATTCAGACACAAGCATAAATACAAATCGCATTCCCGTCAAAATCAGAACTGCAAAAGCCATGGTTGCTCTGAGCATACGGGGGTCCCTCATCCGCATTTCAAGATAGGACGCATAAATTGCCCCACCGGTGGCGAATAGTGCCGTAAAGATACCGCCAAAAAATCCAAAAGGCATAGCCCACCACTTTGAAATGGGCGTTCGAAGTTCCACTTTTTTCTTCGTGAGCACCCTGAGTCCATTGGCTCCAGCAAATATTCCGAGAACAATCAGCAAAGGTTCGCTTGGCGCGTTGATTAACAAGGTAATCCCAATCACCATACCCACTAAGGAAAATGGGAAAAGCCAAAGCAACTCTTTTTTATCCGCCTCATTAGACGATTTCCTGCCCAAATAAAAAGAAGCGCAAATATCCATTAGAACCATCATCGGAACTACCGTTGTTAATGGATAGAGCTGAACCAATAAAGGTACAGCAACGATCGACGTGCCAAATCCAGATACGCCAAAAATAAAGTAGGCGCAAAAGATGATAATTACCGCAAGCGTTAGCGGTATGGGCTGCAGAATTTCTAAAATAATTTACCTTCTGCGTATGGAGTGGAAATTAAATCAATTCCTCCACTAGAATCGTTTCACCGGGCTTTACGCGATTAAACAATACAGGTCTATTTTCAATCATTAACTGCGCATTAAATAGCTTCACCGCAGTAAAGTACGATGTATCTAAGTCGCCAGGCTCGGGAAAGTCCTCGCGGTAATGGGCGCCACGCGAATTCTCACGCGCAATCGCAGCCTCAGTAACGGATTTACTCACTAAGATCAGATTGCGTAAATTCATCCAATCTTGCCATGTCAGATTGTATGTGCGCTGCAAATCGCCCACACCCATCTGATTTAGAGAGCGATCCAGCTCATCCAGTTTTGTACGGGCATGTTGCAAGCTTTCTTTGCTACGTGAAATACCAACATCATCCCACATGACTTCGGCTAGCGCATCGCGTATTAGCTCAATATCACCCGGCGCACGCTTGAGTGGCGCTTCATGCGCCTCGATGCTAGCAGCCACTTCCGCCATATTGCACTCGGCCAAGGGTTGATTGACGACCCACTTGGCCATGACATCCCCAGCAATACCGCCAAATACTGTGGAATTAGCCACACCATTACCACCAAGGCGGTTGGCGCCATGCACTCCGCCCGTGTCTTCACCAGCAGCAAATAGACCCGGCAAATCAGTGCTGCAGTCTGGCCTAAATACAAGCCCACCCATCATGTAATGTGCGGTTGGAACAACCTCGACTATGTCCTCGGCTAAATTAAATCCGCTATCAGTACAGCGCTCAACCATCCCCTTAAACAATTTCCGTACCGTATCTGGCCCGAGGTGGCTCATCTGAATATAGACACCGCCATTGGGTGTTGCTCGCCCTGCCCGAATCTCGGAATTAATCGATCGAGACACAATATCGCGTGTTGCGCGCTCATTGCGCGAATCATAATTACCCATGAAGCGCTCTTTATTACCATTGAGCAAATAGCCGCCTGCCCCACGCAAACCTTCCTCAAGAACAGTACCGGTCATGCGCGTGCCTGGCCCTGCTAAAAGTCCGGTTGGGTGAAACTGCACCATTTCCATATCGCGCAGCACCAAACCGGCTCGGAGTGCCATTGCAAGACCATCGCAACTCTTATCGCCTGAGGGGGTGTGGTATTTGTACATGGTTGGACCGCCACCAGTGGCAAGCAATACCGCCTTAGCACGCACTAAAGTAAATTCACCAGTCTGCATATCCAGCATTAAAACGCCTGCCAGTGATTTACCATCTGCGCTATGAATTAATTCCACGGCACGAAATTCTTCGAGGCGGTGGATACCGCGTGCCCACACCTGCTCAGCCAAACGGTTGATAATTTCAATGCCGGTTAAATCGCCTTTGTGCACAGTGCGATCAAAAGTCTGCCCCGCGAATGCCTTTTGGTGAATCGTGCCATCGGGGTTGCGATCAAAAAAGCATCCCAGTTCATTCTCTAACTCACGAATGCGCTCAACCGACATGGTAGCCAGGGTCCATGCTAAATCCTGATCGCATAACCATTTACCACCTTCGATGGTATCCATAAAGTGACGCTCGACCGAGTCACCTTCCGCCAAGGCCACGTTATACCCACCCTGTACCATGCGCGTGCAGCCACATTTACCCAAAAGGCCTTTCACCGCAATCGTAATGTGCAAATTGGGGTTGGTTTGATGTGCATGGAGGGCCGCAAAAAGACCGGCTCCACCGGAACCCAAAATTAAGATATCCGTTTCAAGGGTTTTTATAGTGAGGGGCGCATTCATGATTCGATTCCTAAGCTTTTAAGTACATCCACCTTGTTTCGCGCAACATCGCTTTTAACTTCTTGATAGATGCTGCCGCCGTGGCTATCCATCGCCACCAGCAGTGGGCCAAAATCACGAATCTTAAAGCGCCAGAGCGACTCCGGATTAAGGTCATCCATATCGACGTCTTCGATTTGCTCAATCCACGTGGTTTCTAGAGCGGCAGTACCGCCAATAATCGCTAAGTACACGCCGCCGAGTTCTGCAAATGCCTCGGATGATCCTTCCCGCATCCCGCCTTTACCGACGATCATGCGTACACCGTTCTGAGCCATCAATGGGCGGGTAAAGCGCTCCATGCGATCGGAGGTGGTTGTACCAACGCAAATAGCCTCGTAGCCTGCTGGAAATTCAGAACTGACGGCTACCTTACGCACATTCGGAGCAGTATGAATGACAGCGTGGCCAGTCAAGTCAAACTTAGTCTTGCGACCGTGATCAAACATATGAATCTGGGTTGCGTCACGAATACCAAACAGGGTATTTTGCAGCGTTACCGTATCGTTGATTTTTAAGCGACGGATATCGGCTTCGCTCACGGGGGTGGGTAAATAGTAATGTGCCATTGCTCTTCCTAAAATCCGTACTCAACACCATGCGGTGTAAAGGTGGCGCGCGCGCGCCTTGCCGAATGGCACTGCATATTGACCGCTACCGGGTTCATCGTAATGTGGGTTGCAGCCAATTCGACATGAACTGCAAACGCGGTGCCGTCACCGCCCAAGCCTTGCGGCCCAATGCCAAGGCGATTCACCGCTGCACTCAGTTCTTGCTCAAGCTTTGCACCCTCAGCATCGGCACAGGCGCTCCCTATTGGGCGTGTAGCAGCGCGCTTGGCCATAGCCACGCACTGATCCGACGTTCCGCCAACGCCGACACCAACGATGGTTGGTGGGCAGGTTTTTCCACCCGAAGCAACAACACTCTCAATTACAAATGCTTTAACGCCCAAAATGCCTTCTGCAGGAATCGCCATCTTCAGATAGGAGTTGTTCTCTGAGCCACTCCCCTTAGGAATCATCTCTATTTCAACCGACTCATTGTCGGCGCTGAAGTCGAGGTGGATTGCCGGCATATCAATGCCGCAGGATGTATGGTTATTCTTGCGGGTAATCGGATGCACTACCGAAGAGCGGAGCGGATACTCCGTTGTGGCGCGTTCACACCCTTTGCGAATAGCAGCTTTCAGTGCTACACCATCAAATTCAACATTACGGCCAATCTTCACGTTATAGATCGGCAGCCCCGTATCCTGGCACAGTAAATTATCTTCTCGCTCTGCTACGGCGATATTGGTCACCATAGTTTGCAAGACAACCTGAGCGCGCTGATCAGTCTCAGATTGATTCAAACGATCGATGCCTTGCTTTACATCATCTGGCAATTTTTTTAATGCGCGGATGTAAAGCTCTTTGCATGCCTCTTCTACTAAGCTCATCTGTAGCTGCATATTGCTCCCAATTAGCCTGCTAAGGCTAAAAATAAAAGGCCAGAAATAATCGAAATGACGATGGCGGCCTGAATCCATCCTTTACGCAATCCGCGCCATGTTCCAAATTCAATCATTAATAGGCGAATACCGCCGATTAAATGAACCGTTAGTAACGTAACTAAGGCCCACTCACCTGCTTTCACTGCCCAAAAATCAGTCAGCTTTAAATAGCGATCAAGCTCATCGGCCCCAAATAGAGACTGAGACAATAAAAAGAAATGGATCGGCAAAAAACAGGCGAGCAATAAGCCTGAAACCCGGTGCGCCATATAAATGAAGTAGGACAGATGGGATTTGGCTCGGTGATCCAGCGTTGGTCTATTGCTCATCGCCCTACCCCGCCCGTAAAGACACCAATCACGGCCGCAGTCCCCAATCCCAATATCAGGGCCGCCAAGACCCAGGGGAGCACACTCAGCCCAGGTGAGCGCGGGAAGTTTTCACGCAAAATATTAGCCAACCCAATCGGTGCATGCACCAAACAGGCCAAAACAAATACTTCATAAAACATGGCAAAAAACCAATTTCCTTGCGTACGGCCTAAAATCTCACCCGCAGTCAGGCCGCCACGGATGGCATAAAACATAATAAATAAGTGAATGGCCACGCATAAACCTAAGACCATGGCGCTGATGCGCTGGGCATACCAAAGCTTTGCTTGCAATACCGCGCTGCTGTGCATCGCAGTACTCACAACTTGCCCCACTTCGTGCCGCGCACAGCAGCCCTCGCTACAAGCTTTTTCAATCCAGCAATGCCAGCTGTCGGCTCTAGCTGCTTAGGGCAGCGCTCCGTGCAGCTTCCATGCGTATGGCAGGTATGGCAACCCGCATCGCCAGCCACTGCCCGTAGTCGATCCAATTGCTGGGTATCACGCACATCATTGGTCAGGGTCCAGGCTCGATTGAGTGCAGCTGGTCCCAAATAATCCGAGCGACTCGCCACCACATCGCACGATGCATAGCAGACAGCACAGCCAATGCATTCAATACCCGCATTGGCCAGTTGGCGTTCCTCTGAATCTGGCTTTACGATCGCAAAATCATCGTGGCGTGTTTGCTCACCCTTAAAGAATCCAACCGCCCCTTTCCACTTATTGAAGAACTCACGCATATCGGTTGCAAGGTCTTTAATCACAGGTAGATTATTTAGAGGTGCGATTTCGAGTGAATCGCCTTCAACAATCTTTGCTACATGGGTACGGCACGTCCAGCGAGCCACGCCATTGACTGTCATCGCGCATGAACCACACATGCCAACACGGCACGCAAACCGATAGCTCAGGGTTGGATCTAATTTACGCTGAATGTAGGTCACCACATCGAGCACGGTTTGATTGGAATTACGTGGCACGAGGTATTCAACAAACTCACCTTGCTCGGTTCCACGCCAGACTTTGACTTTTAGGTTTACGGTAGACATTGCAAAATTATATCGGGGTATAGTAAATAATAAATCGAATTGTTTTTTTATCGAGATAAAGTAATTCTTTACTATAATGAACCCATGACCAGCATTCGTGTCCTTAAAAACTTCATAGCCATTAGCCGCCATGGCAGTGTTGCTGCTGCTGCCCGGGAAATAGGCCTTACAGCCGCTGCTGCTGGTCAACAATTGCAGCACTTGGAAGCAGAAATTGGCATTGCCTTATTTGATCGCAATAAGCGGTCTTTGGTGCTAAACAACCACGGCAGAGCCCTAATTGAGCCGATTCAGGACATCATTGCGCGATATGAATCCCTGGGAAGCGGCCTCAAAAATGAATTGAGCGGCACCATTGTGCTGGGTGCCTTAGTCTCAACCCTGATGGGTTATTTTGGCAAGGCATTGGATGAATTAAAGCGCAACTACCCTGAACTTGAGGTTAAATTGATTGCTGGATTATCGAGCGACTTCCTCGAGCAAGTCCTTGACGGAAAGCTGGATGCAGCCATCGTCACCGAGTCGCCGTTTGCGCTGCCCCAAAGCGCCATATGGACTGAGCTATACAAAGAGCCCATGGTTCTCATACTGCCGCAAACAGGCCAAAAACGGAGTCGATCAACCGTAGCTGACGAAACCATACTAAAGAGTTTGCCGTTTATTCGTTTCGAGCGAAAAACGTGGACCGGTCATTTAGTGGATCAAACGATAAAAGTGAACAAACTTGCAGTTAATGAAGGCATGGAAATAAATTCCGTAGAAGCCATTATTGAACTGGTTAGACAAGGTCTTGGCTACTCCATCATCCCGCAATTAGCCAACGTTGACTGGAAGCATGATCAGCGCCTGCGCATTCATACCTTGCCAGGAAAAACCATATATCGAAAAGTGGGTTTATTAGAACGGAAGCGGCATGGAAGGCAAAGCATTACGGCCGCTATTAAAGCCCAATTCTTAAGTGGACTTTCATGAAGTACCAGGGCATTTAATCGAAGCGCTCTTAATGATTTTCTTTGGCATGATTGATCGAGTATTTTGGTATCTCAACCACCAAATCCTCTTTCGCCACAATGGCCTGGCACGAAAGCCTCGATAAAGGGTTTAAACCCCAAGCGCGATCCAACAAATCTTCTTCATTTTCATCGGGCTCATTGAGGCTCTCAAAGCCTTCACGCACAATCACATGGCAGGTGGTACAGGCACATACCATATCGCATGCATGCTCAATGGGTATATCGTTTTCCAGTAAGGCTTCACAAATGCTTGTACCAGGGGAAACTTCAAGCACCGACCCCTCTGGGCAGTATTCACTGTGGGGCAAAATCACAATTTGTGTCATTACTTGATCTCAATCGTTTAATTAAATTTCGGAAACACTTTTTCCGGTTAAGGCCTTTTGAATACTCGCATTCATGCGCTTTTGCGCAAAATCATCGGTTGCTTTAGCGGCATGATCAACGGCGCGCCGCAACACATCGCTATCCTCCCCTAAGGATAGCGTGCTTTGTAATGCTGTCATGGCCTGATCTACTTCCGTACGCTCGGCCTCATTTAACAAATACCCATCGCTCGTTACCGCAGCGCGCACCGCATCCAGTAAACGCTGGGCCGAAACCTGCTCTTCACGTAGTGCCCTGGCTTTCAAGTCAATCTGAGCAGAAGCAAAGCCGTCTTGGAGCATGCGGGTAATTTCAGCATCACTTAAGCCATAGGATGGTTTGATATCGATCGAGGCCTCAACACCCGAGCCCTGCTCGGTGGCGCGCACCGACAATAAACCATCCGCATCCACCTGAAAGGTCACCCGAATACGGGCTGCGCCCGCTACCATAGGCGGGATACCGCGCAATTCAAACTTGCCGAGTGAACGGCAATCGGCCGAGGTCTCACGCTCACCCTGCACTATATGCAAGGCCAAGGCAGTTTGACCGTCTTTGAAGGTTGTAAATTCTTGTGCGCGCGCTACCGGAATGGGTGTGTTGCGCGGAATAATCTTTTCCACTAAGCCGCCCATGGTCTCAATGCCGAGCGAAAGTGGGATGACATCCAGTAATAACCACTCTTCATTCTTACTTTGGTTGCCTGCCAATAAATCAGCTTGCATAGCAGCGCCCATAGCAACAACCTGATCGGGGTTGAGATTATTCAGAGGCGCTGTACCAAAAAGCTCGCCCACTGCGCGCTGCACGTGGGGCATGCGGGTGGCTCCGCCTACCATCACTACGCCTTTAATTTCTTCTGCCTTTAGACCAGAATCCCGCAATGCCTTGCGCACTGCAGCCAATGTTTTGGCGACCAAGTTTTGCGTCATTTCAAAAAACTGTGCCTGGCTAACGCCCACATTTACTACAGTGCCATCACTGAGGGTTTGATGTACCCGAGCTAATGCACCATGACTTAATTGCTCTTTAGCTGTTTTGCAAGCAATGAGTAAGGCGCGATGATCTTGAATTGAGATGGGGGCTAATTTGGCTTGCTCGATTACCCAGCAGTAGAGGCGATGATCAAAATCGTCACCACCCAATGCAGAATCGCCGCCGGTAGACAAGACTTCGAAGACGCCTTTGCTCATCCGCAAAATCGAGATATCAAAGGTGCCGCCGCCTAAATCATAGACAGCATAAAGTCCCTCGCTTGCGTTATCAAGACCATAGGCGATAGCCGCTGCAGTGGGTTCGTTGAGCAAGCGCAAGACCTCGACTCCTGCTAATTTAGCGGCATCTTTTGTGGCCTGTCGCTGCGCATCATCAAAGTAAGCCGGGACCGTAATCACAGCACCAACGATGTCGTCGTTGACCGAATCCTCCGCCAACTGCCGCAGGCGCGCCAAGATTTCGGCGGACACTTCGATTGGACTCTTGTCACCCGCAACCGTTCGCAACTTCAGCATACCGGGTTGATCTACAAAATCGTAGGGGGCACTTTCCAAATGGTCTACATCGCTAAGGCCACGGCCCATAAAGCGTTTAACCGAAACAATCGTATTTTTAGGATCGCTAACCACGCTCTCAAGCGCCTCAAACCCAGCTTGGGTTAGACCGCCAGGCAAATAACGGACAACCGATGGAAGCAATTCGCGTCCTTGCTCATCTGCCAAGACCTTCGGCAGAGCGTCGCGCACAACAGCAACCAACGAGTTAGTAGTGCCCAGATCTATGCCAATTGCAATGCGCCGTTGATGGGGCGCAAGCGACATACCGGGTTCAGAAATCTGTAATAAAGCCATTGATCATTAACTCAAGCAAGTGCCGCAATTGCGTCATCTAATTCAGTAGCAAACTTATCAATAAACAGCAGGCCGCGAAGTAGTTCCGCAGCACGCTGGTAATGATGTGTTCGATCGATTGCCTCTGCTAATTCAAGTAAAGCGGCCTTATATGCAACGTCGACTTCAATCGCCAATGCATCGAGCGCAGCAAAATCATCCGCATTCTCATCCAAACTGTCACGCCACGCCATTTGCTGCAGCAGGAAAGCCGTTGGCATTGCGGTATTCGTCTCTAAGTTAGCCTCAACGCCATGCAGTTTGCACAGATACAAGCCGCGGTGAATCGGGTGCTTTAAGGTTTGGTGTGCCGTATTGGCTAGGGTCGCCATTTGCATGGCAATGCGCTGTTCACTGTCGCTACCTTGGGTATGGCGATCAGGATGAACTTCTTTTTGAATGGCCAAGTAGGCAAGATCTAGCTGCGCCAGATCCAAACTGAATTGCGGACTTAAACCAAAGAAATGAAAGTAATTCTCAGACGCGGAATGATTCGCCACAACCACACTCGTCCTTCATGTTTGGATTCTGGAACTTAAAACCCTCATTCAGGCCTTCCCGCACAAAGTCGAGTTCAGTGCCATCAAGATATGCCAAGCTTTTAGGATCAATAAAAATCTTCACTCCGTTAGATTCAAACATATGATCTTCAGGAGCGGCATCGTCGACGTACTCCAGTTGATACGCCAAGCCTGAGCAGCCGGTCGTGCGAACGCCCAGGCGTAAGCCGCA
>JBIILR010000182.1:0-4788 GCA_044338365.1 Polynucleobacter sp. | reverse complement strand
GCTGAGATTAATGCAACAGCTGCGCGTACTGCATTTAACGGTATCAATTTATTGTCAAGCGGTTCAAGTGTTGACTTGAATAACTCAGATATTAAGGCTGGAATGGCATTAACAACTACTGCCCCAGCGATTACTCAAACTAGTACTAGCTATGGTATCGGCTATTACGCCACGGGAGGTACGGGTGCTGCTACAGGATTGAATGACGTTTCTACTGGATTACTGCTTGGTGTTGGTAATTCAGCATCTACTGCAACTACATATTCCATTACTTTGGATCCAGTATTGGCTCCAAAAATTGCTAACCAATCGTTTACTTTCTCAAGCAATGGTGCAAATTTAACAATTACAGGTACTTTGAATGGTTTAGCGGCATCACAGACTATTAGTATTGCTGACGCAGCAAGTAATGCAACAGGTGGAACAGCTAAAACTACGCAACAAACTCTTGATTTTAGTAACTTTGGCGTTAAGTTGAATTTAAGCTCAACTCGTGCTGCCGGAGATACTTTGACAGGTAGTACGATTGCAACTAAATTGGCAACTAGCACCTATCGTAATTTGCAAGTAACTGGTACAAACGGCGAGATCACAGATCTACGCTTGTCTGGAGTGGCTCCTGGAACTTACTCCTTGAAATACAATGAAACAGGTGGTGTTGGTTCTCTTGCATTGCCATCCACGCTCGCAGGTAAAGTAACTTCCCTTAGCGCTGCTGGAAGTGCTTACGGTATAAGCTTGGTTAGTGCGTCTGGCGATCTGGGTACAGGCGGTAAGGCAAACATTAGCTGGGATGCAAGCGGTAACATTACTTCAATTGCCATGCATACTGCTGGAAGCTTATACAAGGCTGGTGATGTGCTCAGCATAGCTGGATTTTCTCAAGCCGCTGGTACTTCAGTTATTCCTACGATTTTAGAAACTGCTGCAGGCGTTGCCGGCGTTTCTCCTGAAACCCAGACTGTTACATTTGCCGCTGCAGCTATGGCGGCCGGTGACTCAATCACTGTTGCTGGTTTAACATTCACAGCAAATCAAACTTTGACAACAGCGCAGGCACTTAGCGCGTTTACTAGTCTTGCAGCTAACGCAACCAATGGATCAACAGGTCAACAAGCGCTTGGATCATATAGTGGTACTTTGACTGGTTTTAGTACTGGTGCTGGTGATGGTGTAAGTGCATTAGTAATAACTGGCACTACTAACGCTAACATTGGTTTGGCTACTGTTGCTACTCAAAGACGCGCGACAGGTACTGTTGCCGCACTATCTGATATCGTAGTAGGCAAGGATATTTCAAGCCCAACTGGTTCCAAAACATTGACTATGTCTGGAACTGTAAATGGTTTAGCCACAACTCAGTCCTTAGCTGTTAGTGCAAATACAGCTCTTGCTACTCAGACATTTAACTTTTCGAGTTTTGGTGTTCAGTTCGATGTTAAGAGCTATCAAGGACAAACTGAAACAGAAATTGGTACAGCACTATCAACTCTTAACGGTCTTGGTGGCACAGCGTCCTTTGGTAATCCAGGTCAACTTGTCGTTGCACAAGGAAATAACAGTGCTTTGAAGTTCCAAAGCGGCGCCAATTCGGATGCATTTATCCAGATTGATACGCTTAATATTCAAACTGGCACCTCCGGATCGTATGCTGGAACTGCATCGCAGATGACTACACTGGGAGATCGTATTGCAATCATTGGATCAGGAAACCTTGCTGGACTTGGCCTCACCGATACCATTGATACTTGGCAGACTGCATTTAAAAATACAGCAGCAGCCGTAGACAATGCATTAGAGTACATCTCAACCCAGCGTGCTACTTTTGGCTCACAGATGAATCGCTTAAGCTACGTTTCTAGTAACTTGCAAGCTCAGAGCACTAACTTGCAGAACTCCCGTTCCGCAATTGTTGACACTGACTTTGCTGCAGAAACTGCGAAGTTGACGAAGGGTCAGATCATGCAACAGGCTGCAACCGCAATGTTGGCCCAAGCAAATCAGATGCCTAATGTAATCTTGTCATTGTTGAAGTAATTTAGAAGGTATGACAACAAAGCCTAAGGTGAATTTATTCACCCTAGGCTTTAGTCGATAGTAAGAGGAGAGTTAAGAATGAGCACAATTAATGTTAATTCGGCCGCTAGCTCTGGTGCAATGCAATCCGGTGGTACACCGCAGGTGATTGCCCAGCCTACAAGGTCTGATGCTGAGGTCGTTTCTCAGGTAGCTAGTACTGTTATTAAGCCATCCAATATTGACGCTACAAGTCAGCCAACGCGTGAGGTGGTGGCAAAGGCAGCTGCCGATATTCAGCAGTTTGTACAGTCCATGGGGCGCAATTTAAGCTTTTCCGTAGATGAAACTACTGGCTATAACGTTGTTCGGGTTGTAAACCCAAATACAGGTGAATTGGTTCGCCAGCTGCCTTCAGAGGAATTGTTAAAGATCGCTCGGGATTTTCAGCGCCTCAACAATGTATTGGTAAGTCAAAAGGCCTAAGTTCTACATGCCAATTCAAGAGATTGGCATGTATTTTGCATAAGATAAATGCCAGCTCGCTTTGCGTTGGCGCTTATCTTTTTTAATTAGAGAACATCAAAATGGCAGTTTCTCCAAGTAATTCAAGCACTTCTACTGCATCCATCGATGTATCGGGAATCGTGCAGCAGTTAATGACTGCAGAGAATCGCCCGCTTGAAACCCTCAAAACCAAGATTACCCAGCAGCAAGTTGTTATTAGCGATCTCGGGGCCGTTAAGGCAAAAGTGGCTACATTTAAAGACGCCCTAGCTAGCTTTCAAAGCCCTGAGTCATACAACAATATGCTTGCTACTTCGAGCGACAGTGCGGTGGTGACGGCATCGGCAGCAAATGGCTCGGTTGCCGGTAGTTACGCGATTTCAGTTACTCAAATTGCCTCAGCCTCCAAACATGCTTTGAGCGGCTATAGCTCGGCTACCACTCCAATTACAGTGGATGCAACTGACGGCTTTGTGATTACAGTTGGTAATACCCAATTTAGTACAAAAGGCGTAGTTAAAGTTGATGGCGTTGTGAGTTCGCGCATCATTCCATCCTTGGCTGCCAGCCCCACCGTGAGTGACTTGGCCAATTGGATTAACAACTTAGATAGCAGCGTAAAAGCTGGCGTGGTTCAAACCACGGCAAGCGATCAGTGGGCCCTTACCATTGAAGGCACCGAGACAGGGACTGCCAATGCAGTGACCTACTCTGGTTTAGAGACTGGCACTGTGAATGTTGCCGGTACGGCTGTAGCAAAAAATGCGCAATTTTCTATTAATGGGATTGCGTTCGAGCGATCCACAAATACGGTTAGTGATGCAGTCGATGGCATTACTATTAATTTGTTAGGCACTACAACGGGGACCAGTAAGACTATTGCAGTGTCGCAAGGCGCCGATAATTCAGAGAAGAAAATCACCGATCTTGTAGCAGCCTACAACGACCTGATGGGCTTATACAAAACGCTAACCGCCAATAGTGCGAATTCAGATTCGCCAGGAACCTTTGCTACCAATCCAACTATGCTTGGGTTTATTGGCGACATTAAAAGCAGGCTTGCAACCGGTTTTGCGTATGGCGTAGCAGACTCCGTCACGGGCCAGCGCCCGACCATGAGTTTGGCGTCCTTGGGTATGGATTTACAGCTCGACGGCACGATTAAGTTTAATTCCGTAACGCACGCGATGGCGGTATCCGATGGATTGCAGGCAAAGTTGAGTAAAGACGTTGACGTCGGATACGTTAGCGATAGCAATACCTTGCTAACCTTTGTAACATCTACAGCCAGCTTTAATGGCCCGCTCAGTAAGCAGATTGAAGCACAGAATAATTCCGTAATTGAATTACGTAATCGCCAAGACGAGTTAGAGACTCGCTTAAATGCAATTCAGAATAATTACATCAATCAGTATTCCGCATTAAATGCATTGTTGTTTCAGCTCAGCTCTACCAGTAACTCCTTAACGAGTGCCCTGGATGCGCTGACCAACAATAACAACAATAACTAACGTAGCTAAAGCAAAGACTCAATCGGAGAACACATGGTATCCAAATCAGCGCGCGCATACGCAGCGACAGAAGCATTTACCGGTGTCAATGCATCCGACCCTGGACAGTTGATTGTCTTGGTATACCAACGCGTCTTTGACCACCTCAATATGGGAAAGAAGGCGCTGGAGGCTGGTGACTACGGGATTGAATCCTTTACCAAAGCCCACGACTTAATTCAGCAGGGATTGTTGGCTTGTTTGGATTACAACACCGGCGGAGAGGTAGCCCAGAGTCTTGGCGCCGTTTACGAGTGGTCTTTACGGGAACTCGTTAGTGCGCGCTCAGCAAAATCCCCTGAGCGCATTCAGGAAATTATTGATGTGCTGACTCCCTTGTATGAGGCCTGGTTAGCGCTAGCCCCGACCGAATTGGCGCCAACACTGAATACGGCTGAGCTCAATTCCAGCTCATTACAGCAAGTAGTCAATTATTAAATAACCTCTCTTTTGAGAGTGTTTGGTTTTTTGCAAGTAAGGTATTAAAGTAATAAGACCCTTTACTTAAAGAGGATTGAGTATGGCTATACCAATTCCCTCGAATTTACCCATCAGTCCGATGGTTGATCACCAGCGGAACGATCTCATTACCCCTCCCGCTGCTCCTGCCGTCGTAGAAAGCCTTGGCGCTATTGATCCACGAGTTGCATTAAGAATGCCATTGCCGGTAGTCAACACGCCTGCTGGCGCGCGCTTGCAAGACGTACTGCAAAAC
>JBIILR010000117.1:0-4813 GCA_044338365.1 Polynucleobacter sp. | reverse complement strand
TGGGGCGCAGATGGGGGTTTTGATTCAAAACAAATCCTTAGGAATGGCTTAGGGCACCGGAAAGTAACTTCGACGTGATGTCAACAATCGGAATAACCCGATCATAAGCCATACGCGTTGGCCCAATCACCCCTAAGGTGCCGACAATGGTGCCATCGACACTATAGGGTGCACTAATCACAGCCAAATCCTCATACGGCAATAAATCGCTTTCACCGCCAATAAAGATCTGAATACCGTCGGCATGACTGGATACATCAAGCAATTGCATGAGGACGGATTTTTGCTCGAGCATATCGAACATCTTGCGCAATTTATCCAGATTGGAACTGAGGTCACCTACATTGAGCAAGCGGCGCTCACCCGAGAGCACCATGCCGCTATAGCCCATATCGCCAGTGGTAGAGCTGCTATCCAGGGCTAAGATCATCAAACCAGAGATATCGGTTCGCAAATTATCCAAATCTGCTTTAAGCCGCAGACGGACCTCATCAAAACTTCTGCCCGAGAATTGGGAGTTAATGTAATTACCGGCCTCGATTAATTGGCTTGGGCTGTAATCTTGGTTGGTAGGCAAAATGCGATTTTGCACATCGCCTTCTGGGGTCACTACGATCAGCAAAATTTTGCCTTCGCCCAGGCGCAAGAATTCAATGTGCTTAAAGACGTGAGCGCGCTTTGGGGTCATTACCACCCCAGCAAAGTGGGTCAAGTTCGATAGTATTTCTGCAGCGGAATTAATCACGCGCTGCGGCGAATCAGGCAACAAATGCTGCTCCAAATCACGGGCTGCTAGGGCCTCAAGGGGCTGCATTGTCAGCATCGTGTCCACAAACAGGCGATATCCCCGTGGCGTTGGAACGCGGCCGGCCGAGGTGTGGGGGCTGGTAACGAAACCCATGTCCTCCAGATCGGCCATCACATTCCGAATGGTGGCTGCGGAGAGGTCTAGCCCAGAAAAGCGCGATAGGGTCCTTGAGCCAATAGGCTGCCCCTCCTCAATGTATCGCTCAATGAGGGTTTTTAAGAGGGCGCGGGAGCGGTCATCCATGGTGGGCTTTATTTTATGCCTATGGTTTAATCTTGATATGGTAAGCCCTTCTTCCCCAAATCACCCAAAAGGCTTCGGCCGGATTGCCCTTGTCGGCAAATACCAGGCAGATGGCATTGCGGATCATTTGCACGAACTAGCCAAGCTGGCGCTGGGGCGGGGATGCGAAGTCTTTCTAGAGGCTGAAACCGCAACAAATACCCAGATTAATGACTACCCCCATAAAAAAGTAGAGGACTTTGCCGGCTCGATCGATTTGGCGATTGTCCTGGGGGGCGATGGCACCATGCTCGGTATTGGGCGTCAGCTTGCGGGCAGCAAAGTACCTTTGGTTGGCGTTAACTTAGGACGCCTGGGCTATATGACGGATATTCCGATTCAGGATGTCAAAACCGTTCTGACCGAAATCATCGCGGGCTACTATGAAGCCGATGAGCGCACCCTGTTAGATGCGGTTGTCCTGCGCGACGGCAAGGTGATTAATCGCGCACTCGCCTTAAACGATGTGGTTGTCAACCGCTCCGGAATATCCGGCATGGTAGAGCTCGCAGTCAAGGTCAATGACTCCTTTATGTACAACCAACGCTCCGATGGCCTGATCGTGTCTACACCAACCGGATCAACCGCATACGCGCTATCCGCTGGAGGCCCTATATTGCATCCCCGAGTTGCGGGTATCCTGCTCGTGCCGATTGCGCCCCACGCCCTATCTAATCGACCTATTGTGTTGCCACAGGATGCCAAAACTAGCATTGAGGTTATCAGTGGACGCGAAGTAATCGTCAACTTTGATATGCAGTCCCTCACCCATTTGCAAGTCGGCGATCGGGTGGATGTGCGCCAATCCGATAAAACCATTTCTTTATTGCATCCACGCGGTCACAGTGACTACAGAACTTTGCGTGAGAAGCTACATTGGAATGAGTATCCCTCGACATTCTGAATCCCTTTTATTTAGTACTCTAGATCCATGCTGCAAACCATAGCCCTTCGTGACTTCGTCATCGTCGACGCGCTTGAGCTTGATTTCACATCGGGATTTACCGTACTGACCGGCGAAACCGGGGCCGGCAAGTCAATCCTGCTGGATGCACTTGGCCTCGTCTTGGGTGAGCGTGCCGACAGCAGCCAAATTCGAGAAGGGTGTAGCCGCGCCGAGATTAGCGCGCTCTTCCAGATTGATGGCGATGCGCAAGCGGCCATCGCTGCCTGGCTTGATGAGAATGGCTTTCCCAGTGAGGACAAAGGCCAAAGTCTTTTTTTAAAACGCATCGTTGAAAGCAATGGGCGTAGTCGAGCCTTTATTAATGGCAGTGTTGCCACGCTCACTCAATTGCGCGAGGCTGGCGATCAATTAGTGGATATCCACGGTCAACATGCCCATCAGCTCTTATTAAAAGGGGGTGCACAGCGCGATCTACTCGATCGGCATGCAGGCCTGGGAGCGCTGGCGAACGATGTCAGTAGCGCTTTTCGGGCGGTGCATGACTTACGTAAGCAACTAGCCCAAGCAGAAAATGCGGGTCACGACCTTGCTAGAGAGCGCGAGCGCCTCGAGTGGCAACTGGAAGAGTTAACGGAGCTAGCACCCATTGCTGGAGAGTGGCTCACCATCCAAAGTGACCATAGCCGATTAGCCAATGCAGCAAAAATCATTAGCGGCTGCCAAGAGTCAATCACGATCTTAAGCGAGTCTGATCACTCGGTCGATTCCTCCCTTTCCAAAATGAACGCGGTCATGCACGACTTGGTCGAACACGACGCCAACTTAAAAGACATTGCGGATGCACTAGAGTCAGCACAAATTCAGGTGGATGAGGCCGTACACGGCTTGAACCGCTATTTGCAAAAGTTAGACCTCGATCCAGAGCGCTTAGCCCAATTAGAGGTTCGCATGCAGAATTTACACGGTGCTGCGCGCAAATACAAAGTCGACGCCGATGCCTTGCCGCAACTGCTGGCCGAAACTGCAGACCACTTGCGCGCCTTAACTGCTGCTCAAGACATCGAGGCACTTCGCAATAAAGTACAGCAAGCAGAAGAGGCCTATCTGAAAGTGGCAAAGCAGCTGTCGCAAAAACGCAGCAAAGCAGCAAGCCAACTCAGCAAAGAAGTAACGTTGGCAATGCAAGATTTATCCATGGCTGGCGGTCAACTGGAGATTGCCCTTCTTCCACTCGCCGAAGGCGGTGCTACCGGTCTTGAGCAAATCGAATTTCAAGTGGCGGGCCATGCCGGCAGCACTCCGCGCTCCCTTGCTAAGGTTGCCTCTGGCGGCGAACTTGCCCGTATTAGCTTGGCCATTAGTGTCATCACCAGTAAAGCTTCCTTTACGCCCACCTTAATTTTTGATGAGGTCGATGCCGGCATCGGCGGTGCGGTTGCTGAAACAGTCGGAAAACTACTGCGCCAACTGGGTGAATCCCATCAAATTATCTGCGTGACCCACTTACCTCAGGTTGCGGCCCAAGGGAATCACCACCTGAAAGTCAGCAAATCCCAGGCGGGTAATACAACACTGTCACAAGTAAGCACCCTCGGCCGCAATGAGCGCGTTGAAGAAGTCGCCCGTATGCTCGGCGGCGCAACCATTACCGATACAACCCTGCGCCACGCCCGCGAACTACTCGAGCAACGTTAACTCGCTGCATCCCTCAGGCTAAATGCCTCAGTCGTTCGATGTATCTTGAAAAATACCTTCCCAAACTGCGCTGACTGCAGTGCGCGCCTTCAAAAGATCAGGGTGAAGCGCCAAATCAACTCGGGTTTTCTCAGCCCCATCTAAGCGCAGTCGATGCTGCTGTTCGCGCAGCAGACGATAGGCATCGGCTACCGCATAGGCGGATGAATCTGGAATTAATCCTGCGCCCGAGGCAATACCCAACAATGCAATATTGCCCAAATTACCAATCAGCGCAGGATGCTGGTGCGCGTAAGCCAATATCAGAAATTGCACGATGAACTCAATATCAACCATACCACCCGCATCATGCTTTAAGTCAAATTGACTGCTGGGATTAGGGTGTCCAGCGTGCACTTTGCGACGCATACCCAGAATCTCTAAACGCAAGGTGGTAACGTCACGCACCTGACTTAAAACATCAGATCGAATGGCATCAAACTGCGGTGCTACTTGGATATTGCCGGCAGCAAAGCGAGCACGCGTTAAGGCTTGATGCTCCCACACCCAGGCCGCATTGTCGCCTTCCCGAAATTGGTACTTACGAAATGAATCCAGGCTCGTAACTAAAAATCCGGCCGAACCATTAGGCCGTAAGCGGGTATCGATTTCAAAGAGGGTGCCTGCAGCAGTGTGTGTCGTCAACCAGTTAATCATGCGCTTAGCCAGCAGTGAGAAAACCTCTTGCGCTGGAAATTGAACTGCGCCCGCTTCGGCTTCAGCTTGATCGTATAGAAAAACTAAATCCAAATCCGATGCATACCCCAATTCCTTGCCACCCAATTTACCGTACGCAATAACCGCAAACGATGGCAGGGATGGATCTAAATCAAATTTCTTGGCTACGCCAGGCCAAATCCGCTCAAAGCTCGCTTGCAGAATTAAATCAGCCAAGGCAGACAGGCGATCGCTGACCGCCTCAACGCTCAATGGCTTAGCAATACCGATTCCCAAATCTGCCAACAGCGTAATAAACGTTTCGGTATGGTGGGTCACCCGCAAAATATCCATGGCGTGCTCGGCTGCGCCATCGCCATCGGCTAGAGCATCATCGAGGCGCATATCTAAATTAGCCTTAACGC
>JBIILR010000116.1:0-4843 GCA_044338365.1 Polynucleobacter sp. | reverse complement strand
CAAAAAAGATACCGACAACAATAAACATGATGCCGGCACCAAAGTCCCTTTGGTTACGAATCTTCAAAACAGCGCTCCTTTTAGCTATTGACTAGCTACTTTTATTTTTTAGTGTGTTGCGATTGTAAGGCAGAGAATCAGGGCAAAGTAAAAAGGGTTTACCCTAGTATTCGGTCAATGCCATAATTGAGGGTATGAAAGTTACCGAAATACGCCAAGCTTACCTCGATTTTTTTGCCGCCAAAGGGCATCAAATTGTGCCATCGAGCCCGGTTGTTCCTGGGGACGATCCTACATTGTTGTTTACCAATGCAGGCATGAATCAGTTTAAGGATGTCTTTTTGGGGTTTGATAAGCGCCCCTACCAGCGCGCGACTTCCGCACAAAAATGCATTCGAGCCGGCGGCAAACACAATGACCTAGACAACGTAGGCTATACCGCACGTCACCATACCTTCTTTGAGATGCTGGGCAATTTTTCCTTTGGAGATTACTTCAAAGAAGACGCTATTAAGTTTGCATGGGAATTACTCACAGAGGCATTGAAGTTACCGAAAGAAAAGTTGCTGGTGACGGTGTATGCCGAAGATGACGAAGCATACGAAATTTGGAATAAGGTCATTGGAGTTCCGGCGGACCGCATTATTCGAATTGGCGACAACAAGGGAGCTCGATACGCATCCGATAATTTTTGGATGATGGGCGATACCGGACCTTGCGGTCCATGCACTGAGATTTTCTATGATCACGGCCCTGAAATAGCAGGCGGCCCTCCCGGTAGTCCCGATGAGGATGGCGACCGTTATATCGAGATTTGGAATAACGTGTTTATGCAGTACAACCGCGATGAAGCGGGCGTCATGCATCCACTACCCAAGCCCAGTGTGGATACCGGTATGGGCCTGGAGCGAATTGCCGCAGTCCTGCAGCACGTGCATTCCAACTATGAGATTGATTTGTTTGTGCATTTATTACAGGTTGCTAAAACAGCAGTGGATAACGCCGGCGGCGGCAATTGCGATGCAACCAGCCCATCCTTAAAGGTGATTGCAGACCACATTCGTGCGTGTAGCTTTGTGATTGTCGATGGCGTCATTCCGGGCAATGCCGGTCGCGGCTATGTACTTCGCCGCATTGCGCGCAGAGCGATTCGCCATGGTTATAAATTAGGTGCACGTAAACCATTTTTCTACCAGCTGGTTCCAGCCTTAGTTGCGCAGATGGGCGATGCTTACCCCGAATTGCGCCAAGCGCAAGAAAAAGTGGCTGCGGTAATCCAGCAAGAAGAGGAACGCTTTTTTCAAACGATTGCCAACGGCATGGAAATTCTGGAAGCTGCTTTAGCTGACGGCGGTAAAACGCTGGATGGCGAAACCGCATTTCGGCTGCATGACACCTTTGGCTTTCCGCTCGATTTAACGGCGGATGTGTGCCGCGAACGGGATGTCACAGTGGATGCGGCTGGTTTTGAAGCGGCCATGCAACAGCAACGTGATCAGGCGCGCGCTGCAGGCAAGTTCAAAGTGGCACAAGGCTTGGAATACAAGGGCGCGCCGACGCACTTTCATGGCTACGATGGATTGCGCCATGAGAAAGCCACTGTACTTGGCTTATACCTTGATGGCGCTGCTGTCCAATCGATTCAGGCGGGCGATGCTGCTGTGGTTGTTTTGGATAACACACCTTTTTATGCCGAGTCTGGTGGCCAAGTCGGCGATCAAGGCGAGTTACGCAATGATGCAGCCCGCTTTGAGGTTGCCGATACATTTAAAATTCAGGCGGATGTCTTTGGTCACCAAGGCGAATTACTCGAGGGTAAATTAAGCATTGGTGATCGCTTGGATGCAGCGGTGGGCGTGCAACAGCGTTTTGATACCATGCGCAACCACAGTGCGACCCACATCATGCACAAAGCCTTACGCGAAGTCCTGGGCGATCACGTGCAGCAAAAGGGTTCTTTGGTAGATGCCAACAAAACCCGATTTGACTTTACCCACAACGCTCCTGTGACCCAAGAGCAGATTCGCCGCATTGAGGCGATTGTCAATGATGAGATTTTGCATAACCAGGCCACTTCTGCTCAGGTGATGGCCTTAGAAGATGCGCAAAAAACGGGCGCCATGATGCTCTTCGGTGAAAAGTACGGCGATTCGGTGCGTGTCTTAGGGATTGGGACATCGAAAGAATTGTGTGGGGGCACCCATGTGTCGCGCACGGGTGATATTGGTAGTCTAAAGATTGTGTCGGAGAGCGGTGTCGCTGCCGGCATAAGGCGGGTTGAGGCAGTGACCGGTCGCCATGCGCTCCACTTTTTACAGGCCCTGGAAGATCGGATCAATGCCACCGCAGCGGTTCTGAAAACTAATCCCCATGAGTTAACCCAGCGTGTGACGCAGTTGCAAGACAGTTTGCGTCAAGCCGAGCGCGAGCTGGAAAAACTCAATTCCAAATTGGCCGCCAGCCAAGGCGATGAGTTGGCAGCGCAAGCAATCGATATTGGCGGTTTGATGGTCTTAGCGGCTCGGATTGATGGCGCTGATGCGCAGGTGCTGCGTGAGACCATGGATGCCCTTAAAGGTAAACTGAAAACGGCGGCGATTGTGCTCGCCTCAGTACAGGGCGATAAAGTCAGTTTGATTGCTGGCGTGACTGCAGATGCAACTGCTCGCGTCAAAGCAGGTGACCTGGTTAATTTTGTGGCGCAGCAAGTCGGCGGCAAAGGTGGTGGCAAGCCAGAGATGGCAATGGCTGGTGGCACCAACCCTTCTGCTTTGCCTGCTGCATTGGCGTGCGTAAAAGAGTGGGTTATTCAGGCAATTAAGTCGTAAAAAGAGGAACAGGACATGAGTGCAGTCATCATCCCCGAAGTCAATCGCGAAATCGATGCGATTGGCATGAATTGCCCCTTACCCATTTTGCGCACTAAAAAAGCCTTAGCGGAGATGGAGTCAGGCCAGATTTTGATGGTGAAGGCAACTGATGCTGGCGCTGTTCATGATTTTCCAGTCTTTGCGAAGCAGACCGGTAACGAACTCATCGCCACCGCAAGCGAAGGCGATACCTTGATTTTTTATTTCAAGCGCCGATAAGCGCTTAGGTCAAAGCCCTGCTTTTAAGGTAGGCAGCAAATTCAGAGCCTAGCTCGTTGTGGCGCAAGGCAAATTCAACCGAGGCTTTCATATAGCCGAGTTTGCTACCGCAGTCGTAACGAACGCCCTCGTATTCATAGGCAAACACCGGCTCCTCCTTCAGGAGTGTGGCAATCGCATCGGTCAACTGAATTTCGCCGCCAGCACCGGGCTTGAGGTTCCGAATGTGAGCAAAGATGGAGGACGATAAAACGTAGCGTCCAACCACAGCCAAATTCGATGGCGCATCTTTGGGCTGTGGCTTTTCCACAATCCCATTTAAGCGATAGATGCCTTTAGACGCTTCTGCGCCATCAACAATCCCGTAAGAGCCGCTTTTTGCAGGATCAATTTTTTCAACCGCAATCACAGAGCCTTGTTGCGCCTCATGTACCTTGAGCATTTGGGTCAGTACGGGTGGCTGACCATCCAGTAAGTCGTCGGCTAAAATGATGGCAAAGGGCTCATCGCGTACTAGCTTTTCAGCGCAGAGGACTGCATGACCTAAGCCCAAGGCTTCGGGCTGGCGCACATAAACGCAATCAACGTGACTGGGTTTGATGCTGCGCACAATTTCCAGCAAAGCATGCTTGTTTTTTGCCTCAAGCTCGGCCTCCAGTTCATAGGCTTTATCAAAGTGATCTTCAATTGCGCGCTTGCTACGACCGGTTACAAAAATCATTTCAGTAATGCCCGCTGCAATTGCCTCTTCCACCGCATACTGAATTAAGGGCTTATCCACCACATTAAGCATTTCCTTTGGACTTGCTTTAGTCGCAGGTAAAAAGCGGGTGCCTAGGCCAGCAACAGGAAATACAGCTTTACTTACTGGCTTAGAGAAAGAGGCGTTCATTGCAAGTCCAATCAAACAAATAGAATGAGCTGATTCTAGCGGAGATCAAGCAGGCCAACTAGGCTTTGCCGAGGCGATCCAGTTGGGCAAGCAATTTTTCGTGGTTTTGCTCAAATCCAGCCAAACGGAGCTTTTCTTGCGCAACCACTTCTGCAGGGGCGCGCGCAACAAAGCTCTCGTTATCTAATTTGCTGCGGGCTTTGCTAATTTCATTGGCAAGTCGGTCAATTTCTTTACGCAGGCGCAGGCGTTCTGCATCGATATCGACTTCGATCTTGAGTAGTAACTTCAGGTCGCCCACTAAAGCGATTGGCGCGCCGGGTGCATCGCGCTCAAGTAAGGCTTCATCACTGTAAATTTTGACTTCCGATAGTTTTGCCAGTGCTTGCAAATAGGGGCTCGCCTTTTCTAAAAAGGCGGCAGGCCCATAAATCCAAAGCGGTACTTTTTGTGCTGGAGAAATCTGCATTTCTCCTCGCAGGTTGCGGCAAGCATCGACAATCGCCTTGACTTGATTGACCCACGCTTCGCTTTGCTCATCGAACTTGGACGGTTGTGCAACCGGATATGGCTGCAATGCAATCGACTGCCCTGCTTGTTCAGAGAGAATTTTCCCAGTTTTAGGTCCAACCGTTTGCCATAGGGTTTCGGTAATAAATGGAATGAGTGGATGGGCCATGCGCAAAATGGTTTCGAGTACGCGCAAAAGAGTACGGCGGGTTGCGCGTTGCTGTGCAGGTGTACCGGTTTGCAGCTGTACCTTGGCAAGCTCTAAATACCAATCGCAGTACTCGTCCCAGACAAACTGATAAATCGCGCTAGCGATATTGTCAAAGCGGTATTGCGTAAAGCCTTTCTCAAC
>JBIILR010000115.1:0-4863 GCA_044338365.1 Polynucleobacter sp. | reverse complement strand
CTTATTCGAGAGCGCATTTTGGGCATCTTGATTAGCATCTACTACGGTAGCAACAGCAGCACCATCAAAGAGCATACGCGGCTCAAGAGCAATCAGCCTAGGCTTGCTGGCGGATTTGTATTGACGAGCGCCCTTGCGATCAATAGTTGGTTTAGTCATTTTCGTCTAGTGAATAGCATCCAATGGTCATTCGTTACTTCACTTCTGCTTCTGGAGGATTAATAACCAGAACCCCACTCATGCCTGGACTAATTTCTTTAAAGTCTCCATCAATCACAGCGGCTACTTTTATGGTCTGACTAACTGGATCAATCTTGCCGTTGACGCGAGTAATTTTGGCCGGGTAGGATTTGCCAGTTTCATCAATCTTGATCTCAAATTTATATCCCTCAGTTAACCAAGGCGACCATTTGGAAGGCGCAACAAACTCAAGTTCAAGGGAGCTTTTATCCAAAATATCCAGTAGCGGTTGACCCGCCTGAACAAATTGCTGGGGTCGCACTTTTTGCTCCACTATGATTCCGCTGTATGGTGCTAATACATTGCAACGCGCCAGTACGGTGGCTATTTCATCATTCTCGGCTTTGGTCTTGAGGTACTCAGAATACGAGTTCTCATACTCAATACGTCCAACGGATCCTAAGGCAAGTAACTTTTTATTGGTCTGGTAATTTCGATCAGCAATACCCATTACCGCTTTTGTTTTTTGGAACTGGGCTTTCTGAGTAGCACAGTCAAATATCACCAATACCTGACCAAGCTTAAACGCTTGGCCCTCTTTAAATGGAAGCTCGGAAATTTTTGCGCTCAACTCAGATGTAATTGAGTTATAAATAACCGCAGATAATTGCGCTCGGATATCTTGTTTACTAACATCTAAGGCGGATTCATCTTTACTGATCTCTTGCGTGACAGGCACTACCTTCTCTGAGTTTGTAAACGCATGCCATGAACGCCACTCAAACATCAAAAATAAAAAAATTACTACAGCAACAATGGGCCAAAAGCGCTTCACGTTAGTCATATCACCCTATTGAAATCGTGCAGTATTTAATCATCATCAATAGCGGGGGTTATTGACTCTTCGCAATAACACTTACTTCTGGCGCCTGCTTAACGCTGCTAACCGTTTGATTTTTTGAGTTCGCGACTGGTTTTTTTGGGTTCGGTGCTGGCGTAGTATTTTCTGGAGATTGTTTACGTGTCCTGAATAATTCCCCAGCTCTGGATGCTGCTTCACTGAGTGAGCTAGCTTCAGCAGCAGATGGAGCAGCGCCTACTGCGGGAGTAGTCCATGCTTTTAATAGATTACCCAATGCAGAATTGACTTCACGAGATACTTCGCGCGTTGTGGGGCTAGCAGCAGTATTAATAGCAACACCCGCTGGCGTTGGCCTGGTTCTTGGGGTATTGGAAATCGGATCAGAAATCGCATTGGCATTGGCATTGGCATTGGCAACAGGAGGATCCACTGGAATCATCGGCAGTATTCCAGAATTCCATTCACTAAACGACTCTTTAACCTTGATTGTCATATCCGACAAAGAAATATCGTCAAGGCTATCGAAATGGGGCTCCATACCTGTGGTTGCCTGCATCTTGCCGCTGGCTGCGAATAATTGTGAGAGTGCTTGATACTTACGAAGCTTACTCACGATGTAAGAAGCATCGGCTGCAACCTTTTCTGCTTGGCTTGCAGCACCTTCTTTATATTTTGTAGCAGTCACTTTAGCAATACGGCCATCGACCGCATCAATTTCGGCAGCACGCTTATAAATGTGACTGGTATTGCCCAATTGAATCTTAGAAAGATGAACCTGACTAATAATAGCCATCTGAACCATCATGCGCTTTTGAGCAGCTAATTCCTTATTCTGATCAGCAAGCCTAATTGTTGCTGGAGCACTCAAGATGTTCCATAGATTAAAGCTGACGTTAGCAGCGCCTTCTACCCAATTTTTATTAATGTAGTAGGAGTTATTCGTGGTCTGGGGGCCGATATTAAAGGTCAAACCAGGAAATAAACGCAACATCGATTTACGCGTTTCTTCGACCGCAATGCGAGCGTTATAGATACTTTCTTTCAGGTCGGCATTGGCCACCAGTGCGCGGACTTCAAACTCTTCAGTATCTTCATGTAAGTAGGCATTTGGTACGATCAGGGTATCCGGATCCTCCAATTGCAAACTCGCCTTCGCAGGCAAATTAATGAGTTGATTCAGCTCCACCTTAGCAGTCGAAAGCTCTAGATCAATCGTTTCTAATATCTTGATGTTATCCAGCAAGGCCTTCTGGTATTTCAAAGCGTCCAAGGGTGGTTTCAAGCCACCATTCTCAACCTTATTTGAGTTCTTCAGTGCTACATTTGCTTCTGCAATTGTGTTTTCAATATCCTTCTTTAGCTTTTGTGCGGCTGCGGCACGCAAATAAGCTGCCTGAATATCCTGCACAAGTACATGCATCGTTCTTCTACGACGTTCTGCCGCAACCACAATACGATCAGCATTTTGACGCGCATTAAAGTAACTCACTCCAAAATCCAACAGACTCCAGCTGAGCATTAATCCGCCCTGTGCATAGGACTTTTCAGATGAAATGAATGGGTCAGACAGCGATGGCTGACCGGTAACTGAGTTCGTCGCATTGGTAATGAACCAATTATTACGATAGTTATATCCAGCGGACGCCAAAACCTTAGGAAGCATGTCAAATTTAGACACGTCATACGTACCAAGGGCAATAGCCTGTTCCAACAGTTTTGAGCGATGGTCTAAGTTGTATTTAAGGCCACGAGCAACTGCTTCGTTGAAAGACAAAAAATTGCCAACAGGCTCAACATTCGCTTGCGCCTTAATTCGATCTTGCTGCAATAGGGCTTGTTGTTCCGCTATATTGAGCGGCTTTGGTACAAATGAGCATCCAGCCAAACAGATAGCTACTAAAGCGCTTAATATTGCTATTTTTTTTCTGTTGGGATTGCGCATAATAATTTATAAAATATTTAGGGCTTTTAATTACAGATTGAAATACTAAAAAGGCTTCCTTACATTCTTTGCCTTTTAAAGTAATTAAACGTAAATATAAAATCTAGGTGAAACCTCGCTTAAAAAGCATCATAAATAGATAACTTAGTCATTAAAGAGGAAATTAAGAGTAAAGAAAATCCCACGAAAGTGGGATCGCCTTAGGGCTAATACAGCAGGATTCTAGGGCCTGGTATTCCCTTTTTTAAGCGCCAAGAGTTGTGACAATGAACGCAAACCCAACTTTCGCATCACCTCAGATTTGTATTGCTTAGCGGTGTCCAGTGAAATGTCCATCTTCGCCATGATCTCCGCATTATTAAATCCCAAGCAAAGCAAGTCGAAGACTTGCCGTGCTCGTGGGGGAAGCGTTTTAAGTGACTCTTCGAATGCTAATCGCTCAATTTGAGCATGCATTTCATTGGCATCCTGATTTAAACCCCTGACAACAGCCTCCATCAGCTGCCCTCGCTCAAAAGGCTTAATCAGAAATTCGATGGCACCCTGTTTCATTGCGGTAATTGTTTGTGGCAAGGTACTTTCGGCACTAATAAAAATAATGGGAACCTGTCTGCCTTGCTTCAGGAGTGCCAACTGTAGCTCAATACCCGTCATATCCGGCATACGCATATCGGTAATGACAACAGCTGGGGCCACCAGAATACCAGCCTTTAAGAACTCCAAGGGCGATGAAAAGGAATGCACTTGATAGTTCAAAAATTGTAAAATGTTACACAGCGATTTACGCATTGACTCATCATCTTCTATGATGAAGACATGTTGGTTCTGTGTAGGAATATTTGCAGTAGACGCCATAAATACGCTTAAGAAAAAAGCCTCTGTACCTTAGACATTATGTCAAATCTTTTAAAAACATAATATGCCGCAAACGTGGGGGCAGCCTTAGTGTCGCATAGTTGCAGGTAAAGGATACCGTCGCTCGATTCAAAAATCAGCGCTATACACTGAACGCTTACTAGAAAACCTAAAATTCGTCTTTTTATAGAAGTGGGCTAATACAGAGCGAGTTGCCACACAAGACCACGGAATTAATTCCGACCCCGTTCCTAGAGAGTCGTAGAAGACTATTTTTTTACTACTAGCTAGATACTATGCTCGCTCTGCGAGCATTTTTTTTGCTACTGTTTCTGCAATCAACATAACAGGGGCATTGGTGTTGCCTGAGGTAATGCAGGGCATTGCGGATGCATCAATTACACGCAACCTCGCGACGCCCCTAACGCGGCATTCGGAGTCAAGCACGGTATTGGGATTTTCTGCTTTCCCATATTGATCCACTCTGCCCATAGCGCATGTGCTGACTGGATGAAAAATAGTGGTACCTAAATTTCGGGCAGCCTCTTCTAAGTCAACATCGTTTTGAATGTCCGCTCCAGGCAATACTTCTTTTGGATTAAATGGCTGAAGTGCGGGGCTAGCCATAATGTTGCGAGTGAGTCTTAGGCTAGCGACGGCGACAGCCATATCATCCACGGTCGATAAGTAGTTGCACTGAATCTTCGGATCTTGGAGGGGATCGGAAGATACTGCCCTAACCCAGCCACGTGAGCTGGGGCGTAAATTACAAACGCTCGGCGTAATGGCATTAAAGGGATGCAGTGGCTCGCCAAATTTAGGTAGCGATAGTGGCTGTACATGCCATTCAATATTGGCACTGACTTGACCTGAGTCGCTCTTTGTAAATGCACCCAAGGTAGATGGCGGCATGGTTAACGGGCCGGTACGCTTAAAAACGTATTCAAGGCCCATACCAATTCGCGTTAGCCAGTTCTTATAGAGCGTATTAACGGTTTTGCAGTTCTCAACCTGGTATACGGTC
>JBIILR010000114.1:0-4884 GCA_044338365.1 Polynucleobacter sp. | reverse complement strand
ATCGGGTTGCTGCCGGTCGGGGCTTTGGTAAGCACGGCCATCGCGATATGGAAATCATTAGTTACGTTCTATCGGGTGAGCTGGCGCACGAAGACAGCATCGGAAACGTGAAGGCAATTCCACCGGGGGATGTTCAGCGTATGAGTGCAGGCACTGGCGTGGTCCACAGCGAGTTTAATCATGCGCCAGATCAAGAGACCCATTTTTTACAAATCTGGATAGAACCACTGCATATGAATGTTGAGCCGGGATACGAGCAGAAATCGATTCCATTGAATAGCAAGCAAGGATGCTTACGCTTAATTGCATCGAGCGATGGCGCCCACGACTCAGTCACGATGAACGCCGATGCCCGGATTTTTGCTGGCTTGTTTGACGGTGATGAGTCTGCTCGCTTAGAACTCAATCCAGCGCGCAAAGCATACGTTCATTTGGTGCAAGGTAAGCTATTAGTCCAAGGGCAGCAGCTTGAGGCAGGGGATGCGCTCATGATCGAGGGTGAGAGCCTGCTGACACTGGAGCATGGTGTGGACGCTGAAGTCTTGGTTTTTGATCTGGCACCGTGATTTTGCCTTCAAATTAGGGGCTTCATATGACTCGCTGCCCTTAAATTGATTTAGCTTCAATAAAACCCTAGGCAAGACGGCGGGTATTTTGCGCTCAGCAGGCTAAACAGATATCAGCTACATTTGGGGGTATACGACTACTGCCATTTCGCATGGAAGTGCTTAATATATAAGCGTTAAATCCTCGATAAATAGAGCTATGCAAACACCATCTCCTGAATTAGTTGAATTGACTTACGTCAGCCAGCCAGCTGAGGAGATGTCATTTTTAGGGTTGATGCGCCTTCTGTATCACTCCTACCTCCGCAATCAAGCCCTCGGCATTACTGGGGTTTTGATTTTTGAAGATCAACGTTTTGGTCAAGTCATCGAAGGTCCAGCTCACTCCATCGATCGTCTGTGGGATAAGATCAAAAAAGACGTGCGCCATAAAAACGTCAAACTGATTAACCGTAAAGTGATTGAGCGCCGCAGTTTTTTAAAGTGGACCATGATTTTTCAAGGCAATGAAGAAATTGCCAATCGCCTTCCCGAGGTCAAGGCTGCAGTAGAGCAGGGTGATTTTCCAAGCGATCACCCCCTGCTAGTTGCACTGCGTAGCGAAATCCAGCAGTAATTCTTACGGATTAGCAGCTTTAATGGCGGCTGCCATTCGGTCTAGCGCTTGTTCTAATACGATTCGCTGGGTTCCAAAATTGAGCCGGACAAATTGCGGTGCATTAAATTGAGAGCCGGGCGATAGCGCAAGCCCAGCCCCTAAAAAAAGTGCATGCGGGTCAGCGCAATTCAGGTCGCTGCAATCAATCCAGGCTAAATAGCTCGCCTCCATCGTCGCCATACTGAGTGGGCGCATTGCCTTTATGCGGGCTGCAACATAATCGCGATTGCCCCGGAGGTATTGCAACAGAGATTGCCTCCAGCTTTCCCCATGCCGTATTGCAGCGATGGTTGCGGTATAGGCTAATAAGCCAGGATCAGCAATCGTGCGATGTAAGTCGGTTTGCATTACTTCACGCAAACGGGGATTTTCAGCCACAGCCCATGCCAAACCAATGCCTGGAAAATTAAATACTTTGTTGAGTGACATGAGCGTGACAGTGCGCATTGAGGTGCTTTTGCTGAGGCTGGCAATTGGGGTATGGCGCGTCTTGGGATCAAGCACCAGCCCCGCATGAATCTCATCAGAACAAATGAGGATGTCGCGTTCTTCACAGAATGCCGCGAATTGCTGTAATTCAGATGGGGTGTAAACCGTACCACCCGGATTTTGAGGATTGCAGAGCAAAGCCAATTTTGTATTGGCTTGGCAAAATTGACCAAGCGTTTGCCATGGCAGAACCCAGCGATCATGGCTTAGCTCGAGGGGAATTTCAGTAAAGGGGCAGGGGCCTTCAGAGCAGGCTAAGCGCAGGTGGTGATAAACCGGTTGCGGGACTATGACGTGCTCCCCTGGGCTGGTCAGCTGTCGAACGGCAGTGTAAAGTCCAGAAACGACGCTGGGTAAAACAACAATCCAATCGGGATTCACTTCCCAGTCGTATTGATTTGCTAAATAGAGGGCGATCTCATGGCGTAAGGAGTCGGGCGCATGGGTGTAGCCAAAAACGCCATGCTGGACACGCTCGGCAAGTGCACCCGTCACGCAAGGCGGTGACTGAAAATCCATATCCGCCACCCACAGTGGAATGACATCGCCAGCAGCGTACCGATCCCAACGTATCGAGTCACTATTGCTGCGGTCTACGGGGGCGTCAAAATCAAAAGGCATGCTTTGATTGTACTAAGTGGGCGACACTGCCGTTTTTCTGTACTAAAGTAGCTGGCGAGCAAATACTGCGATTTAAGGCTACCATTACGCTATATATTTAATAAGAAAGTGTTATCCAATGCTAAAAACCATCCGAATAAAACTAGCTCGATGGATCTTGGGCGAGCACTGCGCCTGTTATAAGATGGGCTATCACCCCCTTGTCGATTTTCGTCAAAAAAGTGCCGATACGGAAGCAAAAGCAAAAGCGCGTCAGGCCTGAGCTAATTTATATTAAGGAAACGGAATGAGTAACAGTAAAGCGGTAGAAACAAAAAATAAAATAGCCACCATTTATGGTGGATTAACGATTGCCTTCATTGTGATTTTTGGCGGAATCTCAGTCTTATCTTGGTTTGTATCGGCACTCAACTTCTAGGCTATTACGCACTGCGTAGTGCCACAGCAATATTATTATTTACCCTTTGTTTGATCGCTTTGATGCCGCTCTCTTTTTTCGCGCTCCTTTCGTAGGTCGCGAAATTGCCACCAAGCAAATAGCACTACTCCGCCAAATACTAAAAAGAGCTCAATAACAATGATGGGGGCGAATTCACTCATAGTCGACATTTGCATTCTGCATAAACGAAATAATACCGCTTCCCTACTGCCCTCGTGAAGATCTTTCTGACTGGTGCAACCGGCTTTATCGGAAGCCATTTTTTGAACAGCTGCCTGGCTCAGGGCCATACCGTGGTCTGTTTAGTTCGCTCTGCGGCGCAAGTTAATTTAATCGAGGCAAAAGGGGCGCAAGCATGGGTTAGCGGCCCTGGCGATCAAGCGGGCTTTGTAGAAGCCTTGGCTGGAATGGATGTACTCATTCATGCAGCGGGTTGCCGTGATTTAGCGGGACCTGTTTTAGCGTTTGAGCACAGCAATATCGATTTAACCCGCAGTCTAGTGGACGCTGCTACGCAGGCTGGAGTGAAGCAGTTTATTTACATCAGTGCCGCATCGCTTGTGATGAGTGAGCCTACACCCATTCTCAATGCAGCTGAATCCTACCCAGTCCACATTCGCCATTATTTGCCTTATACCCGCAGCAAAGCCTTGGCCGAGGCATCTGTCTTAGCAGTTCAGCAGACTGCCATGAAAGTGGTGGTACTGCGTCCCAGTTTTGTTTGGGGCAAAGGCGATAGCGTTGATCTTGAAATCGGTCCAGCATCCAATCGCGGACAATTTGGCTGGTTCAGTCAAGGCCGCTACCCCTTTGCAACGTGTTCCATTACTAATTTGTGTGATGCATTGCAGCTCGCCATGCAATATACCCAGTCAGGATACGTTTTTAATATCAGCGATGGTGAGCCGGTTGATTTTCGAGCATTTATGACTCAGCGACTGAAGGTAAGTAGCTTTTCAGTGCCCACATTATCTGTACCCAGAACGCTGGCTTGGTGGCTTGGCGCTTTTACTGAAACTGGCTGGAAATACCTACCAATGCCAGGTAAACCGCCGATCGTTCGAGAAATGGTGCGTTTAATGGGTTATCCATTTACCGTCTCAATAGAGCACGCTAATCAAGAGCTGGGCTATACGGCACCGCATTCAATCGCAGCAGGAATGCGGGCAATTGTCAGTCATCAATAGGCTAAATAGGGCATTGATTCCAACCGTCAGCAATAATTGCTTGGAATTACTATAATTTAGTCGTTAAGAAGAACGGTATCCGTACTTCGGTTTATCTGAGCTAGGAATTGCAATGCGTATTGAAGACAAGGATCCAGCACGGCATGCGGGAATTGAGTACCCGATGGAAGTGGGCGCCCCTGTTTTTGCGCCCATTAAGGTAACCGAAGAAAAAGACAAGGCCGTCAATGTTGCCCGTCAAAATGCCAAACAAGAGTATGACCGCATCATGGAGCAAGCTACGGTTCTCATGAAACAAGCTAAGGCCTTGCAGTCGCGCTTAGATGCCACTGAAATGGTCCATGCCGCTAAATTTGGTTTTAACCCCATTCATGGCAAAACCTATTTTTTGTATTACGACCAGCGCAATCAAACGAATTTGCTCTTACAAAATGGGCCACACGATTGGACCTGCGGCGTTCCGGCAAACTGGAACTACCTGATGACAGTCAAAAAACTGGGTGACAGCACCTGGGAACAAATCGAAGAAACAGTCGAATAGATTTTTAACGCCACAGCGACCTAAGCCGCAGTGAATACAGCCCTCTATTGGTTTCGGTCCGACCTGCGGCTGGAAGATAATCCCAATTTTTTATTAGCATGCAAGGCTGCGGATAGGTTACTGCCAATCTTCGCCCATGCACCGCAAGAATCGCTCATCTGGGGCTTTGATCGGATTGGACAGCACCGTCAGCAGTTTTTACGCGATGCGCTGAGTGATTTGCGCCAAAAGCTAGCGCAGCTTGGATCCGATTTACTGGAATTGCCAGCTCCCTCAGGCGACTCGATACCTGCTATCGATCGAGTGATAGAGGCAGCGCAACGCTATGGAATTACAACGATCTACTGTGAAGTGATTCATGCGCCCGAAGAAATACAGGCGCT
>JBIILR010000016.1:0-16433 GCA_044338365.1 Polynucleobacter sp. | reverse complement strand
TAAGGTTCGGCAGCTGCAGCCTTGTCTATCAGAAAAATGGGCAGCGCGAAGCTTGCGCACAAAGTCACATAGAACAATTTACGGGGGATTGGAAGCTGTTTCATGATTTACTCCTAGTTGGTGTTACGGGAAGATAGATAAATGCAGCGCAAGCAGTTGTGGAAATTCAGCGAGCCGGAAGTCGATTTGCATCACGCCGCTGCTCGAACGACTTCACATGCGTATAAGCTGCCAAGTGCAGCGCATCATGAAAGCCTGCGGCGCGGCACTGGCGCAGCATGTAGCCCAGAATTTGCTCCGACTCAATTTGTCCACCCTTTTCTAGATCTCGTTGCATGGATGCTTCGTACATTGCATCTTTCTGTGAGAATAGATCGAGATAAGTTTGCAGGAATTTTTCATCTGGTCGATAGCCAGCATGAGCAGCAATATCCGCATTTAGTAATAAGAATTTTTTCAAAAGTTCACTGCCTTCTGGGGTGCGTGCTATCTCACCAATATTCGCCCTCATTAAACAGGTCATGCCAGCAACGGTAGCTAAATGAACCATTTTTAGCCACATATCACGCGTAATATTTTGCGATATCTTGGCGTCAATACTTGTTTTAGAAAACATAGATAACAGATCACTAGCTCTGATGGACTCTTTACCATCTTGCTCGCCAAAAGTTATCGTTTGCCAGTCATTTAATTGCTTTACGATGCCATTTGGCGTGAGCGTAACTTGCATTTTTGCAGTTCCACCCAAGACATTTTTTTTGCCAAATGTATTATTTAAGGCATCCATGTGAGCCAACCCATTGAGTAAGGGGAGGATTGCAGTCTTATCATTGATTGCTGGCCGAATTGATTCAATAGCAGATGGCAAATCAAAGGCCTTACATGTCAATAAGATTAAGTCATAAATTGGCTCGATCTCTGCCTGCAACTTTGTATTGACTTGCAGTGTTAAATTGCCGAACTGGCTTTCAATTTGAAGGCCCTTTACTTTGAGCTGTTCAATTCTCTTTTCACGCACTAAGAAAGTGACGTCAGAGCCACTTTCTGCCAGTCGGCCTCCAAAAACTCCACCAATCCCACCTGCTCCAAGTACCAATATCTTCACAATAGATTTCCTTAATATTATTTAATCTGATCTAAAACTAGTATTCCTCAAAGAGGTTTTTACTTAAAAGGGCTGAGTTTCACAAAAGGTCTATGTACTTGAAAATACTACTGGCAAGGTATTTGCCTCATTGACATGCAAAGAAAAAACATCGGGTCGTGCATAGTGACCGGTGACATCAAAATCATATTTTGCGCGGGGAATATCATCCTGATTGATTTCTGCAACCAACAATGCCTCGCCTTCAAAATTAGGCCCTACTAATATCGAGCCAAAGGGATCAATAATGCAACTACCGCCCCTAGAAATAATCTCACTTTGATCACTATCATTGCCATAACTTTCCGGATAATGACTTTTTCTGGCAAATTGATTGCAACTCAGCACAAAACATCTTCCCTCAATCGCAATATGGCGCATTGTAGGTAACCATGTGTCTCTTCCGTCTGCAGTAGGAGCACAATAGATTTGGATCCCTTTTGCGTAATGTGCCGCACGCATCAATGGCATGTAATTTTCCCAACAAATCACAGCGCCAACTTTTCCAATTGGGGTATTGAAAACTGGCATTGTTGAGCCATTACCAAATCCCCACACTAGCCTTTCTGAACCAGTAGGCATCAACTTCCGATGCTTGCCCATGAGTTCCCCATCTGCTGAGAAAAAAATCACAGTGCAATACAAGGTCCCGCCATCTCGCTCAATTACCCCGACAACAATCTGCAACTTATTTCGCTTTGCAATGTGTCCAATTTGGGAGCATTCCTTACTAGGGATCTCTATCGCCGCCTCCCAGTAACGCCTAAATGCTTCCCTACCTTCATTCGTTCGTACACCAACTGTGGCACCAAAACCTGAGCCCCTTGGGTATCCCCCAATAAATGCCTCAGGAAATAGGATCAGTTGAACATTTTGTTCTGCGGCTTTCTGAGCAAATTCAGCAATTTTTAATATTGCCTTATCTTTATTTTCCGCTGGCTCTACTTGCGCAACCGCAACATTTACTAGATTGATGGATTTCATAATGTCTCTATTTATTGTGTTTTGTATACTGTATACCGTATACTGACCAATCGTATAACGCTATTATTGCTAAGTCAACCTCATGACAGGATTGCGTAAATAAATTTCATCATATGCATATAAACAAATATATTGAAAATATAGATATAAAACTTCCAACGGCATCGGAAAGCGTATTGAATCTGCTTAGAAAAGCCATCGTTGAAGGAGCGCTACCAGACGGCAGCACCCTACGCCAGGAGGAAATCGCTAAAAAATTTGGTGTGAGTAGGGTTCCAATACGTGACGCTTTACAGAAACTAGAAAGTGAAGGGTTTGTTCAAAGCTCATCACGCCGCGGCCTGATGGTTACGACACTCACTACAGATGATTTTGAGGAAATTCTAGAGATGCGGCTGTCGCTTGAATCCTTAGCGATTGACTTGGCAATCAAGAACTTTAATACAGACAATCTAGCCGCAGCGCTAAAAATTGTTACCGAAGCAGAAGATATCCTTAAGCACTCATCTGGAAATGATTTTCTTGAGGAGTTTGAAACGCGTTGGGGAGGGCTGAATTGGGCATTCCACCACTGCATTTATGCCCCCTCAAATAGACCGCGCCTAATAGCGACAATTAAAAATCTACAGGAATTATTTGCAAGACACGTCAGAATGAAACTACTGAAAAGTAATGAAAATTTTGACCAAAAAAAACTAACTAAAGCACAAATAGAAAAAAATGTAGGGGAATGGAATCTTGTGCTGAAGGAGCATAGACTTATAGCGTTAGCCTGCAGCCGCCATGACGCTTTGGACGCAAAGAAAATCCTACGGGAACACATCCGAAATCATGGAATGGATTTGGTCGAGAAATTGAAAAATATATCGATGTCATCTGTTAGCGACCCAAAAGTATAAAAAAGGGGATAAGGCGCTATGTATTGATTATTAGGATGGCCTGATGTAAGAGGCAGGCCACGGAATAAGTTATGGTCGGATTGGCCGGAAATACGGCATCGTCGGCGTCGAGGTCATACGAGGCGAATCTGGCGCTTGACAGTTATTGAGCATACCCAGTAAGATCAATTTTATGAGTATAAGCACAGATCTCTCACACTGTTGCAGTCGTTTAGGCCACGTCTGTGGCCTACGAAACGGCTGCGACGATCGACAAAATGCATGAATAACTGGAAGTCGTGTTTTTGCGCCGTCATCACAGCCCTTATCATCGTTCCTGCCGTCGCAAGCGCGCAGCCCTTTCCGAACAAGCCCATTAAACTGGTGGTGGGCTTTCCGCCCGGCGGCGGCGTGGACATTATCGCGCGCTCCATTAGCCAGCAACTTGGAGATAAGCTGGGACAGACAATCATTGTGGAAAATCGCGCTGGCGCTGGCGGCAATATCGCAGCCGAGCTTGTCGCCCGTTCGCCCGCCGACGGCCACACCCTGCTCGTTGCCGCGATCAGCAGCCTGGCCATCAGCGCAAGCCTGTATAAAGCCCCGCGCTACGACCTCCTGAAAGAATTGAAGCCCGTGGGCGTGATCGCCTCTGTGCCCAACGTCCTAGTAATTAATCCGGGCGTGAAAGCAAACAACGTGCAGGAGCTGATCGCGCTAGCCAAGGCTAACCCCGGCAAGATCAATTTCGGCTCGGCTGGCAACGGCACTACGGTGCACTTTGCCGGCGAGTTGTTCAAGAGCCTGTCCAACGTAGACATGGTGCACATCCCTTACAAGGGCGCCGCACCAGCAATGGGCGACCTGCTGGGCGGCCAGATCCAGGTGATGTTTGACTTTCTCTCGGCTGCCGCACCCCAGATCAAGGCTGGCAATCTGCGCGCGCTGGGCGTGACCGGGACTACTCGCTCTCCCCTACTACCCAACGTGCCGACCATCGCCGAAGCGGGCGTGCCCGGCTATGCGGTGCTCGGCAGTTTCGGCGTTATGGCGCCAGCGGGAACGCCAGCGAACATCATCAACCTAATCAACCGCGAAATAGCTAATGTCGTCAGAATGCCTGAGGTCGCAGAGCGGCTTCTGGCATCAGCTGCGACGCCCGAATTCAGCACGCCAGAAGAACTCAACCTTACGCTTAGGGCCGAGGTGGTAAAGTGGGCTAAAATTATTGATGCAACTGGCGTAAAGCTCGATTGAGGTTGGAATGGCGATCAACAGCCTCAACAAGACAGCTGTAGGCGCCGAGCGGCAGTCCTGCAATTTCGCAGTCTCCTCCCGCAAGATTGTTGCCGAAGGCATAGACGTTCAGGCCAAAGAGTTTTTGCTGGGTCCCGGCGAAGAAGTGCCATGGCACCACCACTCTTTTGTGTTTGACGTATTCTATTGCCTAGAGGGCACACTGGTCGTCGAAAGCGCGGACGTGTACAGCGGCGCGCCAAATGCGCCGGTGGAACTGCAGATCGGCCAGTCACTTAAGCTGATACCCGGCACAGCACATCGGCCCCATAATCCGTCAGCGATGCAGCCTTGCAAGTTCCTGTTGATCCAGGGTGTGGGCGAATACGACTTCAACCGCTGGGAAATCAGCGCGGCGCCAGGACAAAAATAAAAAGCTAAAAGATTTCTCCCGGACGACGTGATAGGCAAGAAAGTCTTACCAGAGGACATGCGCTTGCTGGAAGCAACAGCTGAACTGCCGTCAATTAAGGCTCACTTCCAAAGAGAGTTTTTCTGTAGTGAATAATTGCAACGACATGGGTTGATTCTGCATGAGTCTGGGTACTTGGATTTGGCGTGCTGGTGATGTGTAACCTAAGATTGGATTGCAAGCCATACATAGTTTGTCGGTTAACCCGACAAATTTTCTCTTCACCAAGTTGCCCATAGTCCCTGAGAATCCTCCACGCTAGACCAAGGTGAGCCCAACGCTAAACAAGCTCAACTATGATTGAGTCAATAGAACACAATCGCCTAAGGTAATTCAAATCATTTATTGATATTTGGCCTGCCCAGCACGATTCGAATGTGCGACCTACGCCTTAGAAGAATTCTTGGTTGCTGGAAAGCCTAGATTTTTAAATGGCAAATAGCGTTAAAAAAGCACTTTGCAATTAATTGTGCAATGCAATTTAGGATTTCTTGAAATTAAGAGCAAGTACTGCTAATAATGAGATATTAGGCTTGCTTCATTAAAAAGTGAGGGATATAAACATCGACTACTGCTGCTTGTCTTGTTGACATCAATACTGGGGCTTCACGAAGGGTGTTGATGTCTATGTTCAAGGCTTGAGCATAGACATTGGAGTAACTCATGATCTTTTCTATGTTGCCTTCAAAAGCAAAAACATTACCATTCTCAATATGAACTAATTGGGCGACACTTAAACCACATTGTTTGGATATTTGCAGAAGATTAGCTCGCTGCGTTTCCCGCGAGCTTCTCAGCAGCTTACCTATTTGCTTGGCAGAACGAATATCGCATAGGGACATGGCGCACTAACATAATGAATGAGAACCCATGCTCCGCTTAGTTAGTTATCCAGTCAATTAGCCCTAGGGCCAATTAGCGGGGGGGGGAATTTCACAATAAACCGCGCGCCGCCGCCAACCAAATCCTCATGATGGATCGAGCCACTATATCTAGTGACAATATGCTTACAAAGCCATAGCCCCAAACCCATGCCTGTCTGCCTGGTTGTACTCAAGAGCTCAAAAAGGTTGGATTTGAAGTCCGCAGGCACACCTGGCCCATTGTCAGAAACACTTAGTTGAACTGATTTACCAGCTTTAATGGCCTCTATAACAATGCGACGCTGAAGCGTTCCAGAATTATCCAACGCCTGTACGGCATTGTTCACCAAGTTCAATATCACCTGCTCAATTTCAGCTGGATTAACTTGAATTACTAAATCATCGTCAACTCGAAGCTGAATTTGAATATTCTTACTCTTGAGCTCTGGCTTCGCGATACCTAATACTTTAGATATCAAATCGCCCAATTGAACCTCTTGGGGAATCACATCATCATCAACAAAGATTGATCTTAAGGATTTAACAATCGTAGCCGCTCTCACGTTATCTTGTTCCAGGGAATCTAGGATTTCTTTACCCAGCTCCGGATTAAGAGCCCCTTTTTCCAGTTTCATTTTCAGAAATTGGATATTTAGATTGGATGCTCCAAGAGGCTGATTGAGTTCGTGAGCAATGGATGCCGACAAAGCGCCAGTAGCCGCAGTCTTGTTGGCCTTGAGAAGCGAGCCAACCATGCGCTCGCGTTCGTCTAATAGCGCCTGTATTTGTGCTTTTTCTTTTTTCAGGCCTTTATTCCAAAACCAAAAAAGGATGAGTCCCAGCAATAGCATCACTCCAAAGCTGGATGCATAAATTGCCACAGTACGCCATTTACCGTAATCAAATCGTATTGAAAACGACTTTTCTCTTAGTTTTTGCTTTTCCTGCTCAGTTAATGTGTCGAGCACTTTATTGGTTAAGGTGACTAACTCAGGCCAATCCTTTCTAACCATCATAGACTCACCCTGAGTGGGAAAGTTTGTAGGGGCCGCCACTTTAAGATTCGAAAATCCATACTGAGCAATCATAAAAGTAGCATTGACTAAGTCCGCGACGTAAGCATCGCCAACGCCCGATGAAATCGTTTCCAACGCTTCATGTTGTGTCTTTTTTTCAATAAACTCAAAATCAGACACCTCTTTACGCACCAAGCCATTTACGACAAAGCCCTTAACGCCTACGATTTTTTTTCCAGACAGATCGCCAAGCGAAATAATTTGCACGCTATCGGTCCTAGTGATAATTACCCATGGAGAGAAAAGGTACTGATTTGTATACAGTACATATTTCAGTCGTTCCGGTAAAAATCTGCCAGTCATGAACACATCTGGACCATTTGCTCTGCCTACAAAAGGAATTGCCTCAGAAAAGGAGCCAGAGAATTGATCTTTGAATTCGCAATTTAGCTTATACGCCGCACATATAATCTTGGCGTAATCTATCGCTAGGCCAACGGGCTTTTTTTTATCGTAAAAATAGGGTGGCGCCTCAGTGCTCACCCAAAATCTAATTTTATGATTGGCATCGATCCACTGCCTTTCAGAATCCGATAGCTGGATTTTCCCAGTCAAGCGATCTGAAATCGCTGCAACATCTGGGCTAATAGCATCATCTTTTATCTGGCTCAATGCATTGGAAGCAAAGAACCCAATAAAAAAGGTGACATAAATATTTCTTAAATGGCTTTTGGCAATATTTTTCAAAATAAATTCGTGGGATTTTTCGATAATTATAAGGGACAAGGATTCAATGAAATTTTGCCACCATTTGATTTTGCACTTGAATCTACAATTGAGTTAGTGAAGATTAGGGACTAAAACAACCCGAATCCAAATTTGTCGGTTTAATCGACAAATTTACTCTTCACCCAGTTGCTCACAGTTAACTGGATCCTCAACGCTAGATCCAAGGCCTCCCCAACGCTGCTCATGCTTGATCCATGATTCGGTCAATAGGCCACAATCAACCAGCCTAGGTTTATATAAACCGATTAGGCCTTTGGCCTGCGCAGCACGATTCGAACGTCCGACCTATCCCTTAGAAAAAATCGTAACCCATTGATTAATCAGTCAATTAAATAGCTAAGTGAAAAAAGTTGCTATATATCTAGCAATTAGCATACGATCTTTAGTAAGCATCTTATTTGATGTGATTAAGTGAACGTTTTTTACGACTCATTTAAACAGATGCGCTTACCTCTATTGAAATAATAATGATTATCAGAAAGGTCTCTTATGTGCATTCTATGTAACGCTAAAAAACTAAATGCAATATCAAAATTACCTAATAATCCACTTCGGCGAACACTTCTAAAGTCGGCTGGCCTTCTCTCCGTTGGCGGACTCATGTCATCGGCAGGTATTTCAATTGCTCAAGCTGCAAATCCTCCTAAATCTGAAAATGTTCTAAGTCCAGATCAAGCCCTTACTCGATTAATGGCTGGAAATGCTACTTATGTCAAAAGTAAAACATTACAAATTAATGTGGATGAAACAAGGGGGGCACTTGCACGCGGTCAGAATCCGTATGCTTGTATCCTCAGCTGTGCCGACTCCCGCATAAGCCCTGAGCTAGCGTTTAATGAGGAACGTGGCGACCTCTTTGTGGCTCGGGTAGCTGGTAATTTTGTTAACACGGATATTCTGGCAAGCCTTGAATATGGGACCGCTGTACTCGGCGCTCCATTAATTATGGTTTTGGGGCACACTAGTTGTGGTGCGATTGATGCTTCAATTAAGGCATATACACAAAATGCATCCTTCCCAGGACATATTCAAGCTCTAACCACGGCTCTTGCTCCTGCCGTTCGCGAGGCTAGCAAAAAAGCGAAAGGCAAGGATCTGCTTAACGCAGCTACGGTTGAGAATGTTCGATTAAATGTTGAAAAGCTGAAGGAATCAAACCCAATCTTGAGCGAGCGAGTAAAGAAAGGAAATCTGAAGATTGTGGGAGCGATTTATGATTTACCAAGCGGACGTGTAAGTCTTATTTAATTAAGTCTGGCATGCCCTTAAGTTAAGAGGGTGAGGTCCACCCTTCTTTTTGAAACAATATATCGCCATTAGGTGGCCTGCCCAGCACGATTCGAACGTGCGTCCTACGCCTTAGAAGATTCTTAGTTGCTCGTAATATTAATAAATCCAATGAGTTGCACGGTGAAAATGGCGCAGTGTAATAGATTTTGTCGGGAAAACCAACATTTTCGAGCGTCCTTTGCGGGGCGCAATTCTTGTTATATTTTTGCTAATGCTGCAAGAACCTTCTTAACATCAGCTATCCCCTCTGGAGAAAGAGGTGCTTGAGGAGAAATAGGCTTGCCAACTTCATAACCCTGCAATTCGAGACCGCCTTTAACACAAGCAGCTAAATTATATTTGGCAAAAATCTGATTTACAGCCCACATATGACGCTGATATTCCATTGCAACATTCCAATTGCCTTCTTTGCAAAGATTATATAACTTCACGCTTTGTCTAGGAGCAATGCATGCTGGGCCCGCCATCCACCCAACTCCTCCAATAAGCATTACGCATGCCGGAATATGAGCAGATGCAGCAAATACTTTCATTCGCCCTTGCACTTTACCAATAATAGAGAGCAACCTTCCGGTGTTAAAAGATGCGTCTTTAATATATTGAATATTAGGAATGTGGCTAAGCCTCTCAATGACTGGCAAAGTTAGATCAGATCTTTGAAAATTAGGATTTGTATATAAAACTATTGGTAATGACACTGCTTCAGCGATCGCCTTGAAATAGTCATACACACCATCGTCCGAGATTGGGAAATAAGCTTCCAAAATAGCCAAAATACCCTGACAGCCAAGATTCTCATACTCCTTTGCTTGGTAGACTGCATCAAGAGTCGAGGTTGAGGCTACCCCTGCAATAACAGGCACTCGACCATTTGATGCCTTTACAACTACCTCAACAATTTTTCTTCGTTGAGGCCATGTGAGGTAGGCAAATTCACCTGTAGATCCAAGCGGAGTAAGGCCGTGAACACCAGCCTCAATCAAATCGTTAGAAAGCCGTGTGAGCACGTCAACCTTAACCTCGCCATTTTCATCCACTGGGGATACGATGTATGGAAACACCCCCTCAAAATTTGATTCAATCATTTTTCAACCTTTAAGAACTTTAATAACTTCATCTGTCTGCGTAATCCAACCCATCTTCGATTCAAAGTTATAAAGAGTGCCCTGTCTGACAAAGTCAGGCCCCGTATGATCCATCGCATCTTCGATAAGAATGGGCCAAAACTCTCTAAAGTATCCATCTCTTGCAGTGCTTTCAATGCAAACATTTGTAGCAACGCCTGTGTACATCAAATACCTAATATTTAGACCGTTTAGCTGATTCTCCAGAGTGGTCCCCGCAAAACCACTATACCTAGATTTTGGAACAACTAAGTCACCCTCTTTAGGGGCTAATTCATCAATGATTTGCCAGCCCCAGGTGCCTTGAACAATGCATTTATCTCTCAATTCCGGCTTTTCACGAATGATTTTAAATGCCATTTGCTTGCGAATATTAGGTGATTCAGGTCCACCGGCGTCGCTGAGGTCTGGGCGATAGCCAAATTGCAAATAAATTACCTTGACGCCGGCTATTCGAGCAACATCCAGTAATTTTTGATTTGCCTTGATAACATTTCCGACTCTCCCTTCATCAATACCGGTTCCTAGATCTAACATCCCTCCTTTTTTGGCATACGCATTTTGCATATCAACAACAACGATAGCCGTTCGATTGAGATCAATTTCGACTTCTTGGGGGCGGGCTTTAATCGATACCAATCTTGGAGATTTATTTTGCATAAGAAACCCTCTAGAGTATTTATTTTTTATTCAAAGTAGATTTGTATTCAGGCGATGGGGTGTGCTGTGCAGGCCAATCGATTCCATTTTCAAATCTTGCAAACACACTAGCATGCCTCGCAAAACCACTCTCCATCATGGATACCGATACGATTTCAACGATTGCTGCATCGGCATAACCTACGGCTCGAAGATCATTAAATTCCTGGTCTGTCATCTGCTCATTGAGGGTAATTTTTTTAGCTACTCTGTACACTACTTTCTCAGACTCGGGAAGATCCGAATTTTCAAAATCATGTAACTTATTAATCTCGTCATTATTAAGTTGCAATCTATCGATCAAATCAGATTTATGAAAACTTATACAGCGTGGGCAATCAACCGCAATAGCACATATCATTGCAATCTTATTCATTAAGATCCTTGGAACTTCTCCCTCAAGGAGCTCTAATTGCTTTTGGAGCTCCCACCATGCTTTGAGCAAAGGGGGTGAGATGGCAAAAAATCCAAATAGCGGGCCAAGCCATCTTGGATCTTTTACCTTACAAATCTCATCATAAATTTGCTTTACTTGAGTTGGAGCATTGTCTGGTTGAATTAACTTTACTAAATCTAATTTATTTTCCATTATTTTCAAAAGTACTAATTTGCCTTAAGTTAACTTATTGAGCTTCTATTCCGGCAGCTTTTAACAGTATTGCTGAATTTTTAATTTCAGTATTTACAAAGCTGGTAAATTGAGGTTCAGTCATTTCCAAGGGCTCGTTACCGATTGCTTGTAGTTTGGATCTAGCGTCAACAGATGCTCTCTTAATATCATTTGAAATTTTTTCGACAATTGCTGGCGGCATACCTGCTGGCCCCCAGATACCAAACCAAAGTGAATATTCAAAACCTGGCAGACCTGATTCAGCAATTGTAGGAAGATTGGGTAGCAAAGAGGAGCGTTTTGAAGTACTTACAGCTATAGCCCTAACCTTGCCACCTTTAATTAGCTCTAAAACAGAAGATATCGGGGCAAAGTATGCATCTACTCTACCCCCAACAATATCGGTAAGTGCTTCGCTGGATCCTTTGTAAGGAATATGATTTACATTAATTTTTGCGTCATATTTGAATTTTTCTAAATTCAAATGTGTTCCGCTTCCAGTGCCAGCTGATGCCACCGTTAGCATTCCGGGCCTCGCTTTAGCTGCTGATATAAATTCTCCGACTGTTTTGTAGCTAGAGTTTGGATTGACCACTAAAACATTTGGTTGTTGTGCTAATGGCGCTATATCCACAAAACTCTTTGAGGCGTCATAAGGCAATGTCTTATAAATCGATGGATTTACAACATGACCCGAAGAATGAACCAGCAATGTATAGCCATCAGGCGGGGATTTTGCAACAATTCCAGCAGCAATTGTTCCGCCAGCACCAGGTCGATTATCTACAACCGCCGTCTGCCCCCAATATTCAGAAAGCTTTTCAGCGAATATCCGACCAACAATGTCAGCTGAACTGCCGGGCGGGAAGGCAAAAACTAATCTTACAGGCTTTGCGGGATATGATTGTGCAATTACATTTGAAGCCGCAATAGAAAAAATAAGCATTAGTAAAGCATTTCGTATTTTTTTCATAACCAGATCCCAAAATTTAAGATTAACTCAATAAAAGAAATTAAAATTCACCAATAACAAAAGCAAATTACAAAAAAACTGTTTCAATTAAGTATTGACTAGGGGTATTGCTTCTAAAATACATTTTTGCAGCGTTTACAGCATATCATCAGAGTTTGACACATTCCAGAAACTTTTGAGCTTTTTTAAAGGAGCCCTATGAACTATCAAAATATACGATGGGAAATTTTAGAAAATCCTAATAAACCCGGAGATCGATCGATTGGCATGATTACTTTTATTCGAGATCATGTCATGAATGCTATCGACGTTAAAACTAGGGTTGAGTTAGACATACTACTGACTGAAATCTCGCATTTAAGTCAGATCAAGGTCATAATCATCACAGGAGAAGGTCGAGGTTTTTCAGCTGGTGGGGATCTTAAATCAGAAGCCGGCCCTCTAGGCGTTGGCGATGAAAATTTCGAGATGGGAAATTTTGGTGACTACAAAGAATTAATTCATTATTTTTTTAATGATCTGCGTCATTCTGTTCTACAAAAATGCTTTCAAAAATTAGAAGATTTGCCTCAAATAACAATTGCTGCAATTAATGGTCCGGCAGTAGGGATTGGAATGGAACTTGCTATGCTATGCGATATGAGATTCGCGTCTGATAAAGCTAAGCTAGGAGAAGTTGCGGTTCCTGCTGGGTTTTTACCAGAATCAGGCGGGGCAAGAAACCTTCCTAAACTTGTTGGCGTCGGAAAAGCTCTGGAGATGATCTTGACTGGGAAAATTGTTAATGCTCACGAGGCTGAAAGAATAGGCTTAGTAGATAGAGTAATTCCACATGAAAATCTTTTAAAAGAAACCTTTAATTTTGCAGTAGAAGTTGCAAACAACCCCTACCTGTCAGTTAGGTATGCCAAAGAATTAGTTAAGTTTTATTGGAACTCAAATCGCTCGGATGAAGGCTGGTCTAAAGAGCTTTCAGCGATTAAAGAAATTACTCGAACCAAGGATTGTCAAGAAGGCATCCGAGCTTTTCTTGAAAAACGTAAACCCGTATTTAAGGGTCCAGACTATGGGAACTAGTTGCTAAGTATTTAATTATGAAAATTGAAAATTTTTTTCACCCTTCAATTAAGGTTAGTGATGACTTTTGTGTCATTACGAAAAAATTAAATATTCTAGATCAAACACTTGATAAATCTATTAAGGCTGGCAAGGCAAAACATATTGCATTTATTGGGGAAAGAGGTTCGATAACTTACGAAGAATTAAGTGAAAAGATAAGCCATTTCGGCCTAAACTGTCTCTCCTTAGGCATTAAAAAGGGGGACCGCGTTCTTGTAAGTATGTGGAATTCGATAGAGTTTGTTATTTCAATTCTAGGTCTTATTAAAATTGGATCAATACCAGTCCTTCAGAACTCTACTGCAAGTGTAGAGGATGTTGAATATGTGTTAACGCATAGTGATTCTGTAGCAGCAATTACCCTCTCAGAAAACGCAGAGGCCTTGAGGGCTGCAGTTAAAACTTTCGACATAAAACTGATTGTAGCTAGAGGATCGCTTGATAATGAAATCAAATTTGAAAAGCTAATTGAGGGAGAGCCCGGATTCTACCTTGCGAATGCAGAGACAAATGCAGATGATCCTGCATTAATGTGTTACACGTCTGGAACAACAGGAAAACCAAAAGGCATTGTTCATGCACAACGATGGATTATTGGCCGAGGCAATTCTAACGCGATTCGCATACCACCCAAACCTGATGATATTGTTCTAGCCTCTGGTGAGTGGAGCTTTATTAGCTTACTTGGGCACAATGTTTTTTTTCCTTTAAAAAATGGTGTAACTGGAGCCATTCTGGAAGGTAAAGCTACTCCAGAAAGAGTCCTAAATTGCATAACAAAATTTAAAGTTAGCATTCTCTATGCAGTACCAACTATTTACCGAATGATTCTTGCTATAGATGGCATCGAACGCATTTACGATACAAGTAGTCTTAGAGGTTGTAATGCAAGCGGTGAAGCTCTTGGAGTTTCTACATTACAAACATGGAAAAAGAAATTTGGCATTGACATTTGGGAGCACTATGGAGTCTCAGAAATGCAAATGGTTCTTGGAAATAGCCCGCTACTACCAGTCAAACTAGGCTCTGTAGGAGTTCCTTGGGGTGTTCATGCAAAGATAGTAGATGAAAACCTTGACGAAGTTCCAAATAACGTTTCAGGACAGCTAGTTTTCGTAGAAGAAAATAATCCTAGTCTTTTTTTGGGCTATCACAAAGATCCCAAAAAAACTTTAGAAGTTTTAAATAATGGTCTCTTTTTAACAGGTGATATTGCAAAGAAGGATGAAGATGGTTACTTCTGGATTTTAGGAAGATCAGATGATTGTTTTAAAAGTAAAGGTATTTTTATATCGCCGATTGAAATTGAAAACGCGCTAATGGCGCATCCAACAATATCTGAAGCCTGTGTAATCCCCATATCTGATGGTAATGATGGAAACTTAATCAAAGCAGTAATAGTATGTAAAGATATGATTGACAACGAAACACAATTAATTGAAACACTACGTGATTTTCTTAAAATGAAAATCGCAAAAAATAAAGTTCCAAATATATTTAAATTTGTAAATAGTTTGCCAAAATCTGCCAACAATAAGGTATTAAGGCGGTCAGTTACCTAGTTTTGCTGTTCCTCAATAGAAAGGATGAAGTCATGAAAATTGATTTAAAAATTATCCATTTTTTTATTAGCTTTTTAACCCTATCAATAACTATCTCACTTCCCTCAATAAGTCAGGCTCAGGATTCAAGTAAAACCACAAAAATAGTGGTTCCTTTTGTTCCCGGTGGAAGTACTGATATTTTGGGCAGGATAATTGCTGAAAAATTATCTACATCTTTAAAACAGCCAGTTATTGTTGAAAATAGGCCTGGTGCTGGCGGAACAGTTGGTTCCCAATTCGTCGCAAAGTCCACGCCTGATGGATCTACACTATTGCTTACATCTGTTACCACTGCTGCGATAGCTTACACACTCTATCCAAATCTTCAATATGATTCGAAAAAAGATTTCGAGCCTGTAGCTGTAATAGGATCTATTCCTCTTGTTCTTTTGGTTTCAAATAAATTACCAATTAAAACATTGGATGATTTGATTGCTTATGCCAAAAATAATCCTGGCAAGCTTACCTTTGGCTCGGCTGGTAACGGAACCTCTCCACATCTAGCTGGAGAACTTTTTAAAAAAATGGCAAACATAAACATCGTTCACGTTCCTTATAAAGGAAATAGTCCTGCTTTGAACGATTTAATGGGCGGGCATTTAAATATGATGTTTGATTTTTTACCTTCTTCTGTTCAGCTTATCAAAGCCAATAAAGTTAACGCTATAGCAATTACATCACCAAAACGTGCAGCCCTTTTGCCTAATGTCCCAACAATGTCAGAATCAGGCTTAAAAGATTATATTGTGCTGAGCTATTTTGGTATCTTTGCGCCTGCCAAAACTCCAAAGCCAACTGTAGTAAATTTAAATTCAATTATTAATCAAATTACAACAGCTTCCGAAAATAAAGAAAAATTTTATGATGCAGGCATCGATCCTGCAGCAGAATCAATACAGTGGTTTACAGATTACCTTTCAAGTGAAATTGATCGATGGGCAAAAGTAATCAAAGAGAGTAATGTAAAAGCCGAATAAAATTTTCAGACTCAATGAGTTTGCGGTTGTAATTATTTATCTTGTTTAGTGATTGCTAACCTTCGGGTTAGCTTTTACTATTCCGCCATTAATTAGGCGGGTTTTCCGTCACCATCCAAGGGATACCAATTGCAACCCGGCTCCGCCATGGCACTCTAGCGCCACTCTATTTCGGTAATCAGGTCACCAATCAGGACTAAAATCCCCGAATTGATTCAGCCAAAATTTCCAAGATTTGGCCTGCCCAGCACGATTCGAACGTGCGACCTACGCCTTAGAGGAATTCGTAGCTGCTGGAATGTGTATATATTTCAGTGAATTACAGCTTAGAAAAGATAATGTAGTCTATTAATCTGGTACCCATGCGACAACTTTTTCGCGTTGGATTGCTAACCAAGCTTTTAATTCTCCATTGTCAATAATTGGAATCATGCGCCAATTCATCATAAAAATCGTACCATCTTTTTTATAATTTACGGCCGAACCTTCAAAGACCGTCACATCAATGAGGCATTTCCGTAAGCGTTGAATAACTGTTTGGGAGGTACTTGGGCCCTGGAGAATCTTTGGCGATTTCCCGAGAATTTCATCTGTGCTATAGCCAGTCAGTTGCGTGAACGCTGAGTTTGCATAGGTAATTTTGGGGTTATTTGAT